>SYAD01000095.1 GCA_005789005.1 Planctomycetia bacterium | reverse complement strand
GGGCGTACACCAAGCGACCGAAGGGCGCGTTCGATTTGAAGGCAAGGAAATTCGCCGAGATTGGAGCGCAGCCATATTTGCGCGCATGGTGCTCAATGGATTTGTCTTGGCGTTCTTTGTCACGTTGGCTATTCGCGCCACCACGCTTTGGAAAGATGTGATCGTGGCCAATTACATCTACGACGAACCTTTTCCAATCGCTCAAGCGGCGCGCTCTATTGGAACAAGTTTGTGGAACATGGGATTGTGGGCCGTGTTGTTTCCCGCTCTGATTGGTTTCGCGGTAGGAGCTGGTGGATTTGTCACGCTTTGGTCACGCGCTCGGCGTACTCCGGATTTGATCGCGCGCGCTGGCATGGGCCGGACATTTCAAAACATCCGCTTGTTCGGCGAGTTGAGCGTGATTGAAAATGTTTTAGTTGGCATGCACGCCAAATTGCACTGCGGCTTTCTTACAAATATGTTTCGTTTGCCGCGATTTTATAAGGAAAATGACGTGGCTCAGGCCAAGGCCTTGCAGTTGCTGCGCTTTGTCGGACTAGAGGCGCGCGCCGGTGAGGCCGCCAGAAATTTGCCATACGGTTTACAGCGGCGCTTGGAAATTGCGCGCGCGCTTGCGGGCGAGCCGCGCATTTTATTATTGGATGAACCCGCGGCGGGCATGAATCCAACTGAAACCGGAACGCTGATGGAACTCATCCGCCGCATCCGCGACTCGGGCGTGACCGTGTTGTTGATCGAGCACCACATGCGCGTTGTGATGGGAGTCAGCGATCGAATTTGCGTGCTGAACTTTGGAAAGCAAATCGCGCAGGGCACGCCTGAACACATTCGCAACGACCCGGCTTGTATTGAGGCGTACTTGGGCAAGGAGGAAATAGGGTGAGCAACAATTCCCCGCCAGTTCTTCTTAGTGTGCGCGGCGTGCGCGCCGGCTACGGTCCATCGGATGTGCTTCACACCGTGTCGCTGGAAGTTCGCGAGCGCGAAATTGTCACGCTGATTGGCGCCAATGGCGCGGGGAAAAGCACGACATTAATGACAATTTCGCGCATCCAACGCTTGCGCGCGGGTGTGATTGAATTCGCGGGCAACAACTTGGCCAACACACCGCCTGATCGTGTGGTGGGCATGGGCTTGGCGCAGGTGCCAGAAGGCCGCCGGATTTTTCCTCGGCTCACAGTGCGAGAAAATTTAGAAATGGGTGGCTTTCTTCGCAGTGATCAATCGGCAATGAGCCGCGATTTGGAGCGCGTGTACGCGCTCTTTCCAATTCTCAAGGAGCGCGATCGTCAACAGGGTGGAACGCTTTCTGGTGGCGAGCAACAAATGTTGGCCATTGGCCGCGCGCTTATGAGCGAGCCGCGCATGTTGATGATGGATGAGCCAAGCATGGGCATCGCGCCAATCTTGGTGGTGCGAATTTTTGAAGCCATCAAACAGTTGCGCGACGAAGGTATGACGATTTTATTAGTGGAACAAAATGCGCGCGCGGCCTTGCGCCTTGCCGACCGTGGCTACGTCATGGAGACTGGCTCCATCACGCTCTCGGGCTTGGGCCGTGAGTTGCTCGATGATCGGCGGGTGCAAGAGGCCTACTTGGGCGAGTGATCGAATCGGACCACGCCCGTGGCTGGCGTAGCCGACGCGCTTGGCCACAATTTCGCGCGCAGCAATGCATCTTTAAAATGCCCAAAATTTCCGCTTGAAACAGTGTTTTGTCCATAGGCGTTGGGCAGTTACCATCTGCGTTGGAGAATTTTCTGTCCGATGCGCGAATATAAAATACGAAATGATTTGGAGCGCGCCGTCATTGATGGCTTCGCGCTTCCGCTTGGAATTCAGCCCATCAATTTGCCCAGTCCAACCCAGGGCTACACGCTTGAGTTTCACGAGGGCGAGGAGGGTGAGCCCGATACATTTTCTTTTCACATAGTCAGCAGCCATGACCGCATGGTTGGACTTGTGCGCGAGGCGTTGGGTTTGCTGCCCGAACAAGTGACGCCGATCATGGAGGTTGGCAGCCGCGACGCGTACCGCAGCGTGGATGTGTTCATGGGCCGCGAGCCGATTGCTTTCGAGTCCTTCCTTGAGATTTGGGAGGGCTTTGAGCCCGTCATCATGGAGGACGCCAGCATTGGCGTGGGCGCAAACTCGGAGGAGCCATTTGTTGAGGTGTTCCTCGATTCGTGGAAAGGTTTGTTGATTCATGTCGCGGTGGACAACAAGGAAACGGTGGAGCGCATGTTGCGCCGCCATTCACTGCGCGAAGTGGAGGAGACCTGGCCCGATTCCCTGGATGAAGTGTTGTCTCCGCCGTCGCATGTGCGCGATGTCTTGGCGATCGAGGATGATCAAAGCCCCGACCTTGACGAAATTCTTTTGCAAGTGCGCGAATGTTGGGGTCTTGAACTTGATGTGGATCCAGACACCAATGTGGACGAGGCTGGGCGCGAACTTGGCAGCACGCTGTGGCACTCCATTGCCGTCTGCCTTGATCTCAACAGCGACGACACCAATGAGCATCCATCCGGCGGTTACATCACATTTTGGCTGACCGCTAAAAACACGGCTGAAGTTGATCGGTTGGCGCGCGAGCGTTTACAAATAGAGAATCGCTGGTTGCTGCAAAGTTTTTACACGCTTGACCGCGTGGCCTTTGATGAGCGGCCGGAAGCCTTGGACCATCTGCCAATGAAGGGCAGAAAATCCGAGGTGCATTTGGTCGAAGAAGATCCTTGGTGATATCTGGGGTGATATGTCCGGTGATATTTGCGGAGATACGCATATCGATATGCGTTGCCGCACATGCTTCATCGCGTGCCGCACATGCCACGCCTTTTGCCTAGAGATAAAGCGAATGTTGCTTGATGTACGCCAGCACTTGGGGATCGATCAGCGTCTCATCCAAAGCCGCGCCGGCCACAATGTTGTCGCGCAGTTGCGTGCTTGAATCCCCCGCGGCTTCAAGCGGAAGAATCCACGGGCGCCACAAGTCCTCGGTGGCGGCATCTTGGCGCGCGGCGATGTGTTGTAGAAGTTCTGGCGCACTCAGTGGAGCGCGCGGCACAACCACCGGCGTGGCAAGGGCAAGAATTCCTTGCGGATCTTTCCAGGAATAAAAGTTCATCGCTTGATCGCCACCAATCAGTAGAAAAAACTGCTCGTGTGGAAATTGCGCGCGCAGATTTTTCAGCGTGTCCACCGTGAAACTCGCGCCGCCGCGCTCGATCTCTTGCGTGTCAATCACCGCGCGAGCTTGGCCACCAAACGCGATACGCAACATGGCCTCGCGGTGGCGCGCCGAAGCGGGGGGTTGCTCTTGTCGCTGTGGATTGATATTGGCGGGAATCACGCGAATTTCATCGGCGCCAATGGCCGCGGCCGCTTGTTGCGCCAATGAAACATGGCGCCGATGCGGCGGATTAAAAGAGCCGCCAAACACAAGCACTTTGCGCGCGCTCATGAAGGTCGCCCTATCAATGTGCGTTGCATTTCATGCGCACGCGCACGCAGACAACGCACTCGCGCGCAGACTGCGCTCATGAAGGCAACTCCATCAACGCGCGCTCAACAATATCGCACGCGTTGTTCATGGCCAACGTGGATTTTTGCCCCAAGTGCCGCAGCAATGGAATTTGCCACGGATGCGTGGCCACATGCAGTGCGATGGCCAAAGGGCGCGGGGCACCTGCGGCATTGACAAAGTTGAACACGCCGGGCGGAAGTTGCGTTTGAACATCATCGCTCACGCCACGAACAATCAGCCAGCGCCAACCGGCTTGCGCCGCTACGCGCGCAAAGTGCGCGGACTCCATGTCCACCATGTCGCAGGAAAATTGCCGCGCGGTTTGCTCTTTCACATGCGTGTCGGCCAGCAAAACATCAGCGCAAAAAAGCGGCAGTGCCGCGGAATTCATGGGTGTAGCAACCGACGCCGATTCGATTGACGCAAGCGGCGGCGCGTTCACGCCGCTTGGCATCCACGGCGCGGGTATCACGTTGCCATTGGGCGCGGTCACATGCGAAGCGACATACGCCTGGCCCAACTTGGCGCGCGCGCTTAATCCGCCGGCGAGACCGCACAAAATCACATGTGGTCCCGCGCCAAATTCATTGGCCAAATCTTTCAGCGCGTGCGCGCAATGTTCGCCAACTCCAATGGTGCGGATCACACAGCGCTTGCCCAAGCGCTTGCTGGCAATGTCGCTTTCAAAATTCATGGCGCACAACATCAGGGTGGTGGTCATATCAATTACGGTATCCGATCTTGTCTGTGCAGCGGCAAGAGCGCGCCAATCATCAAGGCATGAATGAAATCAAATAAATATGCCAGCCAGAAAGCGCTCCACGCCCTCAATTTCAGCGTATTGTCAAGTGGTTTGTGGCGTTGAACTTGCTCGCTATACTCTTTCCGCTACTGAATTGATCCGTGAATCTGTTTGTATTGGCGCTTGTTTGGCCCCATCGTCTAGCCCGGCTTAGGACATATCCCTCTCACGGATGGAACAGGGGTTCGAATCCCCTTGGGGTCACTTTCACTTTACTGTTTGCAAGAGTCGTTCGACGATTTCGCTCGTTCACTCTATAGTCCATTGTTCGCCGGCCCCATCGTCTAGCCTGGCTTAGGACACCACCCTTTCAAGGTGGCTACAGGGGTTCAAATCCCCTTGGGGTCATTCTTCACTCGCGGATTTCACGCAATTTTTATAATTGGTGAATACCCGCGCTACGTTGCGTGCAAGATAATCGGCGCAATTCAAATGGCAGAAAAAATAAAACCATTTCGAGTCCGACCGCCTCGCGCAAAAATCGCAAATTTTCTTTGGCCCATCATTCGCATTATCACGGGCATCTACCGCGTTGAAAATGTGGTTGAGAAGTCGCACCAAATTGTTGGTGATGGAAAATTGATTGACGCGTTGAACCGCGCCACGCGCATGTACACCGAGTGTTCCGCGGAGGACCGCGAGCGCATTCCAAAAACTGGCGCGCTGCTGGTGGTGGCGAATCATCCAATGGGCGCGCCGGACACGCAGGTGATTTCCACGCTGATGGACTCGGTGCGCGGCGATGTGAGATTTATTGCCAATGAGCTCTTGTGTCAAATTCCCGTGGTGGCGGAGCGTTCGCTGGGCGTGAAAATTATTGGCAAGCCAACCGTCGCCACCAATATGAACACATTGCGCGAAGCGTTGCGCTGGCTTTCCGATGGCGGATGTCTTTGCGTTTTCCCTTCGGGCGAAGTCAGTCATTCCACGTGGACTCGTTGGCGCGCCGTGGACGCGTTGTGGCAAACGCAAATTGCAAAGTTGGCGCGCATTACTCAGCCCGCGGTATTGCCAGTGTTTATCGCGGGGCGAAATCCATGGTGGTTTCAACTGGCGGGTTTGATTCATCCAATGTTGCGCACGGCGTTATTGGCGCATTGCTATCCACTTCAGTTTGGCAAGAAAATTTCAGTGGCGGTGGGCACGCCTATTGAAGCCAGCGAATTTGCGACATACAAAGGCGACGAAGAATTGATCGGATATTTCCGCTTGCGCACATATTTATTGCGCGCGCGACTGGATGAAAAAGCCGCCAATGCAGGCGCCATTGCCTACACAACGCCGTTGCTTGAAAAACCGCAACACGCGCCCGAAGAATTAGCCGCCGAAATTTCAGGCCTGCCACAATCCGATTTGTTGCTCAAGCAAGGCGAGTGCGAAGTGTGGTGCACGCAAAGCGAAAAAATTCCGTTGACCATGTTGGAAATTGGCCGCTTGCGTGAGGAGGCCTTTCGCGCCGTTGGCGAAGGCTCGGGCAAAGCCATTGATATAGATCGCTTCGACCGCCACTACCGGCAATTGCTGGTGTGGAACACGCGCACGCAAGAAGTCATGGGCGGCTATCGCATGGGCTTGACCGATGAAATTCTTGCCGCACACGGAATTGACGGCTTGTACACCAGCACGCTGTTTGATTATTCGCCCAGCATGTTGAAGTCGCTAGGGCCAGCGCTGGAGCTTGGAAGAAGTTGGGTTGCGCGCGCGCATCAAAAGAAACCAATGCCGTTGTTGCTGCTGTGGCGCGGCATTGCGCGCTTCGCGTTGCAGCGGCCGCAGTACGCAATCCTGCTTGGCCCCGTCAGTATTTCGGACGCATATCAAAGCATGTCCAAGCGGCTCATTATGGCGTTTCTAAAAACGCATCACGCCATTGATCGATTTGTAAAAGATGTGAAGCCAAAAAATCCGCCAGTCATGGAGCCGTTTTTGGATTGGGATCCAGCGCACACGCACGCAGCGGTTCGCAATGTCGCCGACGTGGATCGACTCATCCAAGAAGTAGAAGCCGATGGCCGCAAAATGCCGGTGTTGTTGCGGCAATATCTCAAGTTGAACGCGCGTTTGATCGCCTTCAATGTGGATCCAGACTTTGGCAATGTGGTGGACGGGCTGATGTTCATGGACTTGCGGAAAATGCCCACCCGCGTTCAAGATTATTACTTTGGCCGCGAGCAGGCTGATCAATTCCGCGCGTTTCACAACAGCGCCGCCGCGCCGATCGCTTGAAGTGCGCGTTGTTCAAGCGGCAGCTTGTGCGGGTCCGTTGAGCAACCCATCTCGCGGCGGGCACGCGGTGAATTTCAAATCAGCACTTGCCGAATTGATCGCAAGGGGCGAGTATGCCTCTATGCAAGCGATCTCCGTGCAAAGTGCGCAAGGGAATTACGACATTGATGTTGGTGACGCGCTGTTGCAAAGTGTTGGCGCGGTCATCGCGCAAAAAATCCCCAAGGCCCGCGTGGTGGCGTTGGTGGTGGATCAAGCCATCGAGCACACATGGGCACGTGAAGTTGCGGCCTCGCTTCAAGCGGCGGGATTGCGCGTGGTCACGCATGTTGTGCATGCCAGCGAGGAGAATAAATCCATCGCGCAAGTTGAAAAAATATGGCGCTTTCTGATTGCGCAGCGTGTGCAACGCAGCGATGTCTTGTGCGCCATGGGCGGCGGAATTGTGGGGGATATGGCTGCTTTTGCCGCATCCACGTACATGCGCGGCATTGCTACGGTGATGATTCCCACCACATTGCTTGCCATGGTGGATGCCGCGATTGGTGGAAAGACAGCGGTCAATCTTCCGCTGTCCAGTGACGCGCTTGATGCAAGTCTTTCCAAAGACTTGCAAACAAACTTGCCGACACACTCATCGCCAAACTTGGCAAAAAATATGGCGGGAACAATTTGCGCGCCCGCATGGGTGGTCAGCGATGTTCGCACGCTCACAACGCTTTCCGCGCGCGAGTTTCGCTGCGGTCTTGCGGAGTGCGTCAAGCACGCGCTGCTAGCTGATGAATCAATGTTGTCTTGGCTTGAAACACATCGCGAGGGATTGCGCGCCATGGATCCGCAGCGACTTGTGGAACTTGTCCATCGATCAGTTTCTGTGAAAGCGTCAATTGTTTCGCGAGACGAGCATGAACAAGGCGAGCGCGCCCACTTGAACTTGGGGCACACATTCGCGCACGCCATTGAATCTCTCATGCACGATCAGATTCACCATGGCGAGGCGGTTTCCATTGGCTTGGTGGCCATGGCGGCGGCAAGTCAGGCGGCGGGTTGGTGGCCAAACGCCGATAAATTCCAAATTTCCAAGCGACTCGATGATTTGGGCTTGCCCGTGCGCATGCCCGCCAGCGTCGATCGGGAGCAACTTAAAAACGCTATGAAACTCGATAAAAAGGGTCAATCTGGAGCCATTCGATTGGTGCTTCTCAAGGGTCTAGGTCGCCCTGGCGTGCTTGACGTGGCCAGTGAGCACGTGATCAACGCCGGTCTTGACGCCATTGGCGCGTGAGCAAAGAAGCGTTGTGGGGATGGCTGAAATCCCAACGGGTCCAAGCCGAAGAACTCGCAATAACTTGGAAGAACTTTGACCAAATCAACCGATAAAGCAGGGCACCCATGCGGAGCCGGAGGCTTCAAAGGGGTGCGACCCTCGGCCTGGGTTTGGCTGACTTTCTAGAGACGACCTGAGCAGGATGCGTAGCGTCGCAATTGTGAATCAAAAAGGTGGCTGTGGCAAAACCACAACCGCTATCAATTTGGCGGCAACGCTTGCGGCAAAAAATCACCGCACGCTTTTGGTGGACATGGATCCGCAAGGGCATTGTGGAATTGGTCTTGGTGTTCCTGAAGATCGAATTGAGCAAGGATTAGCCGAGGCGTTGTTGGCCGATCCGCCAGGCGGCGCCGATCCCGACGCGATGCTGTGGGAAGTTGCTAAAAATTTACGCTTGGCTCCAAGCACGCTTTCTCTTGCTGGTCTTGAAGCTGCGCGTGGAGGCTTGGCGCATTTGCCCGATCGTGACGCGCGGCTTTCGCAATTTCTTGATCGCGTGGCGAATCGATTTGATTGGTGCGTGATTGATTGTCCGCCAACGATTGGCTTGCTCACGTTCAACGCGTTGCGCGCCGCCGACGAGGCGATCATTCCCGTGGAAACTGGCTTCTTTTCGCTTAAAGGCAGCGAGCGCCAAGCCGCCGCGATTCAAGCAATGTCAGCGCGTCTTGAGCGCGAATTGCCGCTGCGAATTTTGCCCACGCTGCATCGACCAAGCGCCAAGTTGGCCACCGATTTATTGGCGGCCATTGAGCGGCGACACGGCATGCTCACAATGCCGCTTGTGATTCGTGAACATGAATCCCTGCGCGAGGCAGCCGGCTTTGGTCAACCCATCACCGAGTACGCGCCTGGCTCGGAGGCCTGCCGCGATTTTGTCTTGTTGGTGGATTGGCTTGAGGCGAATCCAGTTGCTTGCACGCGTAAGAAATTAAACTCGGGGACCGCCGCTCGCGGTGAACTTGCACTTGATGATGCCGCGCCCACCAACACGGCTGCGACAAGCGGTGAACGCATGGCGGATTTGTTGGCGCGCATTCGTCAACAAGCCGCGGCTCCAATCGCGGTGGAAATCTCCAGCTCGATTGCGCCAAATATCGAATCTCCTGTGAGTGGAGAATTGCCATGAGCGAAATCGACGACCGATTTGATCGACTCACTTCGCTGTTTCTTGGAGATACGAATCCGATAGACGCGGGCGAGACCCGCTATGAATCCGTGCAACAGAAACCCCTGCGCGAAAGTTTGATCACGCCACTGATCGCGGGCAATTTGCCAGTGATGGCGCATCCGTGGCTCACGCATGTCGCGGCCCGTTTGCGCGAGGGACCCGCCGCGTTGCTGCGCGTTAGCTCCGAAGGTATTCAGTGCTCGCTTCTAGAGGCCACAGGTCCCGCCGAAAGCGAGGACAAGGATTTCGCCGCGTGGCTATTGCGCGCCGCGGCCATGGTGCGCCATTGGTTTGTCACGCCCGCAACCAACCACGGCCCCGAAGAAATCGCCGTGATGGATGTGGAAGAAGTGGTCATCGCCTCTGGTGGTGACGAAGCCGCGACCGTTGCCGCGTATCAATTGGTGCGCAGGATTGTGGAATGCGCGCGCAAAAATAATCGCGTGCCTCCGCTCACTCCCATCGCAATGGTTGGCTGCTCAAATGAATCCGCGCACGAGGCTATTGCAACTATTTCCACGGCGGCGCAAGCATTTTTGCAACAGCCAGTTCCGTTGGCTGGAACATATCAACGGCTTGAGCGAACCAATGTGGCGCAACAAGCTTTTTTCACCGGCGGATTTTCTGTGGCGGAAATTTTTCAGGCCATCCGCGCCGCGGAAGAAACAGTGGATGGAACTCGACGAGCCTCGGCGCCAAAGAGCGTTATTTCCAACAACGCCACTCAGCAATCCGCGGCGCAGCAATCTCAATCATCCACGCCAAAGCCATCCGCCGCGCAACCGATTGGGCACACTGTTGGACACTCAAGCGCCGCCGCGAAGCAGCCGCTTCAAGTGCAAATGCGACCAGGTTCATTCGCCGCGATTATTTCAGGTTTGTGGCCCGTCGCACTTCGTTATCCCAACAACGCGGAGATTGAATTCGCCACCGACAACGCGGGGCGCTTACACGTCATCGCGCCAGTTGAGCAAGCCGCATCCATTCGCCAAGCCGCCGCATGGGCGCTGCGCAACGCATCATTAATTCGACTTGGATTTCCAGGATTGGCCGCCGATCCGCTGCCGATTGTTGAACGCATTGTGTTCACCGACGCCACGCAAGCCGTCGATTGGCATCACTGTGGAGTGCGATTGGACTTGGTGATTCGCGCGCAGGAAAAGTTTGTGCACGTGTCACTGAATGATGAGCGCACGCTTAAGCCTTAAGCGTGAGTTGCATTTCGCCACGCGCATGCATAGTCGCGCCACGGCACTTCAACGCAGCTTTCAATATTTAATTTTTTGGAAGCGAAGCCCGCAACACACGCAACCAGTTTTCACTTCGAAATCCCTCGAGTTCCACTGGAGTGAGTCCAGCTTGCGCAAGCGCCTGCTCAATCTTGGGCGCATCTTCAGGGCGCTGCGCGTTTTCAGGACAATCGCTTGGCGTGAAGCCGCCATCAAAGTCGCTGCCGAACGCAAGGCATTTGGCTCCGCCCACTTCGCGCACATGTTTAACGTGGCGCGCAACATCGTCCATGGTGGCCACGCGGTCATTCGCAAGGAATTTTCCGTACAAATTCAAGCCACACACGCCATCGCGCGCCGAGATCGCTCGAATTGTTTCGTCAGTGAGATGCCGCTCATTGCCAGGCACAAGACTTCTGCAGTTGGAATGGCTCGCCACGATCGCGCCCTTGGACAGGGCGATCACTTGCGCGCAAGCTTGATCGGACAAATGCGAAAGATCATGGATCATTCCCAAGGCATCAAGTGATCGAACCATGTCCTTGCCCGCGGCGGTCAATTCTCCGGGCGCGGCATTGCCTCCGGCGTAGCGCGAACCTTTGGCCCACGTCAGACCAACCATGCGAACGCCTTGTTCAAACCACCACTGCGCGCGTTGCGGAGACTCGATCGGATCCGCTCCCTCCATTAAAATCACCACGCGAATTGGTCCGGGCGAATTCCAACCAAGAAGATCCGCTTGCGTGCGAACAATGCGAATCACACCGCGAGATTCAAGTCCTTGATACAAGCGCAACTGCAAGCGGGCGGCGCGGGCGGCCGCATCAACGTCCATGTGGTTGGCGTAACCCCAAGGTTCGTCGCAACCAACTTCCGTGAACAGCGTGGCGAAAATAAGTTTGAACGCACCCTCCCCAAGAGCGGGAAAATTCACGCCGTAGCGCGCGCGATCGATGGAGTTGGACTCAAGATCGATCCCTTGCATCGCCAGGTAGGCAAGATCAAGATGTCCATCAATGCGGGCGTGGTTTGGTGCGGTGGTCATGGTCGCATTCTGACCACCCGATCAGGGAGTGTCTAGCCCTTTGAAACAGCAGTTACACTCTTGCATCATGTCCGAAGTATCAACAATCAACCCAACCACCCGCGGACTTGTTCTGCTTTTGGCTGGCGCTTTGTTGGCGCCATTGGTGATCGCGGCCACGCTCACGCCGGACGCGCGCGGAATTGGCACGCACGAACAAATTGGTTTGCCCATGTGTTCTTGGCCCGCGGCGCTGGGCATTCCATGTCCAAGTTGTGGCATGACAACGGCGTTCGCGTATGTCGCGCGCGTGCAATTCATTCACGCATTCTCCACGCAATTCATGGGCGCATTGTTGGCCATCGCGTGCGCGATCGGTTGCGTGGTGGCGTTGGGCGTGTCGCTTACCGGATATCAATTGCAAAGGTTGTTTGATCCACTATTGAATCGTTGGGGATTTGCGGCCGTGGTGTCATTGTTCCTTGGCGCTTGGTTTTGGAAATTAGTTTGCATGCAAGGATGGATATCTTGACGCGCGTCATTACCAAGCGCGGCGTGGCCTTGGCTCGGATCACTCTTGGCGCCGCGATCGCTCTGGGCTTCGTGGGCGTTGTTGGCGCACTCGCCAGTTGTCAAGTCTTTGGCATCGCTTCCGCGATTGGGCAGAATATTGAGCGCGAGAAAAAAATCGAAGTGTTGGCCAAGTACGCTGGCTTGGACAACAAGCGCGTGGCCATTCTTGTGAAGGCCGACATGGGCACGGTGTATGAGCACCCAACCGCGATTCCAAATATTTCGTTCAACTTGGCGCAGCGTTTGCAAGACAATATTCCTGGCATCAAAGTGATGGATCCACGCGTGAGCATGAATTTCCAACATCAAACGCCCAATTGGTCTGCGCAACCGCTTGGACAAGTCGCCGAGGAGTTGGATGTGGATCGGCTTGTGATTGTTGATTTGTACGAATATCGCTTAACTCCCCCTGGAAATCGCTATTTATGGGAAGGCGTGGCGGCGGGAAATATTGGCGTTGCGGAGCGCGATGGAATTGATCCGGATCAAACAGTGGATCAGTGGAATGTGTCGGCGCAATTTCCGCTGGACGCCGGAGTGACCCGCGAGGCAATGAACCTTGCGTCAGTGCAGACTGGTTTGCTGGCCACATTTATTCGCAACTCGGCTTGGGTTTTTTATGATCACATCGAAGAGAAATATCCCGACACCAAAAAATGAAAATCGCACAACAAAAAATTAAATATTCCGCACGATGGATCAGCCAAGTCGCGGCTTGGGTCGCTGGAATTTTTCTGGTTTCTTGCAACTATCTTGTTCCCGCCTCATACATCATCGATGGTCCGCCATCGATTGACGCCCAATACACGTTGCCCGACCGCAAGACCGTGGTGTTTGTGGATGATCGAACCAATATTTTGAGTCGCACCCAACTTCGCGCCGTGATTGGCGACAAAGTGTCCACCGATCTCATGAAGCAAGGCTTGGTCACGGACACGATCGCCACCCGCGATGCGATTGCGATCGCGCGCAAGGATGAAACCGTGGATAAGCCGATTCCAATCAGTGAGATTGGCCAACGTGTTGGCGCCGACACAATCATCTATGTGCAAATTGAGGACTTCGCGCTTTCGGCTCCTGGCGGAATCGCACGGCCATCGGCGCAAGCCAGCGTGAAAGTCATAGATGTTTCTGGTCGATCGCGCTTGTATCCAGCGCCAAGCGAATTGAAGGGGCAACCCGTGTCCACATCCATGCGCGAAGTGAGTGAAGATTTGTATCAAAGCACCGCGGGACGCAGGCAAATTGAAGATATTCTCGCGGCCGAAATTGGCGCCGAAGTTGCCAAGTTGTTTTACAAGCATGAAGTCACCGAACTCGGCAAAAATCTGGGTATTCGTAAGTGAGTTCTGCGCGGCGGATTTTTTGCGTGGTGGATCCATTGGGGCCAGGCGCTGGAGCCGCAACATTGTCGGCGTGCTCCATGGCTGTCCGCGCGCTTGAGCAATCTTTGGGAATTGGATCCGTACAAGTGGGCGTGCTGGGAACGCCCGCCGCCCATCAACTTGCTGTTGAGTGCGGCATTTCTCCCGCGTGGCGAATTCCGATTCCTTGTGAAAGTACGCGTTTGGCGCGGCGAACTTTGTCGCGCGTGGCGCAGTTGGACTTGCCGGTGGTTGTCATGGCCTGGGGTGCGCGCGCGGCCATGTTGGTTTCGCACGCATTGCCGGACACGCCTTTGGTTGTTGTGCTTGACGCGCCATGCGAAGCCAAGCTTGTGCGCAACGCGGAATTCGCCGAGGTGCTTTGCATGGGTGACGCTCTCGCCGATCAAGCGAGTGGTTCCGGGTGGCTGCCAATTCGTATTCGCTCCGTGCATGCGCCGATGCCGCAGTGGTCGCAAGTTCCTTCGCTTGATCGAAATTCACTGCGTCGAAATTGGAACGCCGCGGATACTGATTGGGTGATTGGCGTCTTGCCACTTTGCGATCATTCAAGCGACGCGTTGTTCGCGTTTCATGCCATGGGGCGTTTCGCTTTTGCGGGACACGGCGCGCACTTGGTGCTTGATCCAAACATGCGAAACGCCGGGGAAGTTCGAGCCATCGCCAGCAAACTGGAATTGAATTCGCGCGTGCACTTTGATTCTTCTTTGAAGTGTCCTTGGAAAATATCGCCCGCGGTTGATCTGTGGCTTTCACTCAAGGACATCAATCGCGATGAAACTGCTTTGCATCCCTGCATGGCCGCCGCGCTTGGGGCGCCGGTCTTGACCAGCGCCGGAAGTTTCGCGGCGGCGGGCATCGAGCATCAAGTGGATGGTCTCATCGCGCGTTCAGGAATTAACGCGTTCGCATTTGAGATGATTCAGGCTGTCAAGAAGCCATCGATGCTGGCCCAGATGGCAAGCGCGTCCAGAGTGAGGCACGCCTCTGAAAGTGCTCGCCAAGGATTTTTCACCGCGATACAAGAAAGCGTGCAGCGCGTTTGCCCCGGAATTTTTTCTCAAGCAGCCGGCTTGCCAGCCGCTTCAAAATTCGCGGCCGCGTCCACGTAAATTGATTTCAACAAACTTGGCGGAAGATTTTGTCCTCGAAGCCTTGGCGCATCCGTCGCGCTGAAGCGCGTGGCATCGACCATGGCCAGATCAGGGTCGGCGATCGGACTCTCGCCATCAAAATTGCTTTCCCACAAAGTACGCAAGGCCCAATAGCGGCTCGCGTACAAATCAAAGGCGTCTTCAGGGCGGTCGGCCTTCGCCGCCATTTCGCTTTTGGCTTCGCCGGCAGCCAGATGCTCGTCCGTTGTGACAATGTCGCTTCCAAAAAGAATGCGTCCACGAAAGCGTTCCAGAAATGTTTCAGTGGCGCCGCGTGGATGTTTGGAAATTTCACGCACGATCCATTTGGTGGCGCTGGTGTCTAAAAATAAATTTGGATGACGATCTAGAAGACCCGTGAGAAAACGTAAATCCTCGGGCCAGCCGCCCATATGAGCCGCGAGCCACGGCACGGTGAATCGATCAAGCAAGCGCTCAAGCGGAAGATATTGATCCAACTTTGTGCCGTAAAGATTGGCGTCTTTGTAGCGGGTTTGAAACCACGTGTCGGGATCGGCGATATGCACCATGAGCGACATTCCCAAACTTGACGCCAATTCCATCGCGCTCACTCGCAGGGGCGCGTCCAGTTGAAACATGGCCGGGTCGCCGGCTTCGATCGCAAAATCAACGCTGCGCGGAGCCGCCCAAATTTTGCAAATGGTTGAACCAAGTTCGCGGTACTTGCCGATTCGTTCCAAAAATCCGGCGCCCAAAGCATGCTTGCGATCTTTGGATGCGAAATCAGGAACCGCGATCAAACGCAAGCGCGCGCCAAGTTCGGCACGCACCACGTCCACTTGTTCAAGATATGTCATGGACCAAATCGACCCGATACCATAAAGATCCATTGCTTCGCGCAGAATTTTGCAGGCGCGCGCGCCGTTCACATGGGAATGCGCGTCGGTGATCGTAAACGGAAGAGTTGGTAATTGTTGCGCAAGAGCGCGGTAATTCCAGCCAAATCTGTTTGACGAATTGATCCGCGTGGGTGACTCGATGGTGGTTGAATCGGGATGGTTCACGCGATGAATCGTAGTCCGTGTTTCAAGCGCGAGTCAAACTTAACGCGCGCGGCGTGGACGGGATTTATCCCGTGCTGTAATCCGCGCAGCAGCTGATTTTGCTTTTGGAGTTTGAGCCACGCGCTTCTTCATGGACTTCGAAGATCCAATTGCGATGTCTGGATTGCGGCCAGCATGATGAATGCAACCGATGTACACCTCGTGATCGGCTTCAATATCAAAGTGCCGCATGATTTCACAATCAAACCACGCCGTTGCGCGCAGTGGAACTGGCGCACCCGAAGGTGTTTTCATGCACGGACTAGAAATCATTGGATCTTGCGTGTGCTCAGGAAGTTGGCGAAACAGTCGAGTGCATACTGGATCATTCACCGCGATCAAGCACAGCGCGAATCCACGCGAATCACGAATGATGGGACTGAGTGGCAAACCTTTTTCAATCGCAATCACAAGCATTGGTGGGTTTGACGCGACCTGTTGCACCCATCGAACCAGTGTGGCGCCTCGCATGTCGCCAAAGGCTCCGGTTAAAAGAAAAACACCACTTGGAATTTGATCTAAAAGATCGCCAATTCCAGAGCGTTCAATCGGAGTCCAGTCGGATCGAGATGCCATATTTATTACAGTAGCCCCAAATAAATATATTACTAGTGTAAATCTATTATTTACAAGTATTTATGTATATATCGGACGTAATTTGGTGGGGTTTAATTTTGTTCTAAGACTAAAAATTTCAAGAAATTTGATAAGAAGTGGGGCAAAGTGTTGCAAAGTGGGGAAAAGAAGTTATTCTCTGCACAGGTGCACAATGCTCTTCCTAGGCGAATTCGAACATTCTCTCGATGCGAAACAGCGACTCGCTGTTCCATCAGAAATTCGCAGTTGTTTGCCCAACGATGGCAACGACGCAGTGTTTGTTTCAGCGCCTGGACCCAACGGATTTCTTTGGCTGTGGCCGGAAAAAACATTCGCGGATCTCTCCAACGCTCTCGGCGGTTCGTTGTTGGGCGACGAGGGCGTTCAGAATTTCGAGCGATTGATCTTCAGTCAATCTTCGCGTTGTCCACTGGACAAAGCGGGGCGCGTGCGCATTCCAGACCGAATGTTGTCACGCTACGGATTGGCGGGAAACGTGATGATTCTTGGTGTTCGAGATCATTTGGAGTTGTGCACCACGGACAAGTGGAAGGAAGAACGTGAATTACTTGAGCCCGCCGCCGCGGATATTTGGCGACGTGCTCGCGAGGCAATTCGAAACAGAACTTCGAGTTGATCTTTGGAAAAACTTTTAACCCGTCGCAGTGCGCGGCGGTTTGATTCAAGACTTGCGTTGATGCCAAGGACGGCCCAACGCGGGAGAGCAACGAATGGCAACCTCACTGCTCCAAGGACGGCGAAGTGGGACCCATTCGAACAGAACAAACGAGCCATGGACGGCTCGTTGAGAAGGGTTTGATCCGCCAAGGATGGCGGTTAGGACTCTGGAACCCTGTTTTTTGGGGTTCTATCCGTCGTCGCCCCCGTACCGTGAACCGGTGCGGGGGCGTTTTATTTACGGGTTGAAATTGCGTGGATTTAGGTAGACTGACCTCTCGGATATTTCAAACGGCAGACTTGATCGCATGGATTCGCGGAGGCTTGGAGCACCGCGGCGAGATGGTCTTTGACAAAGAGGTCTAAAGCAATGTTGGTGATTACCCGTAGAGAAGGTGAAGAAGTTGTGATTGGTGATCCCGCGGCTCCGCTGGGAATTGTCCGTATCTCGTCCATCAAAGGGGACCGGGTCAAGATCGCATTTGACTTTCCCCGCGAAGTGATGGTTCACCGCCGTGAGGTTGCGAACCAGATCAATGCCACTGAAAAAGATGGCAACCCAATCGTCGGCAAAATTCGTCCCGCTTCGGGTGGCGAAGCTCAGCAATAATTGAAACCGTAGACCGCAAGCGGCGGACTTGGCGCTCATTGGGAGCCTGTTGAGCGCTGTTGATGCCAAGTGTTCGTCGTTAGACTTGCGCCATGAAATTGCGTCCATGTACTTGCGCTTGGATTGCGCGTGTGTATTCCCCGCAAACTTGCTTTGCTGGAGTTGCTCAATCAATTTCTCAATCAAGTATTTTTAGATGCGACGAGTTTTTCGCGCGAGTGATTCCCAAGCTATTCGTGTTCGCGCTGATGCTTGCGCCGCTGTGCTCGCTTCAAGCTTGCGCGGTTTCCGCGGGCAAAGACCCAATGAAATCGCTGTCCAATCCGGAGTCATTACCAGTTGTGCAAGTGGCGGCAATGGAAAAATTAGACGAGGCGCCAACGCCCGAATACATCTCAGCATTGAAGCGCATGATGTGGCATCCAGGCTTTGCGGAGTCATCGCGATTGGCGGCGTTTGATCGATTGGTGAAATTGGACGAGACTGGATTGAAAGAAATCATACGACTGCAATTGCCAAAGTTGATGGCATTCGCTTGGCGGCAAAAATTGTGCGAACTGATTGTCGAGCATCAGTGGGTCGACATGACGCCAACTCTTGTTCGTGCGTGGAGCGTTCCGATGGCGGCTTGGATAGAGCAAGACAAGGATCGGCCTGAACGCATTGCCATTGAGCAACTGAACGGTAAAGATCAACTGACGGATTTGTTAGTGAAGATGTTGGTGGATTCAAATCCAATCACGGAAGCCAACCTTCGATTGCGCTGTTGGGAAATGCTTCAGAAACTTGGCAAGCGCGATCGGCTTGTGCGGTTGCTCGCCGACGCGTCGGTGAAACCAGATGATCGGTTGCTGGGTAATTTGCGCAGTTGCGCGGGTGAACTTGGAATTGTTCCCACCACCAAGGAGGAAATCCTGTGGCTGCAAGCGTTGCTTGACACAAAAAATCTAGCTTTTTGGGCGCAAGCCAAGGAAGCCACGATGCAATTGCCACCGGACGTGCGTTTGAAGTTGGAAATCCGCGAGTTGCCCATCGCGGTGGCGGTTTCAAAACTGAAGCCAGAATTATTGAAACTTACTCCACTGGAGCTGTATCAAATTGTGGAGGCGAGGCGGCAGGCGAACGGTTCACGAATTGTCAGCCCCAGTTTTGAAGGCTATGGCGGGGACCATACGGAAAATTTGTACGAGATGCGCAACAAACTGACATGGGGCGATCTGGCGTCCATGGTCATCGCCATGGAAATGTTCGAATCTCCAATTCTGCGCCAGCACATGTTCGATCTTGCCGATCGGGACATGGCCGATCGCGACACGGAATTCGGCGGCGTGATTCGAATTGGCGCGGCCGGAAAGCCTGAGATCCTGGAGATGACTCCGCGCGTTCGAGGAAATGATTTGCGCTATGAATCGTCGCAGAAAATGTTCGACAACGCCTACACGGGTTTATTTCATTTTCATTTGCATTGCCAGAGTTACGACAACATGCAATATGCGGGGCCGCACTTGGGAGACTTCGCCTACGCCGCTAGCACGCGCGCAAATTGCCTGGTTTTCAGCTTTGTTTCACGCAAAGAATTGAATGTGGATTTTTACCGTCATGGTCCGATGGTGGTTGATTTGGGTTGTATCGCGCGCCCAAAGAAAGATGAATGACCATGGAATTCACCAAAATGCACGGGCTTGAAAATGATTACATCTATATCAACACATTTCAAGAGAGAGTTGCCAACCCGTCGCAGTTGGCGCGCGCGGTCAGCGACCGCCACAGCGGTGTTGGAAGCGACGGATTAATTTTGGTGGGCGCGCCCGTTGCCGACGTTGCTCCCGAAGCTGCCGCTGATGTGGGCATGCGCATCTTCAACGCCGATGGAAGCGAAGCGCAAATGTGTGGCAACGGAATTCGCTGCGTGGCCAAGTTCGCGGTGGAGCGTGGACTGAGCCGCAAGAATCCGCTACGCATTCAAACCCAACGAGGCACGCTGGCCGTGTCATGGCGCGCCGACGCCCATGGGAAGGTGCAAGAAGTTTCCGTTGATATGGGGTTGCCTATTTTAGAAATGCGCTTGATTCCCGCAAAAATACCAGGAATTGCAGCGGAGTCACACGTTGTGGGCGTGGAGTTGCCCGCATCGTGGTGGACATTTGACGCCAATGCAACTGCGTCAAATTTATCGCATTGGAAAAATACATGTGGCTTCGATGGCAAGGTTTCGCTTGTCAGCATGGGAAATCCCCACGCTATTTTTTGGTGTGATGATGTTTCAAAAGTTCCGCTTGAGATTGTTGGACCAATGATTGAACATCACAGCGCATTTCCGCAGCGGATGAACGCGCACTTCGCGCAACGCGAAAGCGATTCACGCGTGACGATGCGAACATGGGAGCGCGGCAGTGGAATCACGCGGGCGTGCGGAACCGGAGCGTGCGCCGTGCTTGTGGCCGGAGCCCTTGAAGGAAAGTTGTCCCAGAAATGCCAAGTCCTATTGCCGGGCGGAGCGCTGCAAGTGGAGTGGGCTGGCCCAGGCCACTGCGTGATCATGACGGGACCAGCCGTTGAAGTGTGCCGCGGAACTTTGTCCAATGAACTTGCCCAGAAAGCCAACTGACATGACGTTGCCTCAAACCGAAACACAAATCGCCCGGCACATTCGCGCCCAGCAATCCGCCATGGAAATCCGATTGGCCGACATGGTCGCCATTCCAACGGGACATGATTTTTCGCAGGGTTTGAATTCCATGCGTGTATCTCTTGCCGCGCGACTACGTTCCATG
Source organism: Planctomycetia bacterium (assembly GCA_005789005.1). Classification (GTDB taxonomy): domain Bacteria; phylum Planctomycetota; class Phycisphaerae; order Phycisphaerales; family SM1A02; genus SYAC01. Next base: position 22,071 of record SYAD01000095.1, on the reverse strand, counting down.
GGCGCGCAAGTTGTGGAGATGGCTGCGGCGCAAAGGCCAACATGGATCACTCCCAATGACCGCGGTGAAATCGGTTCGCCAACTTTAGTCGCGCGGAACTTGCAAGGCCGCGGCGGACCCACGTTATTGATCGCGGGGCACATGGACACGGTGCATGATCCCGCGGGAGATTTTCAAACACTCTCTCCGCTGAATCACCCGCGCGCAACGGGGCCGGGCGCCGCGGACATGAAGGGTGGACTTGAAGTGGCGCTGAGCGCCTTGGAGGCGCTGGAAAAATTCGCGCCCAGCGTGCGCTGGATTTTTATCATCAACGCCGATGAGGAGGCTGGAAGTTTCCGCTCCGCCGAGCATTTGGCCAGCGTCGCCAAGGAATGCGACGCGGGATTTGTTTTGGAGCCCGCGTTGCCCAACGGTGGATTGGTGGTTGAGCGCCTTGGCAGCGGACAATTCATGATCGATGTGCTGGGGCGCGCGGCGCATTCGGGTAGAGATTTCGCAAATGGAATCAGCGCCGTGAACACCCTCGCCCAATGCGTTCTTCAAGTCGCTGGCATGACCGATCTCAAGCGTCAGCGCATTGTGAATATTGGTCCGCTGCAAGGTGGAGCGGCCACCAATATTGTGGCCGACCGCGCTCGCGCTTGGGGAAATATTCGTTTCGCCAACTCCCAAGATGGCCAGCAATTGAGCGGAGAGATTCAAGCGATGGCTTCTGGTGATGCCGCGCATTTGCCGCAAATCACAATTCAAATGGCGGTGAATCGCCCAGCCAAACCGTGCACGCAAGAAGTGTCGCAGTTGGCTTTGATGGCGCAGTCTGTCGCAAAGGATCTTGGATTTGATCTTGCCACTGGATCAACTGGCGGCGTGAGCGACGCCAATTTAATACAGGCCGCTGGAGTTCCATGCTTGGATGGCTTGGGAGTGCGCGGCGGAAATTTACATCGCGGCGATGAGTTTATAGAGCTTGATAGTTTGTCCGAGCGCGCTACGTTGTTGGCGTTGCTGCTGCTGCGAGTTTCAGCGGACGACACAAAAAAAATCGCGCGTGGTTGATCCACGCGCGAGCAAGTTTCGCATGCGGGATAATGCCGCGCGCTGAAGATCCTATTTTCTTGCGACCGTCATGCCGAATTTCATCCACCACGGAATCAGTTGGATTTAACCGGCATCTTTTTTCTCTTGTCGGTTGGCGCCAACGCGATCCATGAGCGTCTTGAGAGTTTGGCACACATCATCAATTTCACGCTCTGAAATTGTCTCGTAAAAAGGAAGCGCTATGGTTCTGTGGCTCAGGCGCTCGGCAAGCGGAAAATCGCCAGGGTGATGCCCGGTGACTTTTCGCACATGCGGCAAGAGAGCGGCGCACGGCCACCAATCCGCTGCGCCAATATCCAACCGATGCATGCCATCGATAATTTGATCGCGATCATCCTTGGTGAATCGATCCGAAAGGCGAATCACAAAATTGGACCAACTCATTTTGCAATCTTGCGGGGGATTCAGCAGCAAAATATCGGATTCGCCACCAAGTCGACGCGTGTAACTCTGAGCCACTTCGGAGCGGCGCGCGATGGTTTCATCGAGACGCAGAAGTTGGCTCAATCCCAAGGCCGCGTTCATTTCTGGAAGTCGTCCGTCATATCCATCGTATGCGTGCTCCATTTTCATTCCCAATTCGCTGGATTGATCTGGAAAAGAAAAACGATCCACCCGGCCTTGATGGCGAATCGCGCGGCACGCAGCGGCAAGATGATCATCATGCGTGACAATCATTCCGCCCTCACCCGTGGTGATTGGACGGCTGGCGAAAAATCCAAAGCACGCGATACGTCCAAAGCGTCCGACATTGTCCACGCCGTAGGAGGCGCCCAAAGCCTCGGTTCCATTTTCAATCATTGGAATTTCCAGCCGGCTGCACAATGCGATCAAATCGCGGAAGCCAGCGGGATTGCCGAATGTTTCCGCCACAAGCATGGCGCGGGTTTTTGGCGTGGACTTCTGCTCGGCGGAGAGCGGATCCATGTTCATGGTGGCTGGATCAATATCCACAAAAATAGGTTTGGCGCCAACATGCAAAATAGAATTCACGTTGGCGCTGTAGCCGAACGCGCTCACAAGCACCTCGTCGCCAATCCCGATGCCCAAAGCGCGCAGCGAAATTTCAATCGCAAGCGAACCGGAATTCACACCAATCGCATGCGTGCGGCGGGTTCGATGTCCCATCTGTCGTTCAAATTCAAGAAGTTGCGGTCCCATTGTTCCGCAACCAGAGCGAAGCGATTGCATGACTGCGTCAAAGTCATTTTGAATGAATTTTGGTTTATAAAGTGGGATCAAGAGTCGTGCTCCATGAGGAAAATGTTCGCAGTGACAAAGTTTGAAAGATGCATTGTGGATTATCGGGTGAGTTGGACGATGGCGTCATTTTCGCGCTTGGAATATTTCAGATAAAGCCACGCCGCCTGGATTTGCGATGACTCATCCACCTTGCCGCCGCCCGATGCGATGGAGCCAAGTTCCTGCACTTCCGCGGCGGTGAGTGGAGTGGAGGCTTTGGCCAAAGCCAGCAGCGCCAAAGAGTCGCCATGACGGGGAAGCTTTGTTCGAATTGATCGGGCGAATTTTGCCGCATCCTCATTGGAGGAGTCCGCCACGACGGACATGATTATCTCCACAAGCTCCAGATTGTTGTTTAGATTTTGCAATGTGATGCTGAGTAATTCCTCGTGGGCTTGGGGCATGCGCAGCAATTGCTGGACCGCCAGGAGCGTTGAAATTTGTTCCTCATTGCGGATGCCTTTGGCTTGCGCGCGGCGGTTGAGTAAATTGAGCAAAACTTTTTTCGCAAGTTCAGGCGCCAAAGTGGGCGTCACGCCAAGCACGTATTCAGTGGTGGATCGATTTCCATTTTCAAGCAGCGCGGTCAATGCGGCCACTTGATCGGAGTTTGGAGTTCGCATAGCCGCGCCAGCATTGGCCATGGCTTCAAGCAGTGGATCGCCGCTGCGCAACTGGGCGAAATCATCGGCTTCAAATCCCTCTTTGCTCGCCAACATCAACAAGCCCATTTGCACCAAGTTGGATTGCGATCGATTGCTCTTGAGTTGCGCCAACACCGCGGCGCGCCCCGCAGTTTTTGGCGCGAGGTTGATGGCAGTGGTGATCGCGGCGATTCGATCTGAGCCCGTGGATTCCTTCGTGATTTCAAGAAGAGGCGCCGCCGCAGCAGTAATGCGATATTGCCGCGCCGCATTGGCAAGTTGCCGCACGAGATCAGTTTGATCTGCGGGAGGAAGAGTGTTGTATTTGACAAGCAAGTTCTTCCAAGCGTTTTGATCGCCGCGTTCAAGCATCAGCATGCATGCCAGACCCGCCACCTCGGCGCCGTCATCCGTTGGCGCGTTGATCAGCAATGATGGATCCCATGGTTGCCCTTGACGATTGAGTTCCGCAACCAACAGCGTGCGTTCGTAGTTCGTGAGATCCGGCGCCTGTAAAAACTCATTGAGCGCGGCGGGTTTCAGCAGTTCCAGCCCCAGCGCCTCAGTGATTAACAGAGTTCGCAGCGCGGGATCTTTAAGTTGAATCACGCGCGTCGCGTCAAGACTTTTGTCGGCGCTCACCAGTGCGATTCCCATGAATCCATCGATGCGAAGCGCGATATCTTTTTTTGCCACCAAGGTTTCAAACAAAGGATTCATGGCGGGATCCGCCAAGAGTCGAAGCGATACCCAGCGAAAATGTTGGACGCCGTTGGAATTGGGCGACATTGCTTTTTGAATTTGCGTCACCGCTGTTTCGTAGGGGTCAGCGCGCGCGTATTGGGCCTGCGCGGAAAACGTGAAGAGCATGAGTGTGGCAAGAATCACAGCGGCCGCGAATTTCATTCGGCGAGTGTAGCCGCAGCGCTTTCGATTTGGCGAGCGCAACTCCAAGGGCTTGAATGCCGCAGTGCTTTGAAGCCGTACTTTGAAGCCGTACTAAGATGTGAGTATTTGATCAACGGCGATTCGCGCGGACGGCGTTGCGCTGGCCGCCTCTTTGGGAATTGCCCGAGTAATTGCTGGCTGAATTGCTGGCTGAATTGCTGGCTGAATTGCTGGCTGAATTGTTGGCTGAATTGCGTGAGTTCATGTTGGGCGAGTTGCGCAGGGCGTGACTGAGACGCGATGTCAATTCAACCACCAAGCATGTTCCAGCGGCGCCGGCGTCCACGCTCTCATTCGATTTGATTAGGGAATCAATCTTCACCGAGCTTGCGTGAACGGATGAATGTGAATTTCGCCCAAGCGCTCGCGCGATTTCTGGAAAGCTCATCGATGTGTGCTGCCGCGCAAGCCACGCCACCAACGCTCTGGCCAATGCGACGCGCCGATGTCTGTTCTGACCCGCGAGTTGCTCAACTTCAACTCCTGTAGTCAAGCACACCAAATTCATGATCGCGCAGATCCGAACGGGAATGCCACCGGCAGTCGCCTTCTCATGGCGCAAGAGTGAATCAACCATGGCGCAGGAAATCTCGCTGGGTTGTTCTTGCGTGGATTGCAGAGCTTGCAAACTGGAAATAGCGCCCTCGATTTCGCGCGCTCCACCAACGCAGCGCAAAGCGATGGCTTGAATGGCTTCTTGTGAAAGCGCGATGGATCGACCCAGCGCGATGGACTTGACCAGCGCGTTGCGCAGCGAAAGATCTGGCGCCTCAACGCGCACCACCATGCCAGCGAGCATGCGGCTGACGAGCGATTGACTCAAGCGCCGCACCAGGTGCGGATGCTCGTCGGTGGCAAGCACCACTTGCGAACCGGCAAGTTGCACCGCGTCAAGCGTGTGCAGAAATTCATTTTGCGTGGCGGTTTTACCGGCGAGAAAATGCACGTCATCAATGGCAAGGACATCCACGCGGCGCACGCGGGCGCGGAAGGCGTCGATGGTTCCATTGCGAACCGATTGAATGTATTCGTTGGTGAATTGCTCGGCCGTGACGTAGCGAACGCGCTGTTGCGTACGCGACTCGCGCCTTCGTCGGCAAAGCCCTTGAAGAAGATGTGTTTTTCCCACGCCGCAACTTCCATGGATCACAAGGCAATTTCCAATTGAATGTGTGGTGGCGAAATTCAGCGCCGATTCAAACGCCATCTTGTTGCTTGGACCCACCACAAAATCCTCAAGGCGGCGCCAAGCCTCGGTGGTGCGGTGGTGCGTGCGCAAGGGCGCTCGCAGTGGAGGATTGTCTGACGGGTCGGAGTTGGCAGTGGAGCGCGGGGGAGCATCGATGATGTGTGTGGAAGGCGTTTCTTTCACGCGCAGTTCAAAGTCGTCGCGGCCCAACGCCTCTTGGGACACGGCGCGCAAATCGCCGCCAAAGTTCTTGCGAATCCAATCCGCGGCGTAGGAACTTTCAGCTTCCACCGCCAACTTTCCGCCCTCCACGCTCACCGTGGACGCGGAATCAAACCACATGTCGGCGCGGCGGTTTCCTAAACGCTCACCCAACAAGCTTCGTATCCGACTTGGTAGTTCCAAAGTGCGTTCTGTGACCATTGAGCAAGCGACTCCAAGAGTTTTTGAAACAAATTGACGGATACCGCAACCACAAATCCAGACGTTGCCAAACCTTGCCAAACCTTGCCAGACCAAGCCCCACAAGCCAACTTGGACCAAGCCAGGCAAGCAATCGCACCAAATCGATTCAAGTGGAACCACGCGCGCATAGAACAACCACACCGAGTCCAACTCAGTTGATCCCCATCGCGCATGGCGTCATCCGTTCCTAGGGTTGCGACCAAATCAGGTTGGCCTCAAACTGTTCCGCGTCCTGCGAAGTCAAGGGAGAATAGTGCGAGTTTTTTGTTGTGCAAGCGTTCATTCGCATGAAAAAATTCTTGCGCGCGCAAAGGCTTGCATTCGTTGGAGTTCACGACAAAATAAAACTTGTGCACCGCATTTTTGCGCCAACTGTCAACATCATGTGGAAGATTTTAAACTTGACAAAGCCAACGCCACTCTTCGAGTGACCACGCGAAATCCCCTGGACGAATACAGGCGTAAAGCGGGGATATTTCGCTCATCCACAGCAAGCAAAACGCTGCGTTGAGTGTGTTTTGCGGCAAGATACAAAGCGTGGTCGAGCAAATGCGCGCCAAGTCCCTTGTTGCGCGCGAATTTTGCCAAGCCGAAGTATCCGACCTCCATGCAATCAGCGGCGGGAGTGCAATTCACAATTGAAACACCCGCGTTGACGCCGTCGATTTGCAAGACTGTCCAAAGTTGCGGATCAAAATTTCCGCCGCGGCGATGACCATCCAAAATATCTTGTCCATGTCGCAACTTGGACAAGCCGGGACAGTCAAGCGAATCCTCGTATGTTTTTTCCAGCAACTCCAACATGGCCTCGTCGCCGATGGGATCAGAGGTCAACACAACATTGTCCAGCGCGCGCGGAGGCTTGGCGCCGCGGCTATTGGATCGCTCCATGGAAACCAACAGGGCCAGATCAATGAAGCCCGCGTCTTTTAGAACGCTCAGCTCCAAATCGTCGTTGGGCTCGCCCAGATATTGAATTAAATCGATTTGTCCATCCGCTATGGCATGTTGAACCATGCTTCGGATCAACAAAGTTGTTTCGGAGGCTTGCTCGCGATTCTGAATTGGTGAAATCAATAAAGACGCGGTTCGCCCTGGATTGCTCGACAAAAGACCCGCAGCCACTAGGTCGCCGCGATGGTCAACGCGCTTCCATAAGTCCTTCAGGGATATGCCTTCGCGATTGAAAGCCTCCAAAAAGCGGCTGCTTTCGGCGCGGCGCTTTCCCAGGAGTTTTTCAAGGGCGGGCAGCCTTTGTGAGGGCTCAACTGGCAGCGACCGATCATCCATGTTGGGTTGGTGACTCACAAAAAATAGCGTAGCACCGATTCAGGATTGGCTGCGTATTGGTTACCATGACCCCGATGCTTTCCTTTGTCGTACTGTTGATGCTCGCCATAGATGCGACCACGCCACCTGCCGCAGATTCAACCGCGCAAGCCACGCCGGTCGCGCGCATTCGCAATGCGGATGAGTGGGTGATGGATTATCAAGTTGGTCCATTGCGTATTTTCAAGGACGGCGAGACGGGCGAATTATTTTGGTACTCCACCTACACCATTGTCAATCGAACCAAGCGTGAGCGAAGTATCGCGCCGCAGTGGGAACTTCTTGACGAGGAGGGGCGTCTCTTCAGCGCCGGCGAAGGAGTTCCACGACGTGTGCAACGCGCGGTGCAAGCGTTGTTGGCCAATCCATTGCACGAAGATCAATCCGCGTTGATTGGCGACATCATGACCGGTGAGGAAAATGCGAAGAGCGGAGTGGCGATTTGGAAAGCGGGACCAGAAGTCAAGCGCTTTTCAATTCTGGTCACGGGTCTTTCAAATATCAAGAAACCTGTTGTGGATCCAGCCACCAAGAAGCCCATCATTTTGAAGAAGACTTGGCGCGTGGATTACCAAATGAATTGCGATCGCGTTGCGTTGATTGGCGAAGTGCCTTTGGCGCCCCCAGGGAACGAGCAAAATCCCCGCTGGATCATGCGTTAATACATTCAGTTGAATTTTGTGGTGATTTTCAGGGCTGGCTGCCCCATTTCATCCCATGTAAAAAACGTTGAAAGACTTGGTTCAAAGGCTTGGCGAAAGTTGAAATGTTCGCTAAACTGCCCGACCCAGAATTTCTGGAAACGCATTTGAAGGAACCAAACTATGGCACACAAAAAAGGTCAAGGCTCAACTGAAAACGGTCGCGACTCCAACGCGCAACACTTGGGCATTAAACTTTACGGCGGTCAAGCTGCCCGAACTGGCTGCATTATTTTGCATCAGCGCGGCACCAAGTGGAAGCCAGGCAAGAACGCGTTCCGCGCCAAGGACGACGCCATCATGGCGGGCGCCGATGGCAAGGTGGCTTTCCGCGGACGCTTCGTTGACATTCTGCCGTCGAACTAAATTTCACACACTGCATTTGGCCGGCGCGTTTGGCTGGCCATATTGACCCCAAGGGTCGGATAGATGAAACATGCTTGTTGATCGTGCGCAAATCATGGTGCGATCTGGCAAGGGCGGCAATGGCGCAAGCCACATGCGCCACGAGAAATCCAATCCCAAGGCTGGTCCAGACGGCGGTGATGGCGGCGACGGCGGCACCATCACAATCGTGACGGACGCGCACTTGGACACGCTGCTTGCGTTTCGATATCAACGACATTTTTTCGCGACCGATGGTGAGAAAGGGCTTTCCAAAAGTTGCCACGGAGCCAACGGTCAATCCGTGATTGTGCGAGTGCCTTGCGGCACGTTGGTGTTTGACGACACGACCGGCGAGTTGTTGTGCGACATGGTTTTGCCCGATCAAGAATTGGTTGTTGCCAAAGGTGGCAAGGGCGGTTTGGGCAACGAGAATTTTAAAACCAGCACGCATCAATCGCCGGCGGAATTCACTCCAGGCGAGCCCGCCATTGAGCGCATGTTGCGCTTTGAATTGAAATTGATCGCCGATGTTGGTTTGGTTGGATTGCCCAACGCCGGTAAAAGCACGATGCTTTGCGCGTTAACCCGCGCCGAAGCCAAGATTGGCGCCTATCCATTCACCACGCTTTCGCCGCAGTTGGGAATCGCCGAGTTGCCGGGCGATCGGCGTCTTGTGTTCGCGGATTTGCCGGGATTGATCGAGGGCGCTTCCGAAGGCGCCGGCTTGGGATATGAATTTCTGCGCCACATTGAGCGCACGCGCGTGATCTTGCATTTGGTGGACATGGTTCCAGATGATGGCTCTGATCCGATAGCGAATGTGGAATTGATCCGCAACGAGCTCGCGGTGTTCAGCGCGGAATTGGGCGCCAAGCCGGAGCTGTTGGTGTTGAACAAAGTGGATTTAATTCCGGAGGCGGAGCGCGCCAAGAAAGTTATGAAAATGTGCAACGCATTGCGCGTGCCCGCGGCGCGGCGCGTGGTGGTGAGTGGCGCCACGGGTGAAGGCTTGCGCGAAATGCTCGAGGCGTGCTGGAAATTGGCAGAGCATGATGTCGCCGCTCCTTGGCGCGCGATTTCTTAAATAAATTTTGTGGCATCGCTGGGCTCAGCGCAACAAGATCACAGGCGCGCAAATCAATCGCCGTGTTTTTGGCGCAAGCGGCCTGAAAGCCGCAGCAAAAGTTGCACGCGTTCGAATTCGTTCAGCCACTCTTGCAGAGTTTCCGCGCCTTCGTCGGCGGGCAGCGCAACTCCAGGCATTGGACAAGTAAATCCAAGTTGCTTGCGGGCGATGGATCGGTAGCGGCTGAGAGTGCGGTCGCCAAGAAGGGAGACAAATTCAAAATCCTCCGCCATCCATACAACCACGGGTACGCGCGCGCCGCCACACACTTTGGTGTGCTCGGTCAAATCGGGCCGCGCATCGCGGTCGATCCAGCGCAAATCAATCTGCGGACACGCTTTGGCAATGGCGTGAAGCATTGGACCTTGCTGCGCGCAGTCGCCGCACCACACGCCGCTGACAACAAGCACGGGCATGTGGCGCACAAAAGATTTTAGAAGTGTTTCTTGCTCGCTGGTGAGCCGCACGCTTTTCTCAACGCTGCGCCAAGCGCCGGCGCGTCCAGGATCGCTTTCTAAATAGCGGTCGTAGGGCAGTGACTGTTCAAATGCGCTCTGCAGAAGGGTTGCGTTCATGACTCAATAGTACGCAACGCGCACAAGCTAGTGGCGCGGGGATTACTCGAACAATCAAAATTATTCGCGTGGCGCGGTGGAGGAAGATTTGGACGCCATATTGGATTTACGGGTCCATCGCGATGTGTCCTCGGGTGATCCCACGGCAAAGGCAAGCTTGGCCGCCGACGCCAGCAACTCCGCGCGCGTGCGAATGAGTGTGGAGCGCGCGGTGAACAACGCTGATTCCGCGGTGAGAACATTGTTGATGTTGCTCAATCCATTCACATAGGACTCGAACACGGAGTCGTAGGAATCTTGGCTGGCCTTGAGCAGCGACTCGCCGAACGCGAATTGCTTGATGGCCGCAAGATGCACAAAGTAGGAATCCCACACTTCGCTTGTGGCTTCAAGGCGCATCTTTTCAAGATCGGCCGCGGCAACGGCGCGGTCCGCGCGCGCTTGACGCACGGCGTTGGTGCGCTCAAAACCATCAAATAGCAGCCAAGAACCGTTCAAACCAGCGGAGTACTCGGGTCCCCAGAAATTTTGATTTGTGGTTGGATCGCCCAAAGATGTGCGGCCGTCGTACCAAAATCGAGTTTGTCCAACCATGGCGCCAGCGTTCACGATGGGCAAGAATTGAGCCTCGGCAAGTTTAATGTCGGCGTCGGCGCCACGCACGCGTTCCACGGCGGCGAGCAAATCAGGACGGCCACGAATGGAGGTGCGAATCAAGTCATCCACTTGCGCGCTCATATCTTCAGGAAGGGCTAGGCGTTGCAAACTTGTGATTTTGATTTCTGTTTCTGCGGACAAGCCAACGCGGCGCGCCAATGTGGATTGCGCGTCAAAGGTTGCGCTGCCCGCGGCTTCAAGCGCGAATTGAGCCTGCGTGTATTGCTGTTTGGCCAGCAACATTTCGGGGCGCGTGGCCAATCCAACAATCAGGCGATCTTCAACGGCTTCCAGTTGCACGCGCGCGGTCTCTAGATTTTGCTCGGCGGTTTGAAGCAAGGCAAGTTTGGCGTCCAAACTAAAGTACGCATCCTGCACTTCAAAGATGACTCTTTGAATGCCGCGGTTGAATGAATAGTTGGACGCCATCAAGGCGCGTCGCGCGGATTCAGTTTGCGCGTCGCGGCGACCAAAATCCACCAAGATCCAAGCCAAATTTAACGAGCCTTGCATCATTGGACCGGTGTTTCTAAAGCGTTCAGTGTTGATGTAGCCGATCTGTTGCACATAGCCACCAAAGCCAGAGGCGGAGAGGGTTGGCAGATATAAACTTTCAATGCGACCAAGTTGCGCCGCGCGCGATTTGGCTTTCTGCCATTCACCGCGGGTGGTTGGATTGTTGTCCAGCGCAAACTCCACAAGTGACGGCAAAGTGTTGGGGCCATCTTTTGGAAGCGCTTGAAATTGTTTTTCCGCTTCTGTTTCCGCGCGGCCTTTGGCGTCTTGCGGCGCCTCATTGTCTTTTTCCAATGACCATGGAGTTGCGGAGGATTGCGAAACAAGTTTTTCAAATCGCGCCTCGTTCCACGGGTCGTCGCTTTGGCAGGCGTTCAAGCCAACAAGCGCGCTGCCAATCAGCGAGACAGTCATGAAGCGGTTGAAAAATTCAGATTGCATTGATGTCGCAATCCTAGCGTGGCTGTGAAAAAGGGGCAATTTTAAATTGGCGGGAGGGAAGCGCTATTTTTAAGATTTGGTTTGCCCCAACTCTTCAAGCGCGGCGGCTTGAAGGCGGCGCAGGGCGTCGAAGGCTTGCAATGGGGTGAGTTGATTTAGATCCACGGATTGCAGTTCTTGCAGCGTTTGGCTTGGTTTTTGAATGTTTTTCAGAATGGGTTTGGCGGCGAATTGTTGATCTGAGCCTGGCAGTTGCGAGAACAAGTCGGGGGCGGTGGGGGCCGCTTTGGAACTCTTTTCGGCGCGCCTCAATTTCCCAGGGTCGGAAGTTTGGCTTTCTGTTTCAACCGCCAGTGAATCCAAAATGGCTTCGGCGCGCGCCACCACATCCAGCGGCAAGCCCGCCAAGCGTGCAACATGAATTCCATAACTGCGATCGGCGTGGCCTGTGGCGATCTTGTGCAGGAACACAATTCCATTGTCCCATTCACGCACCGTCACATGCAGGTTTGTGATGCGCGGCAATCGATCCGCAAGAGAAGTGATCTCGTGATAGTGCGTGGCGAAGAATGTTCGGCAACCGCGCGCTGCAAGTCCCTCCGCGATGGCCCACGCCAAACTCAAGCCATCCAGCGTGCTGGTGCCGCGGCCAATTTCGTCCATCACAATTAAACTTCGCTCAGTCGCCTGGTGCAGAATGCGCGCGGCCTCCAACATTTCAATCATGAACGTGGATTGACCCAAGTGCAGTTCGTCCGACGCGCCGATGCGAGTGAAGATGCGGTCGGTGATTCCAATGGTGGCGCTGTGCGCGGGCACGAAAGCGCCAGCGTGAGCCAGAATCACAATCAGCGCATTTTGCCTGATATATGTGCTTTTTCCAGCCATATTTGGGCCGGTGATCAATGCAAGCGTGGACTTGTTCACTTGGTTGGCGGGACCAAGCAGCGCGCTGTTGGGAATTAATTTTCGGCCAAGGGAAATTTCTAGGGCAGGGTGGCGTCCATCCACGATGTCCAAGAGTGGTTCGTCCACCATGGTGGGGCGGACATGGTTGCGCCGCTGCGCCGTTGACGCGAACGAAGTCAGCGCGTCGATTTCGGCCACTAGTTCACCCACGCGTTGAATGACGCGAATGTGCGCGGACACTTCCACGCACAGCGCGTCGAAAAGTTTTTGCTCGCAATCAAGCGCGCGCCGCTCGGCGCCCAGTACCTTCACTTCAAACTCGCGCAACTCCGGCGTGATGCAGCGCTCGCCGTTCTTCACGGTCTGCCGGCGCGTGAAGTCCACGGGAATTTTTCCGACATGTGAATTGGTGACTTCAATGTAATAGCCAAAGACGCGGTTGAATCCAACCTTCAAAGTGGTGATGCCAGTGCGCTCAATCAACGCCTTCTGATAGTCCGCAAGCCAACCGTCGGCGTCGCGTTGCAAGACATGACACTCGTCCAATTCCGCGTTAAAACCACTGCGAAATAAGCCGCCTTCACGCATGTGCGCGGGTGGCGCGTCCACGCAGGCGGTCACAATTTTTTCAGCCAACGACTTCAGAGCACGCACGGGTTCTTGCAGCGCAAGTCGATCGTGATCAAACGCGCTGTCCGCGGGAAGAAGCGCCATGAGTTGCTCCGCGGCCACCACGCTGCGACCCAGCGCAAGCAAGTCGCGCGGAGTTGCGCGACCAAGTGCCAGCCGTGCCCCGATACGCGCGATGTCTTGAACGATATCAAGTGTTTGTTCAATCTCGCCGCGTCGGCGCGTGTCGGCAACCAACAACGCCACGCGATCATGGCGGAGCATGATTTGATTTCGATCACATGATGGTCGCACCAACCATGCGCGTACAAGTCGACGGCCCATGGCGGTGCGCGGCGACTCCAAGCACGCGATCAATGAGCCCTCGGTGGATTGACTGCGCATGGTGCGTTCCACTTCAAGTGAGCGCAGTGATGCCGCGTCCATGATGAGGGATTGTGAATGCTCAACTGGAAGCGGGGCGCGTAGATGCGCCAACGCGGCGCCATTGCCCGCGGCTTGAGTCTCTATGAAATAGCGAAGCAGCGCGCCGGCCGCGCTTGTGGCGGCGCCATCGTCGGTTAAGCCAAAGCCGCTTAAAGCAGCCACTTTGTAGTGCTTTTGCAGCAATTGCGCGGCGTCATGCGCGGCAAAGTTCCACGCCGGCCGCTCAAGGCATGACTTCACCAAGGTGGCCGCATGATCCTTGTGCGCAAAACCCTCGGGCAGCAATAATTCCGCGGGCTCCAAACGCGCGATCAAATCAAGCCATTCATTTGTGGCCACTGTGAAAACTTCAAACGCGCCGGTGGAAAGTTCAGCCGATGCAATTCCAACGCTTGCGCCGTCCGCGCTCATGGCCACGGCGGCAACGCGATTGGCGACGCCGGCGTCAAGCAACGCTTCATCAACCAGAGTGCCTGGAGTTACAACGCGCGTGACCGCGCGGTCCACCACGCCCTTGGCGTCTTTGGCATCTTGGATTTGTTCGCACACCGCGACGCGAAACCCTTGCTCGACAAGGCGGCGCAAATATCCCTCGGCGGCGTGATGGGGAACGCCAGCCATGGGCACGCCTTTGGTGCGCTCGGTTAAAGTAATTCCAAGCGCGCGTGAAGCCGTGACGGCGTCCTCGTCAAAGAGTTCGTAAAAGTCGCCTATGCGAAAGAAAAGGAGGCAGCCCGGATGCTCGCGTTTGAAGCGGTCATATTGCTTCATGGCGGGGGTTTCACGGGTTGCAACGCTCATTCATAAAGCATACGAAAGCGTGGAGAAAGTTCGGCGCGTGAACAGCGAATTAAAAATAAAAAACCCCGCTTGAAAGCGGGGCGGATCAATGGAGTGGATGAGAATCGAACTCATAACCTCTTGAATGCGATTCAAGCGCTCTACCAATTGAGCTACCACCCCCGCGCGACATGTGAGTCGGAGAGTCTAATCTGATCAAGGTCCAATCGCCACCACTGCGCCACGTGAATTCAAAGGCAGTTATGCTGTTTCGGTGGACACACAATGGCTTTGGATTGCGTGCGGATTGATCGCTGTGGCAAGCGTGTTTGGTGGATTTTTGCCCACGCTGATTCGCTTGACGCATCGGCGAATGCAGATCGCGCTTTCCTTTGTCTCGGGCGTCATGTTGGGCGTGGCGTTTTTTCACATGTTGCCTCACGCCATCATGGAAATTTCAGAGCAGCGCAATTCCTCTGGTCATGAGATGGACCATCTCGCCATAAATCCCGTCATGCTTTCTGCGGCGCTTGGTTTTCTGGCCATGTTTTTCTTGGAGCGCTTCGCAAGTTTCCACCAACATGATGTAGTTGAGGAGTGCGACACGCATGACCATGACCATGCGCACACGCATTCGCATGGCGTGACGCCATTGACATGGTCGGGAGCGGCGCTTGGGCTCTCGCTGCATAGTTTGCTGGAAGGTGTGGCGCTTGCCTCCAGTATTTCGGTAGCCACCACACTGCATCCTGGCGCGGGGTTGGCGGGGCTTGGAACATTTCTTGTCATTCTTCTGCACAAACCCTTCGATGCCATGACGCTCACCACATTGTTGCGCGCCGGCAAATCAAGCGCGCGCAAATTGCATGTAGTGAATTTTCTTTTCGCGCTGATTGTTCCAATTGGCGCCGCAATTTTTCTATTGAAGACCGGCGGTGGCGATCCAACATTCACCGCCTACGCGTTGGCCTTCTCCGCGGGATCATTCTTGTGCATCGCGGGCAGCGACTTGCTACCAGAGTTGCACTTTCATTCTCACGATCGCGTGCGACTTTCGTTGGCATTGGTCCTAGGCTTGGCCATTGCCTGGGGCATTGGAAATTTGGAGAGCATGTCGCACAGCGATGAGCACGGTCATTCCCACCAATCCACGCCCGCGCCCCAGCCACCGAGTTCCTTGCAACACGCCGACCACCCGCACGATCACGCACACGATCATTCAACAGAAAGCCACGCACCATGAAAATTGAAAAAGTTTTGGCCGAACTCAACCGCTTGCGACACGATTTGGAGAAAGACCCCAAGGACATGGAGTGGTTCGCCCTGCACCACACATTCTGCTTTGTGAGTTATAAAATGGCTGAATTTCAGCGCTATTTGGATGAATCCGTGAAGCCTGGTGAATGCCCGGATGAATGATTTTTTGTCCAATTCAACGCGCGCTTCAATCGGCGCCAACTGCGGCTTTGAATCCGCCCCGCTCTAGAAAATTGTCCACCTTCATCGCGCAACACCTCTATCATCTCGCCCTCAATGCCTGAATATCGCGACACGCTCCAACTGCCCGCCACTGACTTCGCCATGAAGGCGAATCTGTCGCAATCCGAACCCAAGACGCTGCAGCGATTCACGGAGATGAATTTTTATGAGCGCGTGAATTCCGCGCGCGCCGCCGCGCCCATCTTCCGATTTCATGATGGACCGCCATACGCCAATGGTCCAATCCATGTTGGCCACATGGTGAACAAGGTTCTCAAGGACATGGTTGTGCGCAGCCGTCTGATGGAGGGCATGCGTTGTCCATACACGCCAGGTTGGGATTGCCACGGACTTCCAATTGAACACCGCGTGCTCACGGAACTTTCCAAGAAGGGAAAGATGAAGGAACTTGACGCGTTACCAGCCAATGAGCGGCGCGTTGCTATTCGCGCGGCTTGCGCCAGTGACGCGGTGAAGTTTATTCAAGTGCAAGCCGATGGCATGAAACGATTGCTCACGTTCGCGGATTATGAGCATCCGTATCGCACGCTTGACCAAGCGTATGAAGGCGCCACGCTTGAATTATTCGCGACTTTGGTTGAGCAAGATATTGTGTTTCGCGAGCGAAAACCCGTGCATTGGAGCATCGCCAATCGCACGGCTTTGGCCGAAGCCGAACTGGAATACGAGGACCGTGAAGACCCCAGTATTTGGGTTGACTTCGAGGCCGCCGATCGCGAGGCGGTTGCAAAGGTGTTCGGCGTTGAGCTTGATTCAACTCCAAGCTTCATGATTTGGACCACGACTCCCTGGACGTTGCCCGCCAATTTGGCCATCGCCATTGGCGGCGCCTACAACTATTCGCTGGTTCGCATTGATGGCGGCGAAAGCATTATCGCCAGCGATATGATTGAAAAAGTTTCCAAGGCGATTGGCGCTGAGAAGGTGGAGCGACTTGCAGAAACAACTGGCGATCGGTTGGTGGGTTTGCAATACAAGCATCCATTTTGTGATCGTGTCGGAAAAATAATCGCCGCGCCACATGTCACTCTTGAAGATGGCACTGGTCTTGTGCACACCGCGCCCGGACACGGCGAGGAAGATTGGCGCGCTGGCCGCAAGGAAGGTCTTGAGGCCTATTGCCCCGTGCGCGACAACGGAACGTATGACGATTCTGTGCCGGAGTGGTTGCGCGGCGTGTCCATTTGGGAGGCCAACAAAACCATTCTGGAGCACATCACCAAGAGTGGACATTTGGTTCACCACCTTATGTTCACCCACAGTTATCCCCATGATTGGCGCAGTAAAACGCCTGTTATTTTCCGCGCCACCGAGCAGTGGTTCATAGGGGTGGACCGCAAAGTGAAAAATTCCGGGCGCACCATTCGCGAGCTTGCAAGCGAAGCGGTGGAGAGCAAGATTGAATTTGTTCCAGAGTGGGGGCGCAACCGAATGCGTGGCATGATCGCGTCGCGGCCAGATTGGTGCTTGAGTCGGCAACGATCTTGGGGCTTGCCAATTCCCGCGTTCAAGTTGGCCGATGGTTCCACGTTCATGACGCCCGCCAGCATTCGCGCCGTGGCCAAAGTGATGCGTGAGCATGGTTCCAACGCGTGGTTCACCCATACTCCGCAAGAATTGTTGGCGCACTACAACAGCGCGACAGATGTCGACGCGCCCAAAGATTTCAACAGCGCAACGATTGAAAAGTTGTTTGACATTTTCGATGTATGGTTTGAAGCCGGTTCCAGTTGGCACTCGGTCATGCAGGAGCGAGGTCAAGGATTTCCAGCCGAGTTGTATTTGGAAGGCAGCGATCAACACCGCGGCTGGTTCCAGCTTTCCATGTTGCTTGCGCTGGCCTCCACGGGTCAGCCGCCGTTTCGCCGTCTTGTCACCCACGGATTTGTGGTGGACAAAGAGGGCAAAAAGATGAGCAAAAGCCTTGGAAATACCATTGATGTGGAGAATATTCTGAAGGAGTTTGGCGCCGATGTTTGCCGTTGGTGGGTGAGTGGCTTGGCATATGAAACCGACATCCGCATGGACCTTGAATTTCTCAAGACAGCGGGAGAGGCCTATCGCAAAGTTCGCAACACGGTTCGTTTCTTGCTGAGTAATCTTGGTGATCTTCCAGCCACCACGGATTGGCGCGGCGCCTTGAAGAGCGTTGAACCGGAATCAATTGATGGCTGGGTGCTTGGCGAATTGTCCGGGCTTGAGAAGGATGTGCGCGCCGCCTATGTGCGTTTTGATTTCCGCGCCGCACACTTGGCCTTGTACGCTTTCTGCAACGAAACGCTTTCGTCAATGTATTGCGTGGCGGTGAAGGATCGCTTGTATTGCGATCGACCAGATTCACATCGCCGTCGTCGCTCGCAGATTGTCATGCGCGCGTGCGCCGAAACGCTTTGCAGATTGCTGGCGCCAATCATGGCCCACACGGCCGATGAGATCTATCGCACCATGAACGCTGGCGATGTGTCGGTGCATGAGCAAACCTATTTGGATATTCAATATCAAGCCCACGCGGATTGGTCCAAGGTCATGGACGCTCGGGCCGCGGCATTGAAAGCGCTTGAAGAAGCCAAGGCGAAGGGCGTGGAAAATACGCTCGACGCGGGGTTGGTCGTGCCGGACGCCGACGGCACGTTGAGCAAATTTGCCGATGATTTCGCCGATATTTGCGGCGTTTCCCGCGCCAAGTTTGATCAGCAAGCCCGCGCCGTGCAAGTGATCGATCTACGCGAGGCGCCGCGCTGTGAGCGCAGCCGTCGCCGCGATGAAAGCGTTTCCATGAGAAGCGACGGCGGTCTGTTGAGCCAACGGGACTTTGACGCGGTCACAACATTCAAGGCGCTTCATCCAGTTTCATAATGGACGCTTGGAAATACATCATCACGCCGAAGTTTGACCCACACAAATGCGACGCGGATATTTGCCGAACTAGAACCTTGGAATAATTCTTTTATAAGGACACAACATGAGCGATCCACTACCAGCCATTGCCTACGACTTGTTCTCAAAAATCGACTTGCGCGTGGCCACGGTGTTAGCCGCGGAAGCCCACCCCAACGCCGACAAATTGTTGAAACTAAAGTTGGACGATGGCACGCCCGAGGGTCGGCAAGTATGCGCTGGAGTGCGCGCTTGGTACGACCCAGCGACGTTGGTTGGAAAGCAAGTTGTGATTGTGGCCAACCTGGAGCCGCGCATGTTGCGCGGCGAAGTGAGCGCGGGAATGATTCTTGCCGCCAGTGATTTGAAAGCCGAGGCGGTGATTGGTGCCGACGGCAAGCCTGGTCCAGAAGCCCGCGACGTGGTCTTTCTCAGCGTTGATAAGCCAGTGAAAGCGGGCTCGAAAGTAAGTTGATTCCGCGGTGAAATCACGCTGGATTGATTGAAATTGTGTCGCGCCGAATCAAGTGCTCCAAGCGAATTTGCTTAGCCAGCGGAATCGATTGGCGTCTCGGGGGCGCTCGCATCGAGAGGGCCCGTTGGTTCTTTGGCCATCTTGAATTGGTTGCGCGCGGACAATGCCGCGAATGAGAATTCATCCACGATCTTGACTTGATTGCTCTCATCGGTGATCGCATTGCGGAAGCGTTGATTGGTTGCGAGGCCGTTGTAGTCTTCGGCGTACATGGGCAATACGTCGCGGACATGCACCGCGACGATCGCGAGTTTGTTTGGCGACGCAATCACGAAGGTGCGCGCGGCGTCGGATGAATTGGCGAACTCGCCTTGCGGAATAGCCAAAGCTCGTTTCACAATTTCATTCACAACGGTGGCGTCCTCGCCTAGACCCGAAATAGCGGTTGGCATTTTCATCCCGTACTGCACAAACTTCATGTCGGCGCCACGGATTTGCGGCGCAAAATCAACTTTGGTGTTGTATTCGCGCGCCACAGATTCCAAGCCGCTCTCTTTAGCCTTGGTTTCAATCGCAGCAAGATTGCCCTCCAACACGGCAAAACGCAGCAATTTCTGCTCGTCTTGTGTGGCTACGGCTCCAGCCTCTTCAGCGTTCGCCGCCGCATGCGCGGGCATGGCTTGTAGAACACGGAACGCAAACAGATCCGTGGTCAAATCTTGATTGGCCGACGCTGTTTGGTTTGGATTGACGCGCGGGGCTCGTGAAGGATCTGGCGCGCGCAGCGGTGGACCAATCACGCCTACTTGCAAGACGGCTCGAACCTCGGTTGGTTTGAGTTCTTTTGTCATCGAAACCAATTGAGCAAGCGGTGTTGGCTGCGTTCCAAAGCGATCGCTTGTTGCGGCGCCCAATCCCTCGACTGAGTTCAGGCTGGAGACAACTGCCGGCCCAACAATTTCAACTTTGGGAGCGGCCACGCCGAATTGCTTCGCCATGTCCGCGGCGAGCGCGGGAAGTCCTGGAAGATTTTGCCAATCAGTTGGCAACTTGGCGTAGATGCCGTCCTTGGGAAGCGCGCGTGTGGATAATTGCGCTTGATCGGCGATGAATTTCACCATTTCGTCCATGCGACTGGCCGTGATTTGGTTGAGCAACTTGGTTCGTACTTGGTCTTTGAAGTCGTCGAAGTTGGGATCCACTTCGCCAATTTTGGCGCCAAATGAAGTGGGATTGCGCAGGAATGCCTTGCGAAGTTCCACATTGGAAAGGCGCGGGTCATTGGCCATTTGATCGCGCACTTGTTGGGCTGGAATTACAAACCATTCCAATTGCACTTTCTCACTTTGTCGATATCCCATTCCATGGGATCCTTTACCTGGTTCCTTGTCGGCATTTTCCTTGACGAGTTTTTCAACTTGCTCAGGAGTTGGCTGTGGATCATTGGTTGGAAGCGGCATGTCCGCCGAGATCACAACCACGTCCGCGCTTAAACCGGTGAGGGCATTTTGCGCGTCGGACTTCAAGCGCGCTTCGCTGAGGCGCGGCGCGCTGCCTGTCAAACTTAACATACGTGCAACGCCTGAAAGTTCAGCGAGTGTTTCATAAACCATCGGCGGTTGAGAGCCACCCGCGCGGCATAATTCACCAAGCAGTATCGCGGATTGCTGGCTCATTGCCTCACCTGGTTTGGCTTCATCGCCAGCGATCTTTGAAAGCAATTCCTTGCCTTCGGAAGGGCCTCCAACAAGGCCCGCTTGTTTGGCTTCGCGCACGAGCAAGTACCACTGGCCAGGATTTCCGTTGATGCCAAGTTCCTTGGAGAATGGAACCTGAAGCACGTCAATCATTTTTACTTGACGCGTAAGTTTCTGTTGCTCTGTAAGAGTGATCTTCTCGCCATTTCCAACCGTGGCCCACACAGCGTTGGAGGAAGCCGAACTTTTGGAAAATTCCTGAATAGCGGTGGGCACAAGGAAAGTAATCATCAACAAAACGCTAAAAACACCGAACAATACTTTGTTGTATTTCCGCAGGAATTTCATCATGGCGCTTCTCCAAGCGAGAAAAGAAAGAACCCTCGGGGCTTTGGAAACCGAATTGGCAACCAAAGACCCGAAGGTTCAAATATTAGCGATAAAACTCAATGATCAGATTGGTGTTGACGTCGAATGGAATCTGATCTGAAGTTGGAAGGCTTGTGACCTTCGCGGACAACTGAGCAGGATTCACTTCAAGCCAACCTGGCACATTGTGACTGGACATGCTTTCCATGTTCTCGCGAACAAGTTTGTGCGTGCCTTCTCGCATTGTGATTTCGTGACCAATTTCAACCAAATAACTTGGACGATCAACCTTCTCGCCGTTCACTTTCACGTGACCGTGAGCAACAAGTTGACGGGCCGCCCAAATAGTGCGGGCAAAACCAGCGCGGCGCAGAAGATTATCCAAGCGACGTTCTAGAAGTTGCATGAGCACTTCACCGGTGTTGCCAGTGGTTCGGCCAGCGTTTGCCAACACATGGCGGAATTGCTTTTCAAGCACGCCGTAGTGGTAGCGCAACTTTTGCTTCTCATCTTTACGAATGCCGTAAGGCTTCGGGCGCTTGCCACGGAAACCGTGCATGCCGTTGGAGGTGAGCTGCCGCTTTGCGGTGTGCTTCGGGATATCCGCAATTGGAACGCCGACGCGACGTGAAAGTTTAACTTTTGGACCTGTATAGCGAGCCATCTTTGCCTCTGAAAGAGCCTTGAAACTGCTGTGCGATTCGTCGCACTGCAGCGAGTCGACTAGTAGACTCTAAATTGCCTCGTTGGTCAAGTTCAACGTGAAATTTTCCGTTTGGTTGTGCGGCTGTGTGCATAACCGTGGCGCGGCCAATTGGCTTTAATACGCCCGTTTTTCAGAGTTTTTACGCCAATTCAGGTACGCCGTATTCAGCACCCGAAGCCCGCCAGGAGTGGGATATTCGCCGTTGAAGTACCAAATTCCACGGTGGTTTGGCATGGCTTGGGTGAGCCCTTCAATTCGTTGATAGACCACATCGAGTTGGCCTTTCCAAGCCAGGCCAGCGGGGCGGATCAGTTGCGAAATGCGCGCGCAAAGTTGATCGTGGGTGACGGAGTCATAAATGCGCCGCACATGGTTTTTCAT
>SYAD01000094.1 GCA_005789005.1 Planctomycetia bacterium | reverse complement strand
CCGCAGGCAGGAACTGCAGCCAGAGCAGGCGCGTCTCCTCGTCGGGCTCTACGGTGCCGCCCAGATGCACGTCGCCCTCGCAGTACGTGGCGTACAGGCGGTCCGGCTCCAGCAGGTAAACCTTGGTCAGCAGCTCCCACGCCCACGCGACGGCCTCCTTCTTGAAGTAGGAGGCGAACGACCAATTGCCAAGCATCTCGAAAAATGTGTGGTGGTATGTGTCGCGTCCAACATCTTCAAGATCGTTGTGCTTGCCGCCAGCGCGAATGCACTTCTGCGTGTCCACCGCGCGCTTGTAATCGCGCGCGCCGCGACCAAGAAACACATCCTTGAATTGATTCATGCCCGCGTTGGTGAAGAGCAGCGTGGGATCGTCGTGCGGCACCACCGGACTTGACGGCACAATGGTGTGTCCAGCGTGTTGTGCGAAATAATCCAGAAATGTTTTTCGAATGTCGGCGGCGCGGAGCATGCAGCGATTCTAGAAATCTGTGGCTATCCTGCTTGGCATGACGCAGCACAATTCCAAACGAATGTTTATTGGCGGAAATTGGAAAATGAACGGCACGCGCGAGGCTTCGACTGTGCTGGCCACGGAGCTGGTGGCTGCGTTTGAACCACTGTCCGCAAGCGTGGATGCCGCTGTATTTGCGCCATTTCCATATTTACAGCACATTGGAAGCATTATTAGAGGCAGCGGATTACTGCTTGGCGCGCAGCAGGTGAGCGCCGAAGCCAACGGAGCGTTCACCGGGCAAGTGAGCGCCGAGATGCTGCTAGATGTTGGAGTTCAAATTGTGATTATAGGACATTCAGAGTGCCGCAAACTTTTAGCCGAGTCAGACGAATTGATCGGCGAAAAAGTCGCAATTGCTCTTTCTACGGGGCTTTCCGTGATGCTTTGCGTAGGCGAAACTTGGCAAGAGCGCCAAGCTGGTCAGGCCGAAGCTGTATGTCGCCGCCAAATTTCCGCCGCCTTGAAAGGCATTCATTTGGACCACATGGGTGCCATTCAAATTGCATATGAGCCAATTTGGGCGATTGGCACTGGCAGATCGGCTAGCCCGCAGGATGCCGCTCTAAGCCACGCCGCGCTGCGGAAGGACATAGAAGATCTGTATGATCCTTCGCTCGCTGCTGCGACTCGAATCCTTTACGGAGGTTCGGTGAATTCCGCAAATGCGACATCCCTGTTTTCGCAACCTGAAATTCAGGGCGCGCTTGTTGGGGGTGCCAGTTTAAAGGCGGCGGACTTTGCTTCGATTCTTCGAAGCGCATCACAGGCGACAAGCAGTCGCCCTAATTAGGAGTTTGGATTTCATGAGTGTCTTCTTCACCGTTTTAACTTTTCTTTTCATCTTGGTCAGCGTCGCATTGGTTCTTGTGATTCTTGTTCAGCGACCACAGGGTGGCGGACTTGCAAGCGCCTTTGGTGGCGGCGGTGGAACGGACACGGCTTTCGGCGGTCGCACCGGCGACGCGCTCACCGTTGGAACAGTTTCGGTATTCGTTGTGTATTTAATTCTTGCGATGGCGCTGAACATATTTGATCCACAAGCCGCGCCAACAACTTCCACACCAACGGTCACTGAATCGACCACGCAATCCACGCCAGTCAATCCTTCAGCGACCATGCCAGCGCCCGATGGAACCAGCGCTCCCGCGGTTGCAATTCCAGTGACTCCAGTCACTGCGCCATCGACGGATGGATCCGCGCCAACCACGGCGCCAATTGCGAATCCAGCGTCAGAAACTCCCGCCGCTGCGGAGACTGCGCCAACAACTGCGCCCGCAACTATTCCAGCGACAAATCCCGCGAAACCGCAACAATTATGATTCGCTCCATGACGGGCTTTGGGGCCGCGTCGGGTACGCACGAAGGCCTGCATCTTTCGCTTGAGGTGCGCTCAGTCAACAATCGTTTTTTCAAGGGAGTGATTCGCTTGCCCAGCGAATTGTCGCCGCTTGAAGGCGAACTTGAAGCCAAGCTCGCGGCCAAAGTTGCGCGCGGCAGCGTCACGCTCACTGTTCGCGCCACCGATTCAACGGCTCGAAGCGCGGGCCGCATCAACACCGAAGTGTTGAAAAACTATTTGGCGCAACTTGAAAGCGTGATGCCCGATGGACGCAAGGGCTCACTTGACGCGAGTTCGTTGGTGTCGCTTCCGGGCGTGATCATTGACGATGGTTCGCAGCGCATGTGCGAGACCGCTCGCGCGTGCATTGACGCGTTGCTTGATCAAGCCATTGCCAACATGAATGAAATGCGCAAGCGCGAGGGCGAGGCGTTGCGTGGGCAGCTTGGAAATTTTAGCGCCACGTTGGATGAGCGCTTGAAGGAAATCTCCGCGCGGGTTCCGGACGTGGCATCGTTGTACCGCGAGCGACTTCGAACGCGCATGCAAACATTGGTGGCGGAAGTTGGAGCCACTGTGCGCGAGGAGGATTTGCTTCGAGAAGTTGCGGCATTCGCCGAACGCAGCGATATTGCCGAGGAAGTGCATCGCTTAGAGGGGCACTTGGACCAATATCGCCAGTTGTTGGATCCCAAGCGCCCTGACGCTGTTGGACGCGCGCTGGATTTTTTGGCGCAAGAAATGTTGCGTGAAGTCAACACCATCGCCAGCAAAGCCTCCGATTATGAGATCAGCAAGCGCGTGGTTGAAATGAAGACCGCGATTGATCGAATCAAGGAGCAGGCCGCGAATGCGGAGTGAGGCGCTTGCGGAAACATTTTCGCTTGACCAAGTGAACGAAATTCTGCGGCATTGGGATGTGGGTCTTGTGAAGGAGTTCGCGCCCATGTCCGGTGG
>SYAD01000093.1 GCA_005789005.1 Planctomycetia bacterium | reverse complement strand
GCCGTCGCAAGAATGGTGAGCGAACCACCATGCTCAATGTTTCGCGCGGAACCAAAGAATTTCTTTGGCTTGATCAACGCGGCGTTGTCCACGCCGCCGGAGCCGATTTTTCCAGAGCCGGACATTCCGTTGTTGTAACCACGCGCGAGCCGCGTGATGCTGTCAAGCAAAATCACAACGTGCTGACCAAACTCAACCATGCGACGCGCCTTCTCCATCACCATTTCGGCGACTTGAATATGGCGCGAAACTTCCTCGTCAAATGTGCTGGCGATAACTTCAACGCGCGGCGGGGTGTTGCGGCGGAAATCCGTGACTTCCTCGGGGCGCTCATCAATCAACAATACGATCACGTGAACGTCCGGGTGGTTCACGCAAATAGCGTTGGTGATTTGTTGCAGAATCACGGTCTTGCCGGTGCGTGGCGGCGCAACAATTAAACCGCGTTGGCCAAAGCCAAGCGGCGTGACCATGTCAATAATTCGCGTCTCCAGTTTGGTGGGCTGTCCCACCATTTCCAAATGAATTCGCTTGTCTGGATGCAACGGCGTGAGGGCCTCAAAAGTAGGCAAATCCCGCAGCGCCGTGAGTGGTTTTCCATTCACGAGATCTATGTGCAGCATGGTGAAAAATACTTCCGTGTCTTTCGGCGCGCGCACCAAACCAGTCAACACTTGGCCTTTGCGCAAACCAAGTTTGCGAATGTGCAGCGCGCTGACATAAATATCGTCGGGGCTGTCCATGTAGCTGTACTCCGCGCTACGCAAGAAACCAAAGCCTTCGTTCATAATTTCAAGCGTGCCAGTGGCGGTCATCAGACCATGCTTGTTGGCGCGGGCCTTGAGAATTTCAAACGCCAACTTCTGCTTGGGCATGCCGGCTTGTTCTTCAAGACCTTCCGCGCGCGCAAGTTTGATCATTTCTTCGGCGCCAAGTCGGTGCATGCCGGCCACATCAAGGTCTTCACGCTTAACGGCTTTCTTGCCGGTCAGTTCGGTTTCCAAAGCCTGAATTTCTTGATTGAGCAAATCATCCGTTGGCAAACTGCCTGGCGCCAGGATCATGACAGGCATGTGCGGTTGTCCACCATGACCGCCGTGTCCACCGTGACCGCCACCTCCACCACCCTTTCGTCGTCGTCGACGCTTGCCTTGGTGATCTCGTTGTTGATGCTGTTGTTGAGGCTGTGATTGTGGAGGCTGTGTAATGACGGTCTATCCATATCTTGCGCAATGGCTATTGCCATGAATCGCAGTTGTGAACGGGAACTTTAAACCAAGCAGCGGACGCCCGCCGAATGTTTAGAGCTTTGATTCAGTTGAGGTCGCCGGCGGGAGATCCCGCAGAACCTGCAGTACCTGTCTCTGCAACGAAGCTGAATCACCTTCGTTACGTAGTACATCATGCGCTGAGGAACGCTTTCGGTCAAGCGGCCACTGGGCGGATTCTCGGCGTTATTCCTTGAAATTGAATGAGTGATTATTGGGTGGGCTTTGAGCCTTCAATCAACATGAAAAGCCCGGCCGTTGGAAATAATGTTTGAATGAGCCATCGCGGCCAAATCGCTCTAGCTATGCGAAGCAGTAGTCCCTCATGGCGTTGTCCGGCTTGTGAGCTTAGAAGATCGCTGTGGGTTAACACGGTGGAAATCCGCACGTTTTCAAATGAACTCATGAGCTGCTTGGCTTGAGAAATCGTGTAGGCCTTTGTGCCGGGACTTTCAAGATAGCGATCATAAATTTCTGTAAGCGACATCCATGGCTTGCCTTGCAAAAGCGCGTAGCGAGTCCAAAGCATGGCGCCAACAACGCTCCACTTTGAATAAATCATGATCTTCGCCACTGCGCCTTGTTTAAGAACGCGCCAAACTTCAGCGATTGCCTTTGGTGTATTGGGGCTGTGATGAAGCACGCCCCATGAATACACAATATCGAATGTGTCGTTTGCAAACGATAAATTTTCCGCGTCATCGATAGCAATTGTGGAATGCAGGCCAAAGCACTTCAATCTTTGTTGCGTGTGCTCCACCGCGCGGACGGTCAAGTCCACACCAAAAAGTTCGGCACCCGCCTGCGCAAATTGCTGATGGTCGGCACCCAAGCCAACTCCAATTTCAAGCACGCGCTTGCCTTTACTTTCGGAAAACTTTGCAAAATGAAAAATATAAGGCTCAAGTTGGTAACGCATGCGAGCCTGTTCGACATAGCCCTGCGCCTGCGTGTTGTGAAGATATAAATCCTCACCGCAAGACGCCTTATTCCAAAAATCAAATACTTCTTTTTTATGAGTTGTCATTGAAATAATCCCCGAAATAATTTGAACCAAATAAAGTTGAATTCAATTGTATAAAGTTTAATCATCAAGCTGTGGTTTGGCGAGTTGGCCTATATACAAAGGACCCGCCAACATGCTGTCATGTAAGGCGCGCGCCGCGGGGTCTGTGAATCGTTCACTGATTTTTTTTGCTGGTACGCCGCCGTGAATTTCATACGCAGGAACATCGCGCGTGACCACCGCGCCCGCGGCAACGATCGCTCCACGACCGATCCGAACTCCCTGCATTAATATCGCGCCGTGCCCAATCCATGCATCATCTTCAATCACGGTCTCCAAAATTTCTGGACGTCCGCTGAAAATGTTTGGAACACCGGGCAAGCCCGGCCGATGATCACCGCCGACAACCGACACCCGCGGTCCAAGCAAGACATATCGACCCAGCACAACGCGGGCCTGGATCATGCAATCGTTATTCATGAAGGAATATGCGCCAGCGACTAAATCCGTTGTCACAATACAATTAGGCCCCATGTAAAAAGTTGGGTGCACATGCTTGAGTCCGTGGCGAAACCTTCTCCATGACATAACTCGCCCCCTCATAAACAAGAAGAATTTGCCGCGTCCAAGCAATTTTCGAATCATGTGAGCTCACTCCTTTCCTTTGGCTGCCTAATAAACAATAAGTCATCCGCAGGGTACCCCAAGACAGCGTGCTCAATGATCATTTGTTGAAACGCTGGAGACCAGAATCGCTCGACCAAATGAATACATGCCTGGCGCGTGCGCTCGCGATCTCGCTGTGGGCTCAACCATAACTTCATGCATCTCGCCAGATCATCGACATTTCCAAGAGCAAAAAGATCGCCCGTGACTCCTGGAATAATGGCCTCCACTTCAGGAGCTTGCTTGGCCATGGTGCTGTGTGTGATTACGGGTACGCCAAACGCCATGCTGTGTATCGCCGTCAAGCCAACAAATCCCGGCGACACAGTTACATCCGAAGCGCTGATATATCGGGCAAGTTGCGCGTCGTCATAGCAAGCGCCAGTGAAGTGGGCGTCGATTCCAGATTCTTTCGCCAAGCGCTCCAAATCAGCGCGCGCTGATCCATCACCCACAATTAATAAATTGGCGCGCGTGCCTTGTTGCGCAAGTTTGGCAAGAGCGCTCACAAGCAGATCTAAACGCTTAGATGGCTGCAAGCGACAGGAACAAAATGCGATCGGAAGCGAGGGATCTTTGAACAAGCGTTGGCGAAGCGCGGCAAGCTCCCCATCCTTGACTAAATTTCTTTCGCGTGTTTGTGCGTCCAAATTCAGGCTATTGCCAACCACGTGCAGTCGCAAAGGATTCCAGCCAAGAGTGATCGCCTCTTGTTTGGCAAATCTTCCATAAAATAAATGCGCGTGCGCAAGGGCGAAAAAAGATCTTCGAAGTAACCCCTTCATTCCCTGGGGAGCTTGTAAAAATCCGTGGCTCCAATACAGAACGCGTTTTCCAGCGAGGCGCGCCATGATGGCCGCGATCCAAGTTGCGATCCAGAATGCGTTTCCTAAAAATATAATCTGATCAAATTCGCGAGATATCGCAATACGCATAATTCCGCTCTGCCACATGATCGAGCGAAAAATTTTGTGCGTGCGGCAAAAACGAAAATCTACCTTTGGACTGAAATTCGCTTTTTTAATCGTGCTTTCATAATCGTGGTCGTCGCCGCAAAAAACAAAATCAGCAACATGGCTGCGTGCGAGTCTTTCAACAATGGGCTCGCGATAATGCGCGAAAAAATGGTAGACCACGGCGACACGTGGGCGCTTTACGGAGGATTTCTTTGATTGAATATCGGCGGCCATCGGGTGGTTGGCGCCATGGAAAAAATCGCCATGCCGCGGCAAAAGTGTAACAACCCCCCTTGCACAATTCATTGGACCCGAATGAATTTTATTGCGCTCGATACGGTCGCGGTGCGTTGGCTGCCGCGCGGGTCATGCCTTGCGCCCAACACTCAAGAACCAACATTGGAATAAGAAGTGGAGTGGGTCGTCCACACCAATCATGAATACTGCGAATTGCGTCAAATGAGCCACGACGAACGATGCCCGCTTGCACAAGAGCTCCGTTGCGAAGATCCGAAATATGGCGGTCGAAAATAGCTTGATGCCAACGACGCCATGGAGGTGCGAATCCACGCTTGCGCCTTTCAAATACAAAGGTAGGAACAATGTCCTTGGACGCCGCATGAAGCCAAGCCTTTGGCGGAAGATGATGATCGGGCTGAGCCTTGCGCAACCCAATCACTGTTTCGATCAATCGATAGTCAACTAAAGGAAGTCTGCACTCCACGCTTGTGGCCATGCTTAAGCGATCTCCCTGGGCGATGCCGTTGACGGTCATGTAAGTTTCACTCACCAGCTTTGTCAGGGAAATATCCGTGCGTGGAAAAAACTGTTCGCCTCTAAAAATGGCGGTCGGATCGGTTTGCCGCGCCTCCTCCCAACAATCAAGAACAACAGGCGCGAGCGCGTCTGCGGTTCGCCATTGGTGATGTGGATCCCAACACGGAAGTTGATGGCGAGGCCATGATTTGTCTTGCCGCCAATTTTGCAAGCCACTCAACAAACCGCCGCCATGCTCAAGCCACGTCATTGCCGCGGTCCAACTGATTGGTGGTTTGGAAATGCGAAGATAACTTGCTAAACCAACATCGCCGCGTAAAAGTTTTTCGCGACGCTCCGCGCGAATGGCGGCATCTTTCTGCCATTTATATCCCCAGAATAATTCATCACCACCATGACCCATGAGCATCACCGGCACGCCATGTTCGCGGGCCATCTTCATCACCGCGTAATAACTTGATCCAGTCAGATCCGCAATTGGATCGTCTTTTTTCAAGCAAACATCTGCGAAGCCATTCACGACATCTTCGGTGTTGATCTGACCAACATGCATCTGAATGCCAACCTTGTCCGCGAATTCCTTGGCGAGACCTGTCTCATCTTGCCAAGCGCCGCCCTCATAGCCAATCGAAAATGCGGTTAGCTTGTTCTGTAATTTCGCCTTGGCCATAACGGCGATCAAGCTTGAATCAACGCCTCCCGAAAGCGCGATTCCAACTGGAACATCCGAGCGCACAACCAGCGAGGAAATTTCCTCCAACACCGCCCGAATAGTTTCGCCTGGATCAGCGTCGATTGGCGGCGCATCTTCCATGCGCCACCAACATCTTTCGCTCACCTTCCACGGATTCAGATCAATTTCAATCAAGTGCCCGGCGGACAACTTGCGCACTCCACGCACCGCGGTATTTGGTTCAGGCACAAATCCATAATGCATATAAAGATTGACTCCACCCGGATCAATTTCAAATGGCACCGCGCCAGAACCAATGAGGCCGCGCATTTCACTTGCAAAGACCAAGCGGTTTTGGTTCCACGCCAAGAAAAGTGGTTTCTCGCCAATGCGGTCGCGAACAATCAACACGCGGCCTTTCGTTCGGTCCAACAGGGCGAACGCAAACATGCCTCGAAGATGCTGAACGCAATCCGACCCGTATTCCTCGTAGAGATGGATTATTGTTTCGCAGTCACTTCCGGTTTTAAAGCGGTGACCGCGCGCCTCTAAATCACGGCGAAGTTCAATAAAGTTGTACACCTCGCCGTTGGCGACCAATGCGATTGATTCATCTTCATTCCAAAGCGGCTGCCAACCGCCCGCAAGATCGATAATGGCGAGCCGTCGCATTCCCAAAGCCACCTGTTTGGTTTCAAGAAACCCCTCTCCATCTGGACCGCGGTGCACCAACGCGGCAGCAAGATCCCTCAGAAGTTGCGGATCTCCTTCGCGAAGACCAGCAGCAGAAATGATTCCAAAAATTCCGCACATTAGATTTAGCTCAGCTTTACAAGATGAGTTTCTTGATTCTCGGCAGTGGTGTTCAGATTGTGATCGCTCATTTCTAATTCAAAATCTGATTCTTCAGTGCGAAACTTCAAGCGCGACAGTATGAGAACTACAACAAAGAAAGACCCCGCGGCCCAAAGATATCCTTGTTTATTCATCAGCAAAATTTGATAGGAGAAAAAAGAGAAAAGCACGGCCAAGGTTGCCCTTTGTGTCGGTTCATCTCTAAACCGGCGAAAGAGCCAGATTGAACTGCGGGCAGTGGTGTACATGCTGATGGAGAATAAAATAAACAGTGGAATACCAAGCTCAGCAAAAATATCAATGAACATCACGTGGGAATATGGTTCGGATCCAGCGGTACTAATGGACGTAAATGCGTTAAATCCCAGTCCCACCAGCCAGGCGGCGGGATTTGTGACGAAGCCCCCCAACAAATCCATAATATTTGCGATTCGAACTTCCGTTCCGCCCGCGATCACGTCGGCATCCCAACGTCGCAATCCCACATCTCCAAGAACCACTTGAGCTACCCATAAAGTAATTGGCAGCAAAACGATCAAACCAAGAGATGTGGCGAGGAATGAAAATAGATTTTTAACTCTCACCGACACGGGGTAGAAAATGAATGCCAACAATACGGCAAAGAGAATTTGGCCGCGCGAACCAGACTGAAGCGCAATTGCGGTGCCACAGAAAAATCCTACGACGCGAATGATGTTAATAAAGATCGACTTGGCGCCAATTCGAAAGAGGGCGGAGACAAGCAGAATACTGCCTCCAAGTTCGCCCATGGCTAGCGGATTTGTTCTTAGGGTCGCTCCAAGATTAATTCCTAATCGTCCGGATGTGACTGTAAATGTTGGATTGACCAAAATAAGAATAATGACCGCTGATCCCAAAATTAAAAATACGCGGAAAAAATTATTGAGCGAATCAATGCCGTCAATTAAAAAAGGACTGACGATCACGTATAAAACAAAGTAGGGAATTCCAGCGGAAATCAGTTCGCTTCCTGATTTGAATGACGGGGTCCAAATCAAAGAGATACACGACCAAGTAAAAACAACAATAGTGACGATCCACTCAAATGTAAAATAACCAAGAAGGGGTCTGTGCTGCTTGGAAATTGCTCGTAAAGCTCCGATACCAACCGCCGCCGCCACGCAAATGTTTGCGAGTGACAACTGGTTTAAAAACATGGACGAAGCGGCTTGCAGGGCCTGCTCCAAGGTGAACATGACTGAGACAAGGGCAAGCCCCCACGCCGGACTAAGAAGCGCCATTACGCAGGCAGCAATAAAAATACCGACAGTCAATACTTCGATCATTTCAGGTTTCCAGGCGATCAAATTGAGTGGAAATAATTGAACGACATGAAAGCTGGCCCTGGCGGGGCAATACATCTTTCTGTCCACGTTTTGTAATGAACTGTTGGCGCAAATCACGGGCAACTACGCGTGTGGATAGGTGGCAATTCGCAACCGTAGACTTCATTCTGAAAGTGTACATGGGCGCATATTTTATTTGGCTATGAAATACATGCCAAACCAAATGACTGCCTGTTGCCTAAAAATTTGATTTCATTTCAG
>SYAD01000092.1 GCA_005789005.1 Planctomycetia bacterium | reverse complement strand
CAACATCCCACAAAGCGAACCGCGCACGCGCCCACCGCCAACGGCCAAATGATCATCAGTGAGTCCAGTGAAATTTTTGCGCCAGTGGTGGCGAAAAAAATCACGTAGGTGGTTGGCAAAATATTATCTATGGAGGAAAATAAACGGCGCGACGTGTTTGGAGATAAATTAGTCAGCGCAAATCCAGCGGTAATTCCCACAATAAGCGGCGCGACATTCAGCAACTTTCCCGACAACGCAATGGCGAACCCAGAGATGACCATGACCATGTCAAGTCGAAAGCGAGTGCGCTTGGCGATCACGCCCAACACCAACGCAAAGATCAATCCAATAAGAAGCGAACCCGCAAGATGCCACGACACGCCAAACGTTGCCTTCCAAGCGGTGTCTTGTGATTGGCCCGAGGTCCATACCGCCAGCATTGCGCTGATGACAATGACCAGCACAAGATCTTTTAGTACGACCATGGCCAAACTTGTTTGCGCGAATGCTCCGCTGGCTTTTGTCTCGCGCAGAATGGCCACCACAACCGCGGGACTGCTGGCGCTAATCAACGCGGTCAACACCGCAACCAAAAACCAACGCTCAGTTGGGGTTCGCTCCGCCAAAAATGGAACCGCCCCGAACCATGCGACCACAAGTAACAACACGCCCACGCACAAGGCCACGCCCACTGACTCGAAGGCGAGCATTTTGCAAATGCGCGACCCCGCTGTTCGCAAGAATGGAATTTTTAATTCACTTCCGGCAATCAGCCCAATCAAGCTGACCGCGAGCGCTTGCACAAATTCCAAGTAGTTCAACTCGGACTGCGGAACTAAGGTTGGAAATCCCTTGGGCAACCATGACGCAAGCGATGGTCCAACCAATATTCCAAACAAAAGATAGGCCGTCACGCGTGGCAGCGCGATCGACGCCGCCAATTCACCCGCAAGAAATCCTCCCATGACCAACAATCCCATTGAGAGCGCCGCGTAGTGCAGGCCTGGTGGAATTTGCAAACTGAAATTGCCAAAGACATCGATCGTGCGGACATTTTCCATATCAACATGTGACCAGCGCAAAGCTCCCACCGCGCAAATGGTGGCAAGCAATGTCAATACAAGTGTGAGCGCACGCTTCATGATTGGCGCTTCCACAAAAGAGGAATGACATTGCTGCACACGCCCACCGTGGCCACCACCAGCAACATTGTGCTTTGCACATTGTCCGTACGCTCAAGCAGCGACGCAATAGCCAGCGGAATTGCGATGGGCGCTTGGCGAATGGTTGCAAAGTGAATGGAGTCCGCGCCGCGTTCAATCCATGTATTGCCGCTGAACATGCGCGTGGTTGGAACTTTAAACACAACGCGAAACGCCAGCACAAGCGCGGCGATAATCCATGGCCACCACGCAACAATTGGATTGACCATGGCGCCGGCGAGAAGAAAAAAGATGCTGGCGACCGCGGTTTCACTGCCAGTGATCACGCGCTCAAGTTTGCGCATGGCTCCACTACGCATGTTGGCAATCATTACGCCAAGCGCGCACGCGCCGAACATGGGTGAACCATCCAACACCGTGGCCACCCCCGCAATCAACGCCAGTGTGCCAATGAGCGACACAATGATGCGCCCATCATTCCAACTTTCGCGTTGCAGAAGAAGCCGCATGGCCATGGCGCACACGCCCGCCACCAACAATGTGATGATGAAACCAAGCGAGCCCCATCCAAGATTGAGCGCGATGGTTCCATCTGAAAGTACCGATGTATTGAGGGACACAATTCCGTGAATGGTGATGGCGATGATCACCGCTAAGCCGGCGCCCGCTTGTGTCAGCGTTCCCAATCGCGGCGATCGCGCGTCAAGTCCGCGCAATGAGCGCAACTCCGCGGTCCATCCAATCGTGGCGCATCCAATCAAGACGCAAGGAAAACACAGCGCGCCCCATGTGGCTTCGGGCGCGATCCATATCAGCGTGACGGCAGTGATGATCACGCCAGTACACACGCTTGCCACGCAATCCACGGCGATCCATTTCCACAACACCGCGGGAACTTCCGCCATGATGGCGCGCTTGGCTTGCAAACCAACCAACAAACCAATCCAGGCCAATCCAAGTTGCAACAATGGCCGCAGTTCCGTGAGTGATTCATTGGTGAGAAAATGAAATCCAATCGGACCAAGTAGCAAACCCACGCCGAAGAACATCCAGCCGCCGCCAATCAAGGCCGCGACGATTGGAATGCGTGAAAATTTTGCGGCCCTGCGCGTCAACGCCAACGACGCCAAACCAAACACAAGCGCGCCAACGGCCAGCACTGAAAGCGCGCGCATATTTTCATCAGCAATATTTTGCGCCGCCACAAAGTTGATCACAGACCCAGGCCCATGACCGTTTCTAATGGAAGCGTCACGGCGATGGGACGGCGTTCAATTGACAACTGCG
This sequence comes from Planctomycetia bacterium, assembly GCA_005789005.1. GTDB lineage: Bacteria > Planctomycetota > Phycisphaerae > Phycisphaerales > SM1A02 > SYAC01. The sequence goes on along the minus strand of SYAD01000092.1, from coordinate 12,292 downwards.
AAAGAAATCGCATGAGGTCGTCAATTTGCGCGCGCGTGGCGATTGAAAGCACAACACGGTTGCCCGTGGATTGTGGCAGCAACGCGGCGAGCCCAGCGAAGATTGGCATTTCAGAGCGGATGATTGTTCCCAAGCCACGGCTCTCAAGCACCGTCGCGCCTTGAATGTTGGCGTCCAGCAGAGCGGTCACTAACGGATCAAAACTCTCCTCGGTTCGTGCGATCAAAATCAGCAGGCGCTCATCGCGCGCCGGCCGTTCAATTTTTGGCGCGCTATCCATGACGCTTGTCCTCTTCAAAAAGGGTGGCCAGTAGCGCGTCGTTGTTTGCGGCGTTTTTAATTCGCTTGCGTGTGTCGGCGTCGCAAGCAATACGGCTTAGCCGGGCCAGCAATCGAACATGTTGCCACGGCGTTTCGGAATTTCCCACCAATGTAAAAATAATATCCGCGGGCGGATTGGTGTAGTCCAACAATAAACCTTTGGGCATGACGCAACATCCAACAACTGTTTGCTTGGCCCCCACCACCACAGCATGCAGAAAAGCAACACCTTCTGGCGTTGACACGGCGCCGCTTCGCATGCGCGCTAAAAATGCTTGTTCTAAAGTGGTTTCAGCCAAGCCAACCGCGGCGGAAACTTCTTGGCACACGGAACGAATGAACAAGTTTATTTCTGGAGATGGATCAAGTCGTTGAACCAATTTCGGATTCAAGAACTCGCTCAACATGCGCGCAAAGTATCACTTGGCACGCGGGCACGCAATATTCAGCGCGACTTCAGATACGCGATCAAATTATCCAATTGTTCTTTGGTCAGCGACACGGGCGGCATGCTTGCGGGATATCCCTTGACAACTTTTGCCTGCGGACGCTCGATGGATTCGCGCAAGTACGCCTCATCCGCGACCACTGTGCCGCCATCGGCAAGTTGCACGGTGCTGTTGTATAGCTTGTCCAAATTTGGCGCGAGTTGAGAAGAGCCAACTTGATGACACACCGCGCAGCCTTGAGCCACGAACAACTTCGCGCCTTTTTGCACGTCCGTTAGCCCAACATCTGATGTGCTGGCTGGCATGATCAGGAACACTTTGATTAGGCCGCATGCGATCAAGAACACGATGAAGATGGCCACCAACCAACCGCCAAAGTAGTAGCGCGAGTTCATGAAAAATTTCACCAACATCAGCGACACAATGATCACGCCAAGAATTGGCGAAAGCCAATCCGCGCTGATGAGTTGCGGAAAGTGCGCGCTGAGCATCATGAACAACACGGGGAACGTCATGTAATGGTTGTGCATGGAGCGCGTCTTCGCTTGCTTGCCATATTTCAAATCATGTGGCTTGCCCGCAAGCAACGCCTTCATGAATTTTTTCTGATTGCGAATGATGTGAACAAAAACATTCGCCGTCATAGCGCTGCCAAGCATGACTCCCACTTGCAGAAACACCGCGCGGCCATTGAAGTATTGATTGAAGTACACCGTGGCCGTCATCAACAGCGCGAAGGACAACAGCACGGCAAGCGCTGGAACTTCCTTCAGTTTGCTGCGCCAAATTGTGTCGTACACCAACCACCACGCGATGATTCCGCCCACGCTCATGCCGATGGCGCCCCAACCTGTGAGCGCCGACTTTGACGAGTCAAGCAGTGGCGCACCGCCGTTGATGTAGAAAACCGAAATCAACAGCAACGTACCGGTGATCCATGTTGTGTACGACTGCCACATGAACCAATGCAGCGGCGCGGGAATTGCGCCGGGATTGATCACGCGCTTTTGTAAATGAAAAACACCGCCACCGTGCAACATGTCAAGTTGCCCCAACAAATCCTTGTCTGTATTTTCATCGCCAGCTTTCGGCGCGATCAGGTTCAACTCCATCCACGTGAACAAAATGGAATTGCCAATCCACATGATGGAAGCAATCACATGCACAAAGCGAAAAATGACACTAAGCCAACCAGCGATTTCATATTCCATGAGTGATGTTTAAGATAGCCGCTGAATCGCTTGATGTATTTTTTGGAGGGTTTGGTGCGGCGGGATCTTGAGTTAGATTTGACGCTGGATCAGCGCTCACAGGATCAGGATTTACTGTTGGTGGATCTATTGGCTTGAATGTTGCCGCAGGATCTGTCTCAACTTCTGTCGCGTCTGTTGGCGTATTTGAAGACGCATCCTGTACGGCTGGCGCAACCGTGATTTGCGAATTTGGTGGCATGGGCGGAAAGTTCATGGGAGTCCTGAAAGTATTAAAGAATCCAAGAGCCCCAACAACCATTGCATAAACAAACCATCCCAATACTGAACCAATGACAACGAGTGGCGCCAACACCGCGAACGCCGTGCGCCAGCGCGAAATTTTATGCAGCGCGGCGAGGGCGGACACCATGGCCACGGCCATCCACACAAGGCTGATTAATGAAAAGTAAAATCCGCATAAAGGAACCGCGCAAATAATAAAAGTTCCCGCGCAATACTGCGTAGCGCTAAGCGTGTGCCCAATCGTGTGGCGCGAGGGTCCGTTCATGCGAATCAGCGCGTGTGTGATCAGACCCCAAACTAGAAAAAATAATTGCTGTGCAAGGACCAGGCCAACTGAAATCGCCAAGACAATCAACACGGTGATAAATTTCTCGCTCACGATGCGAAATGACTGACCTTGCCCTATAGAAGAAGGAAGCCAAAGCGCAATTGAAATAAATATAAGCCAATTGAAACTGGCGAAGTTTAAACAGAGAAACGAAAACCAAAGCGCGCCACGCAGGCCCCGTTTCTGCGTCATGGTGTTGCCAATCTTCGATGGGGCACCCAGCGAATATCCAACCACGCGCCAGAACGCGCGCCACCAACCAATGCGCCGGCGGTCGCTCCATACAAAATCCTGTTGCATGGCTTGTGAACCATCGGTTCCTGCAATGGGACACGCGCACATTTGATTTAGTTCAATTGTGCTTTGACAGCTGGTGCAAGTAAATTCATGCGGTGAAGCCATCGACGCGATGTATTCGCCCGGATACGCGCAGTCACAATGCGGGCAAAGAAACTGCACAAATTCCCGGCGAAATTGAAAGTCTTCAAAGCGCCACGGCTTGCCACACTCGGGACAATCTCCTGGCGGCAAGCCCCACAATTCATAATTACACCCGCGGCATCGCATGCGCTGAATGTTACTTTAATCTGTCGACAATTTTGAAGGCGTCAACACTTGCGTCGCTGAACGCTTGCGCAATTTGTCGATAGGCGACTTGGGATTGATTGCGGGCGTTGTAGTTGGATTGAGTGGGCATGGTCCAAAATTGTTGAGCATGCTTCCCAAATCAGCCGCGTCAACCGAGCCATCGTTATTAAAATCCGCAGCGCACGGGGCGGCGCAAATGCCATAGTAGGAAAGCATCATTCCCAAGTCAGAGCTATCAACGTACAACGATTGATTCAGGTCATACATGCATGCTTGAGTGATAAAATTGGCGGTCAATACCGTGTCGCCACTCAGCAATAGCTCGCTTTCGAAATTGGATGGATCAAGCACAACTCCCCTTGAATTGCTCACCGACCACGAAACAAATTCATAACCGGATTTCGCCTGGGCGCGAATTGGAATTGAAATGCCCTTGAAATACACGCCAAGCCATGGATACGTATTTGCGGGCACGCCCACCGTGGTGCTGTCAAGCGCAATGGTGTTGATGGTGACCGTGCCTTGAGTTGTGTCGTTGACATTCACCGTGAGATTGGCGCTGCCGCTTAAAGAAAACTTAGAGACAATGTGCGAGCGCACGGCCGCGGGCCGCAACTGCACATAATTGCGAATGCGCGCAAGGACTGCCGTCCAATCAATAGGTTGCCGCCACCGCAAAACATGTTCGTTCATGTTGGGCGAATAAGTGGCTTGAAATTGATCTAGCGTTGCGGTTGCATTGCTGGCGGAAAGCGATGTGTTTAAAAGATCAGCAAAGCGATTGATGAACTTGCGCCTGAAGGTTTGATTATCAAGAGCCTTTCTCAACAGACGCGTGCCAACTTCGTTGTTGCTCCAATCACTGCCGCTGTCTGTGGTGGCGTGCGCAAGCGTGTTGTGATTGGGGCCGTCACCGTAGCCAATCACATAAAAAAAGTCCAAACCAAGTCCAAAGTCGGTGTCATACAACAACCAGCGCCAACGCCCATCAAGACGTGGGTTCGCACCCGCTGAAGTGTTTGGCGTAACGGCGCGCCAAACACGCTGATTGTTGCCGGGCCAATCGGTGTTGCCGCACCAAATCTCCATCGCGTTGTAGTCAATGTAATTGTCAATATCTATGCGGCTTGCAAGCGCGGCGTAACCAGCGGCGGATGCAAACTCGTTTTTCCCGGCACGGTTGATGATGTCTGTGAAATCAGAGACCAGCGTTGGTTCGCCGCTATCAGCGCTGGGCCAACTTGAGTTGCATGAGCAAATCTCGAGTTGTGAAAATTGCAGATCGCTCAATCCATAATGATTCAGGTAGTAGCCCTCGTCAAAGCGGTCGCGCAGATTGTGAACGCCCCAATATTCGCCATCTAGAAAAACAACCACGGGACGCACGTGTTGGCGATCAATACCAGTTGGCGCAGCAAGCGTGCTGACCAGTGCGTCGCGAAAAATAGATTGGCCCCAATCATTGCCGCTGTTGCGCAACAAGAATGTGTCGAAGGTGGAAATGGTTTTGTCGGAAAATAGTTGGTGCGCAAATGGAACCTTGCCCGTGGGATTGCGCGAGTAAATTCGCAGTGATTTGCGAGGACGATTGACCGTGGTTCCGCCGTGCAGGCGAATTCCAATCTCGCCCTGAAAGGCCAGCGCGCCGCCAGTTTCGTAAAACTCAATGTGGCCTGGGCGCTCCCACTCGCTTCCATCTTGTGAATAGTTGGTGTTATTTCCAACAACATAAATACCTGTCTCGGCGCTGAAAAAATTCTCACTGCTGGAGGAAATGGAAACCACAGGCAATGAATATCGAGCCGATGCAAGTGGATCAATCAAGTATGACTGCGTGGTGATGCGGCTTGGAAGCACATCCGTTTTGAACACGCGCGCACGCAAGACATTGATCTTGTACACCTCGCCGCTGGGTTGCTGCCAACCTTCGTAATACGGCGCGCCAACCTGCTGATTGTTGGTGCGGATCATTGAAATTCCATTGGCTTGCCCCACCCTGCTGGTCAGCGTGATGGGCGCGCTATACACCGGCGAAGTTGTGGTTGGATCAGAGCCATCAAGCGTGTAGCGAATGGTGCCGCCAACAACTGTTGACGTGATGGCCACGGTGGCGGACGTGGTTCGCATTCCGCCGGCCACGGAAAATATTGGCTGAGCAAGCGTTTCAGTTGGATATCCAGTTGTGGTGTTGGCGGCGCCAGGAGTTGCTTGCGTGAAAAAATACAACGGGCCAGTGCCATCAGGTTGCCTGCCCATGGACACGTCGCGCCCGATTGCGGTTGACGGAAATTGATCCACCAATACGCCCGCGGAATTGGTGAGCAAGATTGGCTCGCCACTTGCACTGATGGCCCAACTGGTATGTATCTGCGGACCACTGGGGCGATTCTTGCTTGACGCCCACACCACAAGCCGCTGACCTGGTTGAATGGAGACGTTTCCAAAGAGCCACTTCAACGGAGTACTTGCGTTGTCGGACAGCGCCCAGCCTTGTAAGTTCACCGCCACGGAATCTGGGTTGTACAACTCCACCCAATCAGAGGAGTCGCCGTTCTCATCTTTCACGGTGAGAAGATTGGAGGCCATTATTTCATTAATGCGCAAGTCCGCAAGCGCGGTGGTGACCAGCGATGCGATGCAGACAAGCGCGGCCCACAACTGTAAAAATGATTGGGGGCGATTGATGCGCAACATGGCAACACCATAACCCACGTCATGGGTGTGCACAACGAATTAAAATGATTTTCACTCATTTTTCAATTTTTTTGGATAGAACGCCGCTTCACAAGAGCGTTGTTGCGCCTCAATTGCGTTCAAGCGTCGCGATCAAGCTAATTCACGCAACGCAGTGTGACAATAATATTTCACCGCGTCGCTCATTGTTGGCTGCAACTCATCCAGTTCGCGCGCGTCGCACCAACGAATGGCGTGATGCTCCGCGGGCGCAAGCGTGGCCTGCCCCGCCTTCCCTACTTTGGGCCGCGCGAAATAAATCATTCCAATGTGCTCGTGCGTCTCGCTAATACGGTGAATATCCAGAAACCGCGGGCCAATCAGTGCGCGCGTGCCTGGACCCGTTGTGGGAGGTCGCTCGCCAATCAACTCAACGTCAAGTCCGCTCTCTTCTTTGGTTTCACGCAAAGCCGCTTGCTCCGGGTCCTCATCAAGTTCAATGTGGCCGCCAAGCGGCAACCAGCGATCCAACTTCTTGTGATGAATCACCAAAACTTTTCCAGCGTGCACTACAAAAATAGCCACGGTGAAATCAATTTTTTCGTGGATATGCGCCATTCAAAAATTAAGGATTTCGCGCCACGCGAAAGCCAATAAAGTAATAGCGACGCTCTGGGTCGTATCCATAACGATACGACGCGCGGCATCCATATGGAAAGCCAACCCAGCCACCACCGCGCAACACACGGCCAGAAATGTCCGTGCGATTTGTTTTTTCAGCCGGACCCTGTGGATCCACCACTCCTTTTTCGCACGCTTTGTAATACGCGCCTTCGTACCAATCATTGGTCCATTCCCAAACGTTGCCAAGCATGTCATAGAAGCCAAGCGCGTTGGCCGCCTTCATGCCAACTGCATGTGAAGTTTTATTTGCGTTGCCCGGATTCCAAGCGATTGCATCTAATTCACCGTAGCGCGGCTGGTTGTTACCAGCGCGGCACGCGTATTCCCATTGCGCTTCGGTGGGAAGCAGAAGTCCGGTCTTATCACAAAACTGTTGAGCATCGATCCAAGAAATAGTGTCCACCGCAAGTGTGCTATCCACCACCGCGGCTGATGAGGTCTTCGCCTGCGCCTCTTCCTTAGTAAGCCCATCCTTCATCAACATGGCGATCAGCGCATCGTTTGGATTTTCAACTTTGCAAATACTTGGATTCTTACCCATTGCCGCAACCCACTGCGGTTGAGTGACTTCGGTTCGACCAAGATAAAATGGCTTGCTGATTTTAACTGGATGAGCTGGCTTCTCATTTTCCTGCGCGTCGCTATCCAATGAACTCATGCCCATCGTAAATTTTCCAGGTGGAACCAACAACATTTCAATACCGGTGGCCTTGTCTTTCACGCGCCACGGCAATTTTGTATCAACGATCCGTTGGAGCAAATTAGGATCTGTGACAACTTTCGGATCTGGATTTTGTTCGATCACTTCGGCCCACAAAAGTGCGGCAGGTTCGCTCGATTGCTTGGTCACTGGCGCTGTCTGTGTGATCAGCACTGGCTTTGAAACAGTTGCTGGAGCAAGTACCGCGGTGGTTGCGCTCTGCTGGCTTGTATCAGATTTTTGCGCAAGACTTGTGGTGCCAAGAGTGGCCCACAGGCACAACATCATGCTGATGGCGGAATACCCCAACCTTATATGTGTATCTCTCATACCTTAAAGAATAACTACTTGCGCGCATCTTGTGATAATAAATATTCTGAGCAAAATAAAATTGGTTCGCGTGCCGGCATTGGCGAGAGTGAAGAAATCTACGGAGTTCGTGCCACTCGAAAGCCAATGCCGTAACTGCGATAATTGGTATCGCAACTCGAACGACTGGACACTCGACACCCCCCGGAGTAATTGAACCAACGTCCACCGCACAACACGCGGTTCGTTCCATTGACAGGTCCCGAAGGATCGATTTGATTTGCCGCGGTGTATGGCTCATACCAATCCAGGCACCACTCGCTCACGTTTCCAAGCATGTCATGAAATCCAAGCTCATTCGCCAAAGCCTGGGCAACTGCGTGAGTTGTACTTTGTGAATTTTTTGAGTACCAAGCGATCGAATCTAGATCGCCATAGGTCGCCGCTTTCGTGCCCGCACGGCAGGCGTATTCCCATTGCGCTTCTGTTGGCAAAACAAGTCCATTGCCTGCTTTCTTCAAGAAATTATTTACTTTCTCAAATGTCACCGATTCAACGGGATGTTCGCCACTTAATTTAAAATGACCAGCTTCTTCCCCGGTCACTTTAGACCACTGCGCTTGAGTGATTTCGGTGCGGCCAAGATAAAAAGGCTTGGTCAAGGTCACTTCATGCGCGGGCTTTTCGTCGTCAGTTGCCTCTGTATCACCGGGACTTGCGCCCATGATGAATTTTCCAGGCGGAACCAGCAACATTTCTATGCCGGCGGATTTATCTTTCACGCGCCACGGCAAACCAGTGGCTTGAATGCGCGTTCGCAAATCAGCATTGGTAACAACTTTAGGATTTGGATTTTGCTCAAGCACATCAGCCCATTCAAGCGTGGTGATTGGAGTGGCTGCAATTTCAGTTGGCGCCTCCGCGACTGTAGCGGGCGCGGTTGGTGTAGTTGCAATTGTGGTTGGCGCGATCGTGACTGATTTAGATGAGGACGTAGTCGCTATTGCGGTTGGCGCCGCGGCGGGTGCAGCGGGCGCGGTCGGCGTAGTTGCGATTGTGGTTGGCGCAATCTTTACTGCGTTGGAGGAGTCCTTGGTGGAAATTGCACCTACAGGGGCAGCTTTAACCTTGAGTTGCGCTATACGAATTTGAATCTTCTTCTTCACATAATCAAATAAAGGTTTCATTTCCGGTGCAACTTGCGCGACCTGGGCATCCATTGACTTGAGCCGTTGACGAAGTTCCGCAAGACTTGTGGACTGCATCACTATTAAGGCGGTCTGCTTAGCGCGAGCGCGAGTTGCCTCAGGCAGTGCTGCGATTTCTGGATCTTCGTCAGTTGCGGAGGCAGACTTAGTTGATGTTTCCGGCGGAGTTTGCGCCGATGCAGTTGCATGAATAGGTTCGTTGGCGCTTGTCAACGAAAGCGTTGCCGTGTGCGCCACAGCGATTGCAAGGAATAACCTAAGAAATTGCGCATATCTCATGCGGTGCAGAATACATTGCATGTCAGATTTTCTAAGGTGTAAATCAACCACTAGGTGGACGAATATCAGCCACTGATTGGACGATTTGCAGAAGGCGGACGACATCCGATTACGGCTAAAGTTTTCGCGTGGCGCGTTACGGGCTACAAATTAAGGCTTCCACTGCGCAAGTTTGCGGCGCGCTTGCAACACGCGTACGTCTGGGTCCACCACAATTTGCGCGGGCGCAAACGGAGTTTTAATTTCTATGGTCGCCTTGGATTGATCCGTGCCGTCCGCGCCGAGTGTGACCTTGGTCAGAACGCGCGGAGCTGGTGGAGCTGTTTCTGGTTTCGCCGCTGCGTCATTTGCGGGAGCATTATTTGCAGCATCAACAGCGACAACTGGCGCGGCATCTTTAGCCGCGCTTGCATCGACAACTTTGGAATCCGCTTTCACAACAACAGGCTTGTTGCCTTCCACCGCAACATCAACGGTTACGGTTCCAGTGCCAACATTTTCAATCACCGCGGTGGTGGTCCACATTTTTTGCTCGCCGGCCGCGCCCGCAACTGGGCCAGTCACCTTGGCGTCGCGAACTTTGAACTCTGGCAACACCACGCGCTCAAACCACTGCGTTGTGAATGCGTCAAACGCCGGAACATCACTGGCGTGCGTGCGCATCACGGCGACAAAATTCTGCAGCAGCGGAAAGTCCGGACCATTCTGGTACTGCACAATAAAATCTTTCAAGCCCGCAAGCATGGCGTCGCGGCCCATGTGATCCATCAACATAGCAAAGACCCAACCGCCCTTGTCATACGTCACGCTGTTGTCGCCAGGACGGCTTCCAGAAATGCGCACAAGCGGCCGCTCGCTATCGGCGCTGCGTGAATTCACATACGTATCCTCCCACTCGCGCAGAACATGTTGCGCGGCATCGTCGCCGCGGCACTCACGCGTAAGCATCCACGCGCTGTAGTTGGCCATGCCCTCGCTTAAAATATTTCCGCCAAGGCCCTTGCCCGGCATAAGCATGTTGCCCCACCATTGATGTCCAGTTTCATGCGCGGTGACAAAGAACACGGCGTCAACATCTTCGCCGCGACCGGGCCGCGAAAGAAAACCAATCGACTCGCTAAAGGTGATATTGCCCGGGAAACCCTGCGCGTAACTGGCAAGGCCAGGAAATTCCGTCAGACGCAATTCCTTGCGTGGAAACGGCGCGAACCACTCTGAAAAATAGTGGCGGCATTTCTCCAGCGTGTCCTTCATGGTTTCCACATTCCATTCATGTTGGGAGTTAAACCACACCGCAACGCCTTCGCCCTTCTTCACATCAAGCGGGCCGCCGCAAATATTGAAAAAGCGAACGGGGTGTTCCGTCTTCCACGTGACAGTCTTGCGGTCGCCGTTTATTTTTTCATCGATGGCTTCGCCGCACGCGTTCAACTGCCAATTCGCTGGACCAGTGACGCGCATCTCAACGTTGCTTCCCCATGCGGAACCAAAGGCCGGATCTTTCATGCGCTTCCACGCGTCGGGCTCGGGCTCCTTGGGATCGGTGGCGTTGCGCTCATCAACACCAACACCTTCCACGTAACCAATATTGGGCAACATGCTTGGAGAAAAACTTGTCAACACAACGCCGCTGGGCAACACAAACTCGCTTGTGCCGCCGCCGTTGCGCGTCCAACCATTTGGGAAAATTCCGTCCCACGTAAAACCAATTTTCACCGTGTCGCCCTTGGCCAGCGGCTTGGCGGGAGTGAACACCCACAAGCCCGCGCGATTTTCCACGCATGGCGCTACGGGGTCCGCGTTCTTTTCCTGCGGCTCAATTGGCGTGTCGTTCAGCGTCCACTTTAGATTTTCAAAGTGGGCACCAGGCGTAAGCGGAATTTGCTCCATGGGCGTGTCGCGTTGATTTGAAAGGACATAGCTGCCCTTCACTTCAAGGCGACGCGTTTCGGGAAAAATCGCAACGTCCGCGTCGACGGAATCAATCTTGGGAACTGGGGCGTCGCGGAAAGTAAGTTCATTGCGCTTCCAGTAGTCGCGATACTTGCGCTCCATGACCGCGCCTTGAAAGCCCGCGCGACTTTGCATGAATACCCAACCACCGATCACCAACCATGCGATGACTAGCGGCGACACGCGCAAAAGTATTTTGCCAATGCGTGCCGGTTGAAACGCGTCAATCACCCGCTGCAAGTCACGCGTGCGCCGCGGATGAAACGCGATTGCGCCCAGTGCGAACAGCGCCGCGGTGTAAAGCACAAATATACGGTTGGCAATAATGGATGGCCGCAAAAATTCAAGTCGATCAAGATCGCTCCACACCAATGTGCGCCACATGTTCCAGTTGGTGGCCCAATTTAAATAGCCGCGCGTTTGCAACCAACCCGTCAGCACCAGCGCGCCAAGACCCACGGCGTATGTGGCGTAGCGATTGCGCACAATACCGTGCGCCAGCGCAATGAACGCGCACCAGAAAATAAGCGTTGGAAGCAGCACAAATCCCCACAAATTCAGGAACACGCCAATTTCAATTGGCACCATGATTCCCGTGTACATCCACTGCACCACAATCACAATCACACAGCCAATGAATGATGCCGCGGCGATGATGGCGGCGATGACGGTGTTGGCGAAAATTTTTCCAGCAAGTAGCGCGATGGTTGGCACACTGCTGGCGCGCACAATAGCCGCGGCGTTGTAACGCTCCTCGCGCGTGAGCGACTCCACCGTGTAGAACAAAGTAAGGAACACCAATAACAGCGTGACGGTGTTGAATGAGCCTGCGGCAAGCGTGCCTGATGTGGCCAAGCGAACGGTGCCAAGCCAAACTTCGTTCACCGCGTTACTGCCAACAATTTGCAGAATAATGAGCGGCGTGAAAAGCCAAATGCCAGGGCTGCGAAGCAAAGCGCGTACTTCGTAGCGAAGAACGGCAAGCGTGCCTGCGATCAAACTTGGCGCGTGCATTGTCATGCCCATCGCATCAAGTCGAAGTGCGGGCAATGATGTGCTGGCAAGTGGCGATGCGGCTTTCGGATTTGTTTGCGAAGCGTTTTGTGATTGAACCCCATTCGCGCCAACAGTTGCGGCGGCCGCGCGGATTGCGGACGCCGGCGTAACTCCGCGAATTCGCTTGGCAATAATGCCCGCCGAAATCCACGCGCACATCGCGCCGAACACGCACCACGCCACGCGGCTCATGGCGAACAACGGATCAACGCCCATGGGCGTGGTGTTGTAATAGTCAACGCCGCGAT
>SYAD01000091.1 GCA_005789005.1 Planctomycetia bacterium | reverse complement strand
TTCGACCAAGAAAAGAACGAGCGATATTTCCCGCATGTCATTGAGCCCTCCGCCGGCGCCGACCGCGGCACGCTGGCGCTTTTATGCGAGGCCTACACCAAGGATGAATCGCGTCCCAGCGGCGTGTTTATGAAATTCCATCCGCGTATGGCGCCAGTGAAGGCCGGAATTTTTCCACTGGTCAACAAGGATGGCATGCCGGAAATCGCCGAGCGCTTGCACCGCGAGTTGCGCAAGCGGCACATGTGCGAATACGACCCCAAGCAAACCATCGGCAAGCGTTACGCGCGCATGGACGAAGCGGGAACTCCGTTCTGCATCACGATTGATTCGGAAACGCTCACCGCGCAGACCGTCACCATTCGCCACCGCGACACGCAGTTGCAGGAAAAAATGCATATCGACGCCGTGCCCGCGTGGCTTGATGCGCAAGTTGGTTAAGAATTGATTCTGGCGATTTCTCGTTCTGATTGCGCCCACGACAACACCATTGCATTGTTATGATTCAAATCATGAATTCATTCAAACGCATCGTCGCCGGTAGCCTATTGGCTCTCTCGCTTATTTCCGCAATCGCAATCCCAGCCTGCAGCACCGCACCAAGCAAAGATGACCGCACCTCATTTCTCACCGAGGCGCGTCAAAGCAAGGACTATTTCACCAAATCTATTTCTGGCTTGAGCGAACAATTAAAAACAAGCGCCGGCTACGCCGTGTTTCCAGGCATCGGCAAATGGGGCGTTCTGTTTGGTGGTGGCGAGTATGGTCGCGGCGCCGTGTTTGCCCCAGACGGAACACAAATTGGTTGGGCCGCCATGAACAATCCAAATATTGGCCTGCAAGTTGGCGGTCAAGGAATGCAAATGATCATTGTCTTTGAAACCAAGAAAGTGCTTGAAGAATTCAAGGCCAACACAATGGCGGGAAGCGCCAGTGGCACGGCGGTCGGCGGCGATTCCGGCGTGACGGGAGTTGCCAAGTATACCAACGGCGTGATCGTGTATGTCGGCGCGCAAAAGGGCTTGATGGCTGGCGGTTCAATTGGCTTGCAAATGTTCAAATACAAGAGCATCGAAGAAGCCAACAGTATTTACGACTGATCGAAACAGTCCACGATGATTGCGTCGACCAATCCGGCACTGCTATCTTGATGTCAATACATTTCATATCCCCCTCTCTTTCAATAAGGTCGACATGGCAAAATCAAGACCTTCACGGCATGAGTCCGAATCCATCATCACAAAGTTGTTGATGGACGCGGGCTACAGTGGGAAGTGGGCTTCCCTGAAAGTCTTGGCACACGCCATCAATCGCGACGCGCGCACGGTGAAAAGAATGTTGGCGGCGATGAAAGACGCCGGAGCCACCATTCTGAACAAGCGCGATCACGGATATAAAATGACCGCGCCTCCGGCGGCCGCGGCGTTGGCGCCGCTTATTCCCGAGGACTTGCTTGTGGTTCTTCGCAAGTTGGCGGCATCACTTGTGGGAACGCCCTGGCATGCGCAACTGGATCAACTGCTTGGCAAACAAGTGGATGAACTTCGCTCGCGCGCGAGATCAGCCAACTCAGTGAAGGAATCGCGTATTGAGCGTTTGACCAAGGTCCTCTTCATCGCGGACTTCGCTTTGCCCGCCGAGGTTGATGGAAAATTTGACAATTTTAAATACACCTACGACTCCGATTCGCTACAAAAAAAATGGAAACTAATGTTACAAGCTGCCATAGACCAACGCGAGATCACCGTGCGATATCGAAGCGTGAAGGGCAAGTCTACTGTCGATGAAACACGCCAATTGTTTCCCATTCATATTTTAATTCGGCAAGGCGGCGCCTATGCGCTTTGCCAGGACCGCTCCAGCGCGACACCGGAGCAAATCAAGTCATTCGCTCTTCATCGTTTAATAATCGATGAACAGTTGATCGAGCCCACTGAAAACCCTGATGCCACCATTCAAGCAATCGCCAAAGTGAAATCAATCGACTTGCGCTCGCGAATGGAGCAGGCGGTGGGCGGGCTGCCCGACGACAATCAACCTTGCGAAGTTGAATTGGTCTATCGCGATCTTCCAGGAGACCGCCCCCACCACGCGCTGAACATGGGATTGGGTGAAATTTGGACCAAGAGGCAAACCCAGCGTATTCACGAAATCAAAAATAAATCAAGTCAAGCATCCAACAACCGATCAGAGCCAACCCCCGTCACTTCCGAACTGCATGTGAATTTCACAACCTCAAGCAAAATTGAGACCATGCGAAGAGTGCTGGCCTATGGCGGTCGAGTTGTGTTGTTGAAACCCGAAAGTTGGCGCCGCGAAATCAACGCCGCGGCCCAAGCGTTGGCAAAGCTGCATTGAATGCGCCTGCTCTCGCTTGAGAACGGGCAGAATTCAAAATTTAATATGAACTCAGATTGTGAAGGTAAATGCGCGCTAGGCAACAGTGCACAAGGAATATTTTTCGTGGGCTTGCTCATCCAATAAATCCACCACGCTTGAACTTTTGACGCTCGCGTGAATGACATTTGTTTCACATCGATCGAAAGTGCAACCGCCGAGCAGTTGATCAATGAGCGACCTCGCATCTGGTTGAGCTAAAATTGCCTTGGTGACATACGCTTTGGCCCGGCACAACAACTGACGGGCGTTATCGTGACTGGTGCCAAGAGCCGCGGCAATTTGCGGCCCCTTCATTCCCTGCATTTCCAAGCGAAGTGCCTCCGCATATTTCCCTTGCTTGCAGTCAGACAGCACATTATTCAAGATTTGCTTGACTTTGGCTTTCAATTCCTGCTGTTCAAGGGAGTCAAACTCGCTGTGTGAATCCATAAACACATCCACTATGTGCGGACCAGTCGCTGGGTTTTCAATGATTCGCTTCACTCGCCACTGCTTTTTTTCATCAAGAGTGAGCGCCTGGTTCCCGTTGCTCCACGGCAAGGACATATAGTTCCTGCGACCGGCATCCATTGCGGCGGACTTGAATGATTTATTGGCGTACCTCTTCAACTGACCAATGCTGTTGAACTGCAATCTGTCATTTCGATTTTGCGACGCCTTGGCTAAAAAACTAGTTGCCCGATTCGTGCTGATTTCATGGCCATCAATCTGGTTGGACGCAAAGCCCGAATTGGTCTCCTCAAACTTGTTGCCCATCCAATACATATAGATTGCCAACTCTTCGTAGCCCAAAGTCTTGCCCGCAGCGAGCGTGGCCAGGCTGCTCTCTTCCCACTTGCACAACTCCTCACGATACATCCCGTTGATCGACCGCAACTTGCATGTGTTCAATTTCTTTTTATTACGTTGAAGTTTCATAATCTCTTTCTTTGAAAGGTCATGCGCGTAGGACATCCGCCGCCAACATGGCGGCTTTGAAACAGCCCCAATTTCAAACTGACATAAAAACTTTGGACACCCGGAACTTCTTGACCGGAAATACAGCCGCTCTATAGAAAGCAACTTCCGCATTTGAAAGTGCCAATTTTTGACACTTTCAAAATTCCCAGCCCAAACTCAACCCCACAAACACCAAGTCCCCCATACTGAGGCGGCG
>SYAD01000090.1 GCA_005789005.1 Planctomycetia bacterium | reverse complement strand
ATACAGATAAGGATAAAGACGCTAACAAAGACAAATCTGGCGTGCCTGGGAAAGCCGCGCATGACCATGAAGCTTCGCCAAACGAAGTTTCTTGGCTGATCACCATGCATGGCGTTGATGGGCAACCGCAACAAGTCACCGCCGTAAATGGCTTAGGTGAAATCAAAGGTCCTGGCACTGGCCCAGTTCCTAGCGGTCCAGCCGGTGCCGCTCCGCATGATCTTCGAGGCATGGCCATTCTTCCAGATCAAAGCGTTCTTGCTGTGAACGCGTTCATGAAGGACTCGCGCATTCTGCACTTTGGCGCGCCCGACGCCAACAATGTGCGCGCCTACATGAATGATTTTGCCAAGCAAGGCCCAACGAATCCCGCCATGCTTCACAGTTACGCCATTGCAATGTCGCCCGATGGCGATGTGTATGTGAGCAATCAAGACACTAACACGGTCACTCGCTATGCGGGATTTGGTCGGGCAACTCCAGGCGCGCCGCTGCCGCATCCAGAATCGCTCGCGGGCTTTGGCAATCTGCCAGCAGGCGTATTCATTGCAAATTCGCAAGTAAGTCCAGTGGGTTTGAGCGCGGTGCGTGGAATTTGTTTTGGTCCAGACGGCTATTTATATGTGGCCGACCGCGACGGTTCGCGCGTGAGCAGTTACGACCGCAAGACGGGCGAGCGCGTGAAGATTATGGTGAGCGAAGCCAACGGTCTGAAGAAACCAATCCAAGTGACTTTCACCGAGGATGGCAAAAGTTTATTTGTTGGCGACGATGAAACCGAGCAAGTGTTGCGTCTTGACATGGACAGCGGCTTGTGCAGCGTGTTCATTCCTCGCGGCACGGCTGGACTGCGGGCTCCATCGGCGTTGGTGGTGAGCGCGAAGTGGCTTTATGTTGGAAGCCGTCTCACCAAGGAAATTCTGCGCTTTGAAATTGCAACGGGCAAGCCCGACAGCAAGCCTTACGTGACGCTGCCAGATCATCCAGAATTTTTACTGCATGTGATTCCGCCAGTTGAGCCGGACAAAAAATAATTTGATTTTTATTTGCACTCGCGCAGTGAAAGACGCTATTCATTTTTAAGTTTGAATTGCGTCCCATTCAAAATCATTTCGGCATGCGCCCCGCGAAAATGTCCGCGTGAAAGCATCAAACACGCAATTTATTTTCCGCGCTTTGCCTGCCACACATCGAAGGTGGCTTGACGCGCCAAGAGCCACGCTTGATGACCGCACCCCTCGCGAAATTCAAACGCGTGCGTGCGCTTGCTCATGTCACGCGCCGCAAACTCCGGGGGCAAGTGCGCCGCATCAAGCTCTAAACGGCGCGAATTGCTGCTAAACCAAATGGTTCCCTGCGGCGAAAGCCACTTGGGCAAACTACCAATCAACGCCGGCCAATCGCGGTCAACGCTAAAGCTAGAAGCCTCCATGCGCTTGGAATTTGAAAATGTGGGCGGGTCGCAAACGATCACGTCGTACTGCTCGCCGGGCTTTGGTCCACGGTCAAGCCACGCCAAACAATCCGCCTCCACTAGTCGGTGCGCGTCGCCAACATCAAAACCATTCAGACGTAAATTGCGCAGCGTCCACGCTTGATAGGTGGCGCTCATGTCAACGGTGGTGGTGGCTACGGCGCCGCCATCAATTGCGTAACACGTAAAACTGCCGGTGTATGCGAACAAATTCAACACGCGCAAACCTTTGCAACGCTGACGCACCATGTCGCGCGTGGTGCGGTGATCAAGAAATAATCCGGTGTCCAGATAGTCCGTCAAGTTCACTTCAAAGCGCAGGCCTTGCTCACGCATTACACGCAGCGCGCTTGACGCATTCTCCGCCGCGGCCACTTTTTGATATTGCCCTTGGCCATCATCCCCACCTTCGCGGCGATTCTTCTGGCGACGACGCTCCTTCACAAAAAGTTTCTCGCGTGGAATGTCCAGCGACGAACAAATTTTCTCAATGCAGTTCGCCTCGTGCGCGTCTTGCTGCTCCTCGGTTTCATCTTTGGTGCGCGGATGCAACCACGCCACAACCTCGCCTCCGTACCAATCAACCACGGCTGGAAATTCGGGAATGTCGCGCTCGTATAAACGGAACGCGTCGTTGCCCGCCTTGGCCGCCCACTTCTTCAACTGGCGCAGTCTTTTTGAAAGCCGATTGGCGAACATGCGCCAACCCTAGCGCAAGTCACATTTGCAAGAAGTCGCCTGCCAACAAAGCGTGTGCGCCGCTTGGCTATTTATCTTTGCCAAGAAATGCAACCGCCAGCGTTGCGGGCGAACCATTTCACAATCTCTCTTCTTCAAGAATGGTGGAGAATTGAGTCTGAATTACCCGCAATTGAGTCTTATAACCATATAACGAACCAAATTTAGCTTCCGTTTGCCCATTTGCCCCACTTTCGTTACTCTTCTAGCCCTTCACGGAATCCGTGAAGGATTCCATAACTCTACAAAGGAACTATTGAGATGATGAACCGACTCCGCTGGAGCCTGAACCTGATCGCCACTTTCGCACTTCTTACCCTGTTCGCCGCGCCTGCGTTTGCCGGTGAAGCCGACCTGAAGGTGCCTTCAGTTGACCTTGCAAACTTTAAGTTTGGCAACACGGTCATCCAAGGCAACTACCTCATGATGATGGGCCTGATTGTCTGCGTCTTGGCGGGTGTGTTTGGTTGGTACCAATACGGTCAAACCAAGGCGTTGCCAGTGCACAAGAGCATGTCCGATGTCTCCCACATTATTTGGGAGACATGCAAGAGCTACCTCTGGCAACAAGGCAAGTTCTTGGCGCTGTTGTGGATTCTCATCGGCGCGTGCATCTTTTACTACTTTGGATATCTGGAGCACAAGGACGCGTTCTCCGTGTTCGTGATTCTGTCCGCCAGCGTGCTTGGAATTCTTGGTTCGTACGGCGTGGCGTGGTTCGGTATTCGAATCAACACCATTGCAAACAGCCGCACCGCGTTCGCAAGTTTGAAGGGCCAAGGCCTTCCAGTTCTTGCCATTCCTTTGCGCAGTGGAATGAGCGTTGGCCTGTTGTTGGTCAGCGTTGAATTGTTCTTCATGATTTGCATTCTGAAATTCCTGCCGACCGCGCTTGTTGGTCCGGCCTTCATTGGTTTCGCAATTGGCGAAAGCCTTGGCGCCAGCGCGCTTCGCATCTGCGGTGGAATTTTCACCAAAATTGCCGATATTGGCGCTGATTTAATGAAGATTGTCTTCAAGCTTCCAGAAGATGATCCGAAGAATCCAGGCGTGATCGCGGATTGCACCGGCGACAACGCGGGCGACTCAGTTGGTCCAACCGCCGACGGATTTGAAACATATGGCGTGACCGGCGTTGCGCTGATCGCGTTCTTGGCGCTTGCCATTGGCGACACTGGTCCTGAAGGCCAAGTCGTGTGCGCGAAGTTAATCGTGTGGCTCTTCGCCATGCGCGCGCTGATGATCATCACAAGTTTGCTGAGCTACTTCATCAACGAAGTGTTGAACGAAAGTCGTTTCGGCACCAAGAAAGATTTTGATGAGGAAGCGCCGCTGACAAGTTTGGTGTGGATCACTTCAATCGTTTCGATTGGCGTGACCTTCCTTGCAAGTTGGGCGTTGCTTGGTCAATTTAGCGAGACCGTTGTGATTGGCGAAGCGCCCGCTGTTCTTCTGAACAACACAACCGGCCAAGCTGTGGCTGGCACCGTGGTTGATACGGCAACATACGCCTACACAAGTTTGTGGTGGATTCTTTCCATCATCATTAGTTTGGGCACCGTCGCCGGCGCGTTGATTCCTGAGTTCACCAAAGTGTTCACCAGCACCAACAGTCGTCACGTTCGCGAAGTGGTTCAAGCCAGCGCGCAAGGTGGCGCAAGCTTGAATGTTCTTTCCGGTTTCGTGGCGGGTAATTTCTCCGCGTTCTGGAAGGGCTTGGTTCTTGCCTCGCTGATGGCGTTGGGTTGGTGGGCCAGCAATAATGCTGACATTCAGAACTTGATGCCTGCGAAATATGATTTCGCCGCGCCAATCTTCGCGTTTGGTTTGATCGCTTTCGGATTCCTTGGAATGGGTCCTGTCACCATCGCGGTGGACAGCTTTGGTCCAGTCACCGACAACGCGCAAAGCGTGTTTGAACTGAGCCAAATCGAGAAGATTCCAAACATCCGCGAGGAAGTGAAACGCGACTTCGGCTTCGAGCCAAGTTTTGAAAACGCAAAGCACCTTCTTGAGAAGGGCGACGGCGCGGGCAACACGTTCAAGGCAACCGCCAAGCCAGTGCTCATTGGCACCGCGGTTGTGGGCGCAACCACAATGGTGTTCGGCATCATCTTGATGTTGGACAAGTTGTACGGCGATGTCATCAGCAAGCTCTCAATCGTTCGACCAGAAATCCTGCTTGGACTTCTGGTGGGCGGTTCGGTGATCTACTGGTTTACAGGCGCAAGCACGCAAGCCGTTGTGACGGGCGCGTACCGAGCCGTTGTATTCATCAAGGAGAACATTAACCTTGAGAAGGCAACAGCAAGCATTGAGGACAGCAAGGAAGTGGTGCGCATTTGCACCGTGTACGCGCAAAAGGGAATGTTCAACATCTTCATCGTGGTGTTCTGCATGTCCTTGGCGTTGCCGTTCTTTAATCCGTACTTCTTCATTGGCTACCTGATCGCCATCGCGTTCTTTGGTTTCTTCCAAGCCATTTTCATGGCCAATGCCGGCGGATCTTGGGACAACGCCAAGAAGATTGTTGAAGTGGACATGCGCATGAAGGGCACTGACCTTCACGCGGCGACCGTGGTTGGCGACACCGTTGGCGATCCGTTCAAGGACACCAGCTCGGTGAGTTTGAACCCAGTCATTAAGTTCACAACGCTGTTTGGTTTGCTCGCGGTGGAAATCGCCGTGCAAGAGCAAGTGCAGCCATACAAGTTCTGGATTGGCGGAGTGTTCTTCGCGATCGCGTTGATCTTTGTGTACCGCAGTTTCTACAGCATGAGAATTCCAACCGACGCGAAGTCTTAATACTTTCTTTGAACTATTTAAGACGGCGGCTCTACACTGTGGACTTCCAATGAAGTACTGGCTCCACAGATCATGTATGACCGCCGTCTTTTTACTTTTAGGCGCGATGTTGGCTGACTCGAGTATTGCGGCGGGCGATGCGACAGTACGAGGGCACTTGAATTTGCAAGCAAGTTTGCTGGTGAATGTGGTGACAGTGGCTCAGGCCCCCGCTGCCGCTAGTGCGGCAACTTCACAGCAATCTGCCGCGCCAACTGTTTCGCAAAAGAGTATTGCGCAACCAAGTGTTTCAACTATTGCGGCGCAAAATATTTCGCAAACGAGCGCCGTGGCTGATACGCCCAAAGCCAGCGCGCCCAAAATGCCAAAGTGGATTGAAGAAGGCATTGAAAAATTCGGCGCAATCACGGTGTTTGTGGCATTTGTTGTCAGCGGCATTGGCTTGCACTTAAGCGAGGATTTAATTCTTATTCCCGCGGGTTGGCTGTCCGCGAATGATCCAGGATTCTTCTGGGAACTTGCGGCGGCGGCGTACGCCGGAATTGTGCTGGGCGATCTTGGCTGGTTCCTGCTGTGCCGCACATTTGGCACGCGCCTTTTGCAAAGTAAGTTCTTCAAACGCATGTTCCATCCGCGGCGACTGCTGGAGGTGAAATACCAAATCGACAAGCGCGGCGTGTTGGTTCTTATCGCCGCGCGATTTATTCCAGGCACGCGCACGCCGGTCATCACCATGTGCGGCGTACTGCACATGGCCACATGGAAATTTATTTTGGTAGAGGCCGTGTGCGTTCTGATTACCGCGCCCATGCAAATGGCCATTGGCTGGCTGGCATTTCACGCGGCGGCGCAGGCGGGCGTGACGGACATATTCCACCAAATCATGATTGGCGTGGCGGTGACATTGGCCGTGGTGATTGGCCTGTGGTTGGTGCACCGTGCTATTGAGCAGCGCAAATCAAAGAAGCGCCCGCCGCGCGCAAATGTGGCTTGGTTGCGCACCTTTCGTGGTTTGGCAAAGGCTTCCTAAAGGCGCAAATACAAGTGCGGCAATAGCAATTGCGTGATTGCCTGCGGGCGTTGCGGGCAGATCAAAGCGAAGGTATGTTTAAACATTCGCAACTGTTGGCTGGAAAATATTGGGCGGT
>SYAD01000089.1 GCA_005789005.1 Planctomycetia bacterium | reverse complement strand
CGCCGCCGAGCAAGTTTTGGCAATAGATCAAATCGGTCACGCTATTCAAGTCGCTCTTACAAGGAAATTAAAGCCCCGCCATGTCTAATTCAACACTCCCGTATTCACTTACCAATTTCAAAACCGTTGTGCTTCTAGTTGATGACCAAGCCATTATCGCCGCCGCCGTGCATAAAATGCTGCAGTCCCAAACTGAATGGGAATTTCACTATTGCAGCGACGCGACCAAAGCGCTTGAAACCGCGCTGCAACTTCAGCCCACGGTGATCTTGCAAGATTTGGTCATGCCCAACATTGATGGCCTGACACTGGTCACCGAATATCGCAAGCACGCGCAGCTTCGGGAGACTCCGCTTGTGGTTCTTTCATCGCGTGAGGAAGCGCAGACCAAAGCCAAGGCATTTGAATTGGGCGCCAACGATTATTTGGTGAAGTTGCCGGATCCAGTTGAGTTGATCGCGCGCATCAAGCATCACTCCGATGGTTTCAAGGCGGCGCTGGAGCGTAACGCGGCCTACGCGGCTTTGGCCGCCAGCGAAAAACATTTGCAAGAAGAAGCCAAGCGCGCGGCGGAATATGTGCGCTCACTTTTACCATTGCCATTGACGGAAGGCGCGGCCACCACCAAATGGAAATTTGTTCCCAGCGAAAGTTTGGGAGGCGACGCGTTTGGATACCACTGGCTTGATGAATCACGCTTGGCTATTTACTTGCTTGACGTGTGCGGACACGGAGTTGGTCCGGCGCTGCTTGGGGTGAGCGCCATGAACACTATTCGCGGTGGCGCGATTCCAGGTTGCGACATGCGCGATCCCGCCGCCGTGCTTGAAGGTCTAAATGAACTGTATCCAATGGCGCAGCACAACAGCATGTTCTTCACGCTGTGGTATGGCATTTTGGATGTCGATGCCAAAACAATCAAATGGTGTGGCGGAGGCCATCCTCCCGCGGTTTTAGTGGGTCCAGATGGATCGCTGACTGAGCTGGCATCGCAAGGCTTGATGATTGGCGCAGCCACGGGAATTCCATATGACTCGAGTGAAGTCGCGTTGAAACCTAATTCAAAATTATTCGTGTATAGCGACGGAATCTTTGAGATCACCAAGCCCGACGCAAGCATGACATCTCTTGATGAGTACATCGCGAAGATTGGCCAATTCCAAAGCAAGCCTGATGCGTTGGAGCAAATGGTCGTCTGGGGACAAGACGCCCAAGGCGGTCCGCAATTTGTGGACGATGTGAGTTTGCTCGAGGTGACTTTCAATCCGTCCGCGGGGTAAGGATTTCAAAGTGTGTCATGACATCCTTGCAATTGTGCGACGTTGTCAAAAGAAGTGCACGACCAAGTGGCTGGCTCAAAATCTGTTCGTGATATTGATTGGCGGACCGACCATATTTCTTTCTAGCAAATCACTTGCTCAAGCGGAAAAACTACAACGTTTTCATTTTCAAGAAGTGCATATGGGCGCGGTGACGCGGATCACTTTGTACACGGACTCGCAGGCACAAGGTGTCCGTGCCGCGCGCGCGGCGTTTGACGAAATCGCCGCATGGGACCGCGCATTGAGCGATTATTTAAATGACTCGGAGATTTCCAATCTTGCCCAGATCGCAGGAACACCCACCGCCGTGCAAGCACGGTTGGCTAAAGCAATCAAATTATCCCTTGAATTCATGCATGTATCCGATGGCGCATTTGATCCCGCGCTCGGACGCTTGACCAAGTTGTGGCGCGTGGCATTTGCAAAATCAACCATGCCCGACGCCGCGCAACTTGTGGACGCGTTGAAACATTCGGGTGGCGCTCATGTGTTGTGGAACCAGGAAAGCCAAACCGTGGCTTTTGATATGGATGGAATCCAATTTGATTTTGGCGCGATTGGCCAAGGACTTGCGGCGGACGCGGCCATGAATGTTCTGCGATCCCATCACATTACATCGGCCTTGATTGATGTAAGCGGCGATGTGTTGGCCAGCGATCCCCCACCACAAACAACTGGTTGGGTGATCAAAGTTGAGCCGGAATTTATTGGAGAACAATCCCACACTGTGACGTTGTCAAACCAAGCGTTGTGCGTGAGCGGTGACCGCGGCCAACCTGGACATATTGATGGAAAAATATTTTCCCACATACTCAATCCCAAGAATGGGCGTCCTATGAATTCGCCGCGGCAATCCATGGTGATCGCCAACGACGCAACCACCGCCGATGTGATTGCCACAATCGCATGCGTGATGGATGTGGAGCATTTGAAACTTTTTGCGAAAAAGTTTCCCTTGGTCAAGATTGCAATTGAACGCTTGCCCAACGATGGTGGAATTCAAACGATTGAGCCGCGAGCAGTATCAACCGCGCCGCTAAATGAACCAACACATTCGCCAATATCAACCAAGCCCAACGCCACGATCGTGGATGGACATTAAAGAATGTCTGCAACACCTATAAATAAGCCGTGTTTTATTGCAATCTACAATGATCGAATGCTAGATTAATTTTGTTTTGCCTGGCACGCGAATGAGTGGTTGCGGAGCCTTGCCCATTTCAAGATTGTCCGGTCCAAGATTTTCTTGGCTGTTGACCACTTGATCCCATGAGACATCTTGACCGGTGTAGGCGGCCATTCTTCCCATAAGGGCCATTCGGCATGAGTTCACCACAAAGTTTCCATCGTCAATGCGCTTGCCGCTGCGAAGCGCCTTGTAGAACTCGTTGTGCTCGGTTTGATACATGTTTGGATTTGGTCCATCCGCCGGATAACTCCAAGGATGCTCGCCAATAATTTCGTGCGTTGGACCCCAGCCATTGATGAAGGCGCTTCCTTTGCTGCCCAAAATAGTGTCGACATTTTCGTTGAAGCAATCATCTTGTTGGCGACAAATCAAAGTGGCTCGTCGATTTCGGGGCCACTCGTACACAACCGCGAAATGGTCATACACATCTCCGCGCTCCGGAATATTTTCACGCAAGCCACGCCCGCCCGTGCCCGTGCAACGCACTGGTGGTTCATTTCCAAAGGCCCAATTGATTTTGTCAATGCTGTGAATCGCCTGCTCAACAATGATGTCGCCCGAAAGCCACACATGGTGCTGCCAATTGCGAAGTTGAAACTCCATGTCGCTCCACTCGGGCTTGCGCGGATTGATGCCCAATGGATTGGTGAGATAATCGCTGTGCATGGCTAAAACCTCGCCAATATCTCCGCCACGAATGCGCATGAATGTCTCGCGCTCTGGCAATGAGTAACGCCAGCAAAAACCGCTCATAAACTGCAGTTTTTTGGTGCGGGCGTCCTCAATGCATTGGATCACAACTTTCGCGCCCGCGGCGTCGGTGAACATTGGCTTCTCACAGAAAATATTCTTTCCCGCGTCAACGGCGGCGCGCAAATGCATTGGGCGAAAGTATGGAGCGCTGGCCAGAATGACCACATCAACATCAGTGGCGCACGCCATCTTGGCCGCGTCGAACCCGGTGAATCGCCGCTCTGGCGGAACAAGAACGCGGGAACCTTCGGGGCGCTTTTTCAACTCGGCATGCGCGCTCTCGATTCGGTCGGCAAATGTGTCGGCCATAACCCAAATCACCACGCCAGGATCCGCTTGTAGCGCTTGCGCCGCGGCGCCAGTTCCGCGTCCGCCACATCCAATCAGCGCAACTTTGATTTTGTCACTGCCAGCGGCCTGCGTAAGCGCGTGCCCCAACACGGGTGCCGCGATCGCCGCCACGCCAGCCATGGCGGCAGTGTGGATGAATTGTCGGCGTTGCAAACTTTTTTCAATGTCCGACTGCATGCGTTGCTCCTTGGTATGCCTCACAATTTACTGTATGAAGTTGGAATGTGCGGCGGAATATGCAAGCCCATGAATAGTTGTGTCGAGTCATTGACCGTTATTGGGTTTGGGATCGTTTGGATTGATAGCGGCGGGCTGTGTTGATGCGGGCGAATCTACTTCACAGGCGACACGAAATCCGGCGAATGATCCATCGGCAAGCCACCACCGACTTGGTGGAATTTGCGGATCGGTTGCGTTCCAAGCGGGCGTGGGGTTGCGAATTTCGGCGCAATTCCCCGGCACAATCGTGTCGTTGTAGGCGCCGCCAATCAGGGCGCACTTGCCATCCGCACAAGTCACCCATTCCGCGGCGTTGCCTTTGAGATCATAAAAACCGTTGGTCATGGGCTTGCTCGTTGCCACTCGGTGGGTTTTTCCACCTGAATTTTTTTTGTGCCACGCAATTTCTTCAATTGAAACGGAATCACTCGAGCCAGCCTCGCAGGCCGCTTGAAATTCTTTCTGAGTTGGCAAGCGAAACTTTTTGCCAGTCTTGGCGCTCAGCCAAACACAAAATTGCCTGGCATTTTCATCGCTCACGGAAATAGCAGGAAATCCCGCGTGTCCAAATCCACGGTCCATGGAAATATAAGGCTTGCTGGGGCGCGCCACGGCGTCGGCTTCGACAGGCCCGCTGCCAGCGTCGCGCGAAAATACAAACGCATCCAGAAGTTCCCATGGCACCTCGGTCTTTCCCAACAACACGTTAGCGTGCGCAGGAGTGTTGATGGGTAGCAACTCAATTTCGAGCGCGGTGCCACGAATGGCGACTTTAGTGGCCATTTCAAATGGATTATTTGCAATCACAGAGCCAGTGCAATACCCAACTATTGCAAAATAACAGGCGACCATGAGAATAAATTTCATGGAAGTATTGTGACTCAGAATGAAAGGTTGAGCAACACGATGGCAACGCACGTTGTAACAAACTTTCTTTCGTTTTTTTATACGCGGCAAATTGCGCCGGAACCCCTTGTGAACAGAAAGGAAAATTCAAATCATGCGCACAACCCGTTGGTTGTTGGTAGAACTCGTAAAGTTTAGATCCAGCCCCAACTTCATCCCAGAAAATTCCAATGTCGAAACAGCCATCAAATGAATTGAACACTCATCCCTCAACGCATGCGGGATCTAATGGCAAATTCACAATAATTGCCGCGATCATCGCCGCCCTGATAGCCGCACTTATTGCCTTGCGAGGATTTGGCGCGCATGCGGATAATCTTTACGCGCTGATCGCGGCGCGTCCAACATGGATTTTGGGATGCCTCCCTTTCGTGATTTTGCTGCTTGCGATTGCAATTGTTCCCATGATTCCTTCAATGGAACATTGGTGGGAGCGAAACTCCAGTAAATTGCTTGTGAGTTGCGCGCTGGGTATTGCCGCGCTGGTGTGGTTGGCGAGCGAAGTGAGCGTGGACGCGGCGGCCACGGCCGCCATGCATGGCCTAAATGAATATGTCCCATTTATTATTTTATTGCTGAGTTTATTTGTGATCTCCGGCGGAATTTCCATGGGCGGAAGTTTTTCCGCCACACCACGAATGAACACCGGCATACTTGCGGTTGGAGCTGTGCTTGCAAATCTTCTTGGCACAACCGGCGCCAGCATGTTGCTGATTCGTCCCCTGCTTCAGGCCAACTCGCACCGTTCGTGCCGCACGCATACCGTGGTGTTTTTTATATTTATTGTGAGCAATTGCGGCGGCTTGCTGCTTCCTATTGGCGATCCACCTTTGTTCTTGGGATATTTGCGGGGCGTTCCATTTGAATGGACATTAACTCTGTGGAAACCTTGGCTGTTTGTAAACGGCGCACTTTTGTGCGTGTTCTATGCGGTTGATTTACGCCGCTGGAAACAAGAAGGCTTTCACCAGCACCGCGAAAGCATGACCCACGCCAAAGGCCTCACAATTCACGGCACAAACAACGCCATTTTGCTGATTTTGGCTGTGCTTGCCGTGGCGTTGGTTGCGCCCGGAAAATCGTTGCCACTGGTTGGCGTGGTGGCGCCAAACTTGTTGCGTGAAGGAATGCTTGTGGTCTTGGCTGGATTCAGCATGTTGATCACGCCCATGAAAATTCGCACGCTGCAAGGATTTTCATTCACACCGATTGGAGAAGTCGCGGCAATATTCTCGGGACTTTTTCTAGCAATGCAAATTCCAATGGCGGTCTTAAGCGCCAATGGTGGCGAACTTGGAATCAACACGCCGATGGCTTTCTTCTGGATCACAGGCGCACTCTCCAGTGTGCTGGACAACGCGCCGACCTATGTTGTGTTTCTTGAAGTGGCAAATACACAAACGCCGCAACACATTGCCGATGGAATTTTGCCGCTCGCCGGCGGTGAATTTGTACGCAATGATTTTCTGGCCGCAATTTCTTGCGGTGCGGTGTTCATGGGCGCGATGACCTACATAGGCAATGGGCCAAACCTGATGGTGCGCGCCATCGCCGCGAATGAAGGCGTGAATATGCCCTCATTTGGCCGCTACATTGTGTGGTCGTGCTGCGTGTTGCTGCCAATTTTGGCCGCGGCAAGTTATATATTCCTGCGCTGATCTTATGTGGAAGGCTTGTCCACGCCGCTCGGTTTCACCTCGGTGGCAGGCGGCGTAGCGTTCGATGCGGGCGTTTGTGGCTGCGCGCTTTCATCTTGATCGCCTTCGCGCTTCATCATTGAATAGATGATGGATTGCGCCACCACGCTCTCTCCAATCAAGCGCCCCACGCGCGAACTGGCCGCGTCTAGATTTTTAATCGAGCCGCTATTCAGGTCGCGTTCGAAATCTTTTAACGCATTTTCAACCGCCAACATCATGCTGGCCACGATGGCCCATTCCTCCCGTGAATCGGGCCAATATTTACTTGAGCGAACCAATTCAATCGGAAATCGAACGCGCCAGCCTTCGGATGTTTGCGTAAGCGTGAGGGCGCCGGCGAAAATAGGTTGACCGTCAAAATTTAACGCTGCGGTTTCGTCGCCAAGATCGGTCGCGGTAAGAAGCGCGCGCTGCGCGGTGAGCCACGCGGCTGGGTCGGCGATTGCGGCAACGGCAATATCGCGAACGGAGGCATTTCTACCTTTGCCAAGCACGATTTTAATTTCCTTGTCCACTTGCTTGGGAAATCGATCGCGCAACTCTCCTGCGACACGCACCAAGCGCGCCAACATGTCGCCAGCTTTTAATTTCACCTCATCGATGGCGCTTGCCTCGGTCACGCCATCGTCAAATGTGATATCCCGCGCTGGAATATCCAACAAAGTTGGCAAATACTCGGCGTGATTTTGGGCCACCATTTCCGTGGCGGCGTCAAGCATGTCCTCGGGAGTGCTGGTGTTGAACTTTGGTTTTTTGCAGCCTAAAGCTGCACCAAGCACACAGGCCAGAATTGGAATCAAATGCGCTCGCATAGCGCGAGTCTAGCCACGAAACATGCACTACTATTTAATTTCATGGAGCAGGCTCAAATCCAGATTCAAGTCAACGGCGAATCGCTCACTTATGTGGGCGTGGACACAGTGGCGCAGTTGCTCACGCATCTGGGGCGCGACAATGTTCCATGCGCGGTTGAGGTGAATCAACAGCTGGTTCCCAAGGCCAAGCATTCTCAACATCAGTTGCATGGTGGCGACCGCGTTGAATTGGTCACGCTTGTTGGAGGTGGATAAATAATGAGCGATACGAAGCCTCACACATCTGCTGCGCCAATCAACGCCCCACTTACGGCGCAACAACACGCCACTCAAAGCGCGTCGCGCGTCGCAAATATTTCCACTGAAACGATCGCCAACCAAAGCGAATTCCCCACGCCGCCGCTGCATGTGGGAAGTTTTCAGTTGCGCTCGCGACTTGTGGTCGGCACGGGTAAATACAAGGACTTTGCGCAGATGCGTCTTGCGCTGCAAGCCAGCCGCGCCGATGTGATCACCGTGGCCGTGCGCCGCGAACGTTTGTTTGACAAGGATGGCCACTCGCTGCTTGACGCGTTGCCGCTTGATCAACTCACGATCCTTCCAAACACCGCGGGCTGCTTCAGCGCCGCGGACGCCGTGCGCGTGGCTCGCTTGGGCCGCGAACTTCTGGAGCAACTGGGCAATCCAGGCCAGCGCTGGGTGAAACTAGAAGTGCTTGGTGACAAGACCACTCTCCTGCCCGATCCCATTGGCACTATTGAAGCGTGCGCGGAATTGGTCAAGGATGGATTTGAAGTGCTCTGCTATAGCAGCGATGATCCAATCGCCGCGGTGCGATTGCGCGACGCGGGAGCGAGCAGCGTGATGCCTGCGGGAAGTCCAATCGGTTCTGGTCGCGGCATCGCCAACCGCGAGGCCATCATGATCTTGATTGACTTGTTGAAAAATCCAGCGCACGGCGGCCGCGCGGATTATCCAGTGATTGTTGACGCGGGCGTGGGCACGCCAAGCGATGTCACGCTTGCCATGGAACTTGGCGCCGATGGCGTGTTGCTCAACACCGGCATCGCGCACGCTGCTGATCCCGTGCAAATGGCGCACGCCATGCGCTTGGCTTTGGAGGCTGGCTACTTTGGCTACAAATCAGGCAGAATTGCGCGTAAATTACTGGGCACCGCAAGCAGTCCTTGGTCTGGAACATTCACGCATATTCCTGGAGAGTGATTGGGCGCATATGCGCGCGTCACTTGCTCATGAGTTCGCGCAAAATTCCAAGGCCCTCGGAAAGCTTGGCGCGAGACGCGGCGAAACTTAATCGAAAGTGAGTGTCGCGGTGGCTGAAGACTGAGCCAGGAATAATTAACACGCGCTTGGCGATGGCTTGCTCCACAAAGTGCGCGGCCGTGAGATTTAATTTTTTAGGAACTTCAACAAACGCGTAGAACGCGCCGCCTGGCCGAGTAACATTGGCCACGCCTGAAAATGCGTCAAGCACCATTTCGCGGCGGCCCTCATATTCCTTGAGCACCGACGTGAGATCCTCTTGAAATGAAGGCACAACACCCCACTGCAGCGGAGACGGCGCGCACACAAAAGTGCTTTGCTGCAACTTGGCCATTTCCTGGATCAACGGCGCGGGACCAGCGGCGTAACCAAGTCGCCAACCCGTGCAGCCGTGGGTCTTGCCAAAGCCGCGAATAACCAAGCAATTGTTGCTCACGCGCCCAGGCGATGGGCACAAACCATTTTCGCGCGCGTCGCTGAAGCAGAACTCGTCGTAAATTTCGTCGGAAATAAGCAGCACGCCACGGCGCTCGCACAGTTGCACAAGATCGGCGATTTCCTTGGATGTTAAAACAGTGCCGCAGGGATTGCTTGGACTGTTCAATAACACGGCCTTGGTGCGTTCGGTGATCAGCGGTTCCACGCGCGCCGCGGTCATGCGGAAATCTGGATAGGTGTCACACAACACGCAATGCGCGCTGAGCAATTTTCCAACTTGCGGATACATGACGAAGTATGGATCGGGTGAAATAAATTCATCACCTGGATCAAGAATGGACATCAACGCCAAAAGAATTCCACCACTTGTTCCGCTGGTGATCACCGCCGAAAGATCTTGATTGGTCGTGGACCAACCCTCTCCGAAATCATGCGCCAAACGTTGGCGAACAGCCGCGAGCAATTGTGGAATTCCCTGCGTTACGGTGTAGCCGTTTTTATTTTCTCGGATCGCCGCGATGGCGGCTTCTTTCATGGCATCCGAAACCGGAAAATCCGGCTGACCAATGGACAAATTGATGGGATCAACCATCTTTGTTCCAAGGTCAAACACCTTGCGAATGCCTGAAGAATCAATGGAACGACTTCGAGCTGATAGAAGTCGTTCAATCATGTCTTATCTCACAGAAACCTGAAACCAAGAATCGAATAGACGCTTACTTCTTGGCGGCTGGCTTGGCGCCGGCGGCAGGTTTGGCGGCGGCCGCTGCGGGCTTGGCGCCAGCTGCGGGCTTACCACCAGCAGCAGGAGTTGCGGCACCTTCAGCGCCAGCAACAGCTTCCTTCTTCGGCTTCTTGCTCACGGTTGCCTTGATGGATCGAACCTTCACTGTGCCAAGAACAGACTTGGTCGCAATATCAAAGCGCCCCTCGAACGTAAGGCGCTCAATGCGCTCAGCGCGCGTGAGCACGTTGCGATGTTGATTGAGTGCGCCGGACTTGGTCTTTAAACTTGGATGAATGCTCATGTCAAAACTTCCGATGTCGTTCAAGTGTTAAGACTTCCGCGGCACTGAACGACGACGATCAGCGGAAGAGTTCAAGATAGGCATCAGAGAAATCTTTGTTGCCTTTTTTCACGGCTTTCCAACGCAACCCAACCGACTTTACTTTTGCGAAAAGTTCTTGTCCATCTTTGGTCTCAAGCGCCTTGGCACTTCGAACACCTGGAAGAACAATGATTTTTCGCAGTTTGGTATTATTATCTGAAACGAGGTACGCGGCAAGTCCCTCAGCCTTGCAAAATGCGAGCATTTTTTCCGCCTGATCCGCGGATGGACGGGCTAAAGTGAGGTAATTCACGCCTATTTCGCGGGGATCTGCCTCGGTAGCGGCGGGCACGGCCGAATTTTCAGCTGACTTTGAATCACCTTTGGAGTCGGATTTGCCGGTGGTTTTTGTGGATGTGACGGTGTTGGATGGCGCGCTTGCAGACGGCAACGTCTTCATTGGCGTGACCACAACGCTTGTCGCGCCCGAATTTTTACCGGTGTCTTTCAAAGGATCTTTCACCATTCGCGCCATTGCGCTGGCGTTGTTCTCCGTGAGTTGCGTGGAAATTCCATCGGCGTAACCCGCGGCGCGGCCTCTTCCAACACCAAACGCGTATGACAACGCGGCAAGTCCAAGCACCGCAACTGCGAGCAGCCATAAAAATCCAACTGGAACGCGCACTGAACGTGCAGCTTCATTTCCCAACAATGAAATACTTGGAGTGCTTCCACCAGACAGCCCACCCGATCCGCCAGAGATGGATCCTCTGCCACCGCTTTTGGTGAGTTCATATAATGTTGGTGCTCCGCGTCGCCTCATCATTGTGAGTCTACCTTTTTTAAATCATTGCGTCCCGCCGTCACAGTGGCGGCCGCCATGTCTTGGATGTGCGTGAGTGAAACCAACCACGCGTTGATTCCCTGGCTTTGCGCAATTTCAGCGGCTCTGCCATGCAATGCAAGCATGGGCGATCCATCTGGTCGATGGATGCATTCAATGTCCGTCCATGAAATTCCTTCACGCAATCCCATGCGAAGCGCCTTGAGAGCGGCCTCTTTGGCGGCAAAGCGCACAGCAAGTCGTTGCGCGCGTTGCACTGGACTGGCGTTGGCGTAGGTTTGTTCCGCGGGCGTGAACACTCGATCAAGAAATCTCGCGCCATGTTCGTCGATCATGCGCGCGATGCGGGGAACCTCGATCAAGTCGATTCCGACACCGATCACTTGCATAGGTTGCGTCATATCAGACATCACAAATTCGCCGCCGGCAAAAGGTCGTTCCATCGTTTGGCGCATTGTGCACTTTCTTCGACAGGTTGACGCCACGATCTGCAATCAATCACGGGCAAACCTTTGAAGCCACATACGTCAAGCGCCACGCGGTATGCCAACGCGTCAAGGCGACCTTGGCCAAGCGGTCCGCGCTGACCAGATTGATCTATGTCGTTCAATCGCGCGGCCACCAAGCGCGCGCCAGCCGCTGAAACTTCTTGCGCGGGATTTTTTTGCTCCAGCAAAATTGCCGCGGGATCCAGGCCAATTCCGCAATTGACGAAACCTTTGGGGCGCACAAAATCCGCCAGAAGAACTCCCCTGCGGGCGGCCTCTTGGCAAATCGTGTTGGCGAGATCCGCATCAAGCGGCATGAAAAAACTCACGGGAACTCTGCCAAGAAATTCGGCGAACGCGATGGATTCAAACAGCGCGGTCATGGCGCGCTCCACGGCGTCGAGTTGACTGAAGCGCTCAAGCGGAATGAAACAGTCAATGCCCGATGCGACAAGTTCATGCCGGCGCAACGTGGCCGCCACATCGCGGCGCGCGCCAATGTCCAGTTCGCGCGGACGCAAGTGCGATTGCGAAGCGTCAAACTGAACGCCTGCAAGATTTAATTTCACCGCATGTGAAAAACATTCAGGCGAAGCGCCAAGACCGGAAAGCGTTACAGCAAGTTGGATGGGTGGCGCACGCACAATTTGATTCTAACTGTGGAACTACCATGTCAAAAGATGAAAACGATCAACGCCAAAAAGAAACCAGCCAAAGCCGTGGCCCGCGCCGAGCGACTTTACCTAGCTCTCAGTAGCAGATACCCAAATGCGCACTGCGAATTGAATTGGACCAAGCCGCATGAATTGTTGATTGCCACCATATTGAGCGCTCAAAGCACAGATGTTGGGGTGAACAAAGCCACACCGGCGCTGTTTAAAAAGTTTCCAACTCCGAAGGATTTTGCCAACGCCACGCCCGCGCAGATTGAGACGTTCGTAAACACGCTTAACTTTTGGCGCAACAAAGCCAAGGCTGTTCACGAAAGCATGCGCGCTGTGTGCGAGCAATTCAATGGCGAGGTGCCGCGCAGCATGGATGCGTTGCTCACGTTGCGTGGCGTGGCGCGCAAGACCGCGAATGTCGTGTTGGGCAATGTATTTCACATGCAGGAAGGCGTGGTTGTGGACACGCATGTGGGTCGACTCTCTTTGCGCATGGGACTTACGAAACATACCGATCCACTTCTGGTTGAGTCCGATTTGATGGGATTGTTTGAAAGAAAAAATTGGTGCCAAGTCAGCCATTTGTTCATCTCGCACGGACGCGCCTCATGCAAGGCCCGCGGCTCCACTTGTGAAAGCGATTCCATTTGCCAACAATTTTGCGTGAACGCAAAGGTGAAATCTTCGCCCGTATTAAAAAATAAAGTAACGGGCGCCGCAATCAAGCGGACAAAATCTACGACTTCGAAGCCGGGATCAAAGAAGGCGACTCGGAAGTGAATTCGGCCACGCCCATGCCGCCGAAGTGACTGACCCATACCGCGCCCAAGCCTGTTCGCAGCGGATGAATCCACAAGATTGGTCCGGGCAAAC
The DNA here is from genome assembly GCA_005789005.1 of Planctomycetia bacterium. GTDB lineage: Bacteria > Planctomycetota > Phycisphaerae > Phycisphaerales > SM1A02 > SYAC01. The sequence goes on along the minus strand of SYAD01000089.1, from coordinate 7,000 downwards.
GAAGCTCACCACGCTTGATAATTGTCAGCGAACCATTGGATGAATCAGCTGAGTTTGCGCTACTTAACACTGTGATTCCATCGGTGTGACCCACCCACAGGTCGCCATCCACCGACGCCAGAACGCATGCGTAGACATTTGGCGGAAGCTCCCAAACGGTTTCCGCAGTGGAAGACTTGAAATTAATTTTCTGTCCAACAGTATTCGTGGCGGAATCCTTGTCGCCTTTGTCAATTTCGGCATCCGCCCAAGCCAGGGTGACTTTGGTTTCTGGAATTGTGGAAAGCGAAACTGCTTTATCCGACAACGTGGGCTTGCCACGAATTGGATACAGCCAAAATCCTTCGGGGCTTCCGGCAAGAATGCGTCGACCATCAAATAGTGATTGCTCCAAACGTCCAGGCTCGCGAACGGCGTCCGTGAATGTATCGCCCGGCCCGTCCTTGTCGTCATGCAAATGCAACACGCCCCTGCCGAATGAACCAACCACCGCGAACAAATTGTCCGACAATGGCGCCAAGTCGCGCGCACCTTTCACGGCGGTATACATTGGCGATTCAAGTTTGCCGGAATGTAAATCCCATGAAACAATTTCCGTGTCAAAGATGGCCCACAAACGACCATTGACCACCACCAATCGCCGCAGAATTCCGCGAAACGCTTCGCCCGCCACCTCGCGAAGTTCATCATTCATCAGGCCGACTGTCGCGCCCTCTTTACCTTGCAAGGCGAATGCGAAACCACCAGGCAAGCCCGCGCTTGCGGGAAGCGGTTCAAGCATGCTTGCGGCGCCTACAAATGTGTTGTTCTGCAAAAGTTGAATGCGACGCGCCACGGGCACCGCGGGTCCAAACTTTGTTGCAACTACCTTCGCGCTGATCATTTCACCAGCGAGAAATATTTCGCCATCGCTGGCGCGCACAACGCCTCCATCACCGGCGATATAAAGAATGTTGTCGACAACATGAATGGATCGCGGTCGAATTCCCAATTGCTTGCTCGAAACTAAATCAATCAACACTGGAAGTCGTGGCGATGAAATATCCCAGCGAACCACGGCGTCGCCGTCGACTAGGCCGATCAAGTCGCCATGCCACAAGGCCAAGTCTGTGATGGAACCGCCCTCGCCACTGGGGTTGATGCGATCGGATCGCAGCGGCTTTTTGCCGCGGCCTTCCAACACCTGTAATTCCTGTCCAAATCCCAGGTACCAAATTCCATCATGAACCAGAACGCAATCCTGCGTGCCGCCAACATGGTGTGAAAGCTTAAGCGTCTTGACGCGCTTGTCGGTTCGATCCTCTTTGACGTAGGTTTCGTCCAGGCATGCGCACAGCGAAAGCGCGCCAAGGGCAATCACCACTATTTTTCGCGCCAACGAATTTCGCATTGTTCAAAGATATCCGCTTCAGGTCCATAGTGGAACATGCGCCAATGCATCAACCTGCGCTACGCTGTGGCCGTGGAAACCAAATCAAGGCTTGAACAATTGCAGAAGATGCACGCCGCGGATCCCGCGGATGACTTTTGCATCTACAGCATCGCGCAGGAATATGCCGGCGCTAATCAATTGCAGTTGTCGCTGCAATGGTTTGAAAAATTGTTGCAGCAGCATCCCACACACGCCTACGGCCACTACCACTACGCAAAAGTATTGGAGCGTTGCGATCGAATTTCCGACGCTTTGAATGCTCTGCAACGCGGTCTTGCCCATGCAAAGCAAGCGAATGATGGCAAGGCGGCGTCGGAATTGGCGTCCTTTCTTGACGAATTGACGCCATAATTGGCGCATAAACAAATGGCTCAAACAATCGACAAAATTATTGTGCATGCGGATGATCCTGGACTGATGTATTGGTTTGTGGATGGCGCGCGCATGGGACCACTGCGACGCGACTACGCCGACAAACTTGGCATTGAAGTTGGAGCATTATGGAGCAAGGCGAAGGCGCGCAAGGTGGAACATTTGGCGCAATTGAACGCGTGCCACGCGGCCGCTCTTGCGTTTTTAGCCAAGCGTGATTTCACGCAGGCGCTTTTACTGGAGCGATTGTGCCGCAAGTGGCCCGAGGCAATCGCGCAAGTGACCGTGGATCAAATGCGCGCCGCGGGTTGGGTTGATGACAAGACCTACGCCACGCGCCGCGCGGCCAAACTTACTGAGCGCAAAATTGTCTCGCCTGAATTTCTTCAAGCGCGTTTGAGCGGCGAAGGCGTTCCGGATTCAATCGCGCAAAAATCCGCGCGGGTCGCCGCCACCACATTGACGCAACTGTGCGCGGAGGCCAAACGCTTGATTCGCGCTGGAAAATCAGCCACTTCTATCGCCCGCGTATTTTCGCGCGCGGGCTTTGATTTGGATACGATTGAATCCGCGTTCGCAAAGGCGCGAATTCCATGGAACAACGAATCATGAAACTTTTCGATCATTTCAACACGCCGCACGCAAGCAACGCCTCCGCTTGCAATCAAGCCAGCGCGGAAAGTTTTTCACATGCGACATCTCGCGCGTCCAAGATCTTTTCTAGCGCGGTCATTTGCGCGGCATTGCTTGCGCTTGTGGGTTGCTTGAATCAATCAAACACATTGACCCACGCGGGCAACGACCCAATTCCAGATTTGAACAGTCCAATGCCATCAATGGCGCCCGCCGCCGCAAGTCCCGCAAGTTTGAAAGGTCTTGATCGGCGCAATTGGGATGTGCAAGTAGTCGACGCGCCACGCGGACAAGTTCAAGCGCGGCCAACATATTCCGAACTACTTCTACTGAACGGCACGGACGCGCGCGACGGAAAATCTTTTCCAACAGTCGCGGATTCGCTTTATCTTTCCAGCAGCGTTGGCGACGCAGCGACAGAAGGCGCCGCCGCTGTTGTTTGGCCAGCATTTTTATTGGTTGTTTCATCCGTGCGCATGGCTACAGGCCAACCACCGTGGCTGATTGTTGATCAACCCATGCAAGCGATTGGCGTATTGCCGCCAAGTCAAACACGCGGCGACGATGGACTTTGGAAATGGGTTTCCGTGAAGGAATCAACCAAGCCATGAGCGCGCAAGGCGAAGACGGATTTAAAGTGGATGACCGCGGCTTGCCAATTGGATATCCCCTGCGGCCAGATTGGGAAATTACCCCACGTGAATATGTTCGGCGCAAAGCCGCTGGCGAAAAATTTATTGTTGTGGATGTGAGACCGCAATCGGGTCGCGACATTGCCTCGATACCCGACACCATTCATATTCCACTGCAAGAAATTGAATCGCGCGCCGACGAGGCTGTGGACGCGGATGGATCGTGTGTCATCACCCTTTGCCACCACGGCGTGAACAGTTTGCGCGCGGCTGCCGTGTTGCGCCACACGGGCGTTGCCAACGTGCTCAGCATGGCTGGGGGAATTCATTTGTGGAGCGTGGATATTGATCCCAGCGTTCCAATTTATTGACATGCATCAGCCATCACCTTTCGTGGACCGCGCATGATCACCCGTATTTTCATTGGCTTTCTGCTCATCGCATCGCTGCTTGGACTGCTCTACGCCGACGAGCATTTCACGGGCGCCGCTGCGAAGTGGCTTCCTATGCAACATGTTCCTGCTGGCGGCATTTTATTTGCCGCAAGCGCGCTGATTATTCTGCCTCTGCTGGCGCTGGAACTTTCGCGCATGTTGCGCGCCATCAACCCAGACGCTCCAGGGTTTGTTTGGACATTGTGCGTGGCCCTTTGCGCATTCATTGTAGGTTGCGAGCATTTATTTCATTGGGTCATTATCGCATGGTTGGCGGGCAATATTTTGTTGCTCACTCTGTTGCCTTCATTGATTGCCGCGTTCTGTAAAAAATGGTTCACTGCTCTGACAGGTTTGGGGTATTGGGTTTTAATTTCCGTATGGATTGGATGGCTACCCTCTTGCTGGATCGATATGCGATCAACGCTTCCGGCATGGGCATTGGCGTGGGCCGTGCTCGCCGTGAAGAGCGGCGACATTGGCGCGTATTTCAGCGGAGTGGTGCTGGGAAAAAATCGCTTGGCGCCGTGGGTGTCGCCCAAGAAAAGTTGGGAAGGACTTGCGGGCGGAATTATTTTAAGTTGCGTGGTTGGCGCGGCGCTCACCAACGCGCTTGGTCAATCCATTCTTATTGGAGTTGCCTTTGGCGCGCTTGCGGCTTTCATTGGCATGCTGGGCGACTTGTCGGAAAGCATTCTTAAGCGTGAAGCCCAAGCCAAAGATTCAGGCAACATTCTGCCGGGAATGGGTGGCATATTTGATGTCATGGACAGCCTGCTTCCCACCGCGCCGTTGGCGTTGTGGTTGTTGGCGAAGTCAAGCGCGCCCGTGGTGTAAATCAAGCGCAATTCGCTTGTCCTTTGCGCTAAAGACGCAAGTTTGATGTCTTTATTGGAACTATCAAATCCATTGAAGTTGATCCTTGCAAGCATGTGAACAATTGCAGTTCCTTGCTACTCTTGGATTTCTTAAAGGAAATTCCGCATGTCATTAATGCAACAAATTCTCGCTCTTCATAGTGTCGATGTCCAAGTGCGCGCGCTTCGGGGTCGACTGGATTCAGCCCATCATTATTTAAAGACGCAAGAAACGCAGATGAAAGATTTGCTGGCGCAACGCGACGAAGTTGAGTTGCAGCGCAAGCACACCCAAGCGCAAGCGGCCAATTTGGAAATGGAAGCCAACAGCGTAGGTGTTCAAATTCAAAAGATGCGCGACGAGTTGAACAACAGCGGCAACACCAAGCAGTACAGCGCCATTTTAAGCGGCTTGAAATCTCTTGAGTTGCAAAAAGATAATTTTGAGCAGCAGGCTCTTGCGCAAATAGAAAAAGTGGAGCAATTGGTCGCTCGCATTGCTCAGTTTGACGTGAAGTTGGCGGATCGAACCACGCTTCGCGACAAGGCAGCCGCTGAAATGAATGAGCGCACTCAGGAAACTGCCTCGCGTCTTGGCGAACTTGACCGTGAACGCGCCTCGGCGGCATCGCATGTTCCAGCGCCATCCATGTTGATCTTTGACGAGGTGGCGAATATTCATGACGGCGAAGCGGTGTCACCAGTGATGACCGTGGACGCGCGTTCCCGTGAATACGCGTGCACCGCGTGCAATGTTGAAATTCCGTACCAGTTGTATTCGCGCCTGCTTGGCGATGGAACTTCATTGATCCAGTGCCTTTCATGCAAGCGCATTTTGTACTTGGAATTGGCTGAATTAGAGGCCGCATCCAAGCGCAAGCCTGTGGCTAAAAGTTCTTGATGTTGATTTAGGCCACGTGCGCCGCGCCAACCAACTCGCGAATGTTTTTCACGCCCTGCTGTTGGCACCACTTGGTTAAACCTGTGGAGACAGCTTTGGGAATTGTTGGGTCAACAAAGAATGCGGTGCCCATGGACACGGCGCTGGCGCCCGCGACAATTAATTCGGCGGCGTCTTGCCAATTCAAAATGCCACCTAAACCAATAATGGGAATGTTGGCGGCCTTGGCGACATTTTTGTAGACCTCATACACAAGCCTCACAATGATTGGATGAATGGCGGGACCAGAAAGTCCGCCCTGCCCATTTGAAAGCACAGGCTGGCGAGTGACTGGATCAATCTTCATGGCGGGATATGTGTTGCACATAGTCAGCGCGTCGGCGCCGGCTTCAATGGCCGCGGTGGCAAGCGCCACAGTTGGTCCATCGGGTGGAAGTTTAATCCACAACTTTCCCGCGGGAACATGCGGACGCACAAGTCGGATTAATTGCGAAAGCGATTCTGGATCGCCGCCATGTAATCGACCAGTTGAAGTGTTGGGGCAACTCACATTCAATTCAACCGCGGACATGCCGCAGTGAATCAAGCCCGCGGCGACGCGCGCGAACTCATCGGCGCTATGGCCCGCCGCCGAACCAATCACGCGGCACGGAAGGCGCGCGGCTTTGGGGGCGTAGTCGCGCGCGAAATTTTCCAGGCCTGGATTGGCCAGGCCAATCGCGTTGAGCATGCCCGCGCTGGTTTCAATCAAGCGCCACGGAGCGTTGCCCTCGCGGGACTCGGGAGTGATGCTTTTTGTTGTGATTGCGCCCAGAATGTTCAAGTCCATCACATCGGCGAGTTCGTCCACAACGCCCACCGTGCCCGCGGCGGCGATGAGCGGCGAGGAAAGTTCAAGACCCGCGATGCGCGTTGCAAGAATGGGCGATGGCTTGAACGCCATTTAGTTGGCCACTTTTTCGCCTGCGCGAATTTTGTCCAGAGTTGGCCCATCCAAGCCCAAGTATTCATTCATGTGTTGATCAAAGATCTCTTGGTCCTTGTCGCGCGAGAAATCCAGGCGCAACTCGTTGATGACCTTGGTGCCTTGACCAATCCAATTCTTCCACGTTTCTGCGGAAATATTTTTCTGTATCCACTCGCCCACAGGACCGCGCAACGGCGCCTCTGAAAGTTGCGTGCCTGGTCGACCAGTGCGCGTGCACACAAATGTTCCAGATGAGCGCAGACGCTCCGCGGTTTCCTCTTCGGTTGGCGAAGCGACTTTTGGCGGCTCACGACCAATGGATCGAAGCAATTCCGCGATGGCTTGCTGCGGCATGCGATCGCCCTTGCTTGCCGCAATTTCATAACCCTTGGTCAGCGTCACAACGGCGCGGTCAGTCCAACCCGCGCCAATCTCCGCTTGGCCGCATAACTGCCACGCCTTGCTCATGTCGGGAACAAGTTCAAGGCAGCGCTGCAAGCTTTTGGAAGCCTCGGCGAAGCGTTGCGTTTGCAAATAGGCGTTTCCCAAACTGAAGTGAGCCATCTCGTTGGTGGGATCGGCGGCGGCCATTTTTTCAAATTGTGCGATGCGGTCTGCGTTCATAAATTGATCATACGACTTGCGGCGCGGGCTTGGCAAATAATCTTTCTACGACTTTGCAAATCATTCAATGGATTCAAAGATATTGAAAAAGACGCTTCAAAACGTGTATTTACACATGCGAATCATTCATGTGCATGGCCAAGTCGGT
>SYAD01000088.1 GCA_005789005.1 Planctomycetia bacterium | reverse complement strand
GCTATTGCCACCAATGTCCAAATGGAATGTCAAACATCAATTTGATTTTTCACTACGGATCGGTGGCGGATATCGCTCCTTACTTGCAGAACAATTCCTGCTTTGGAAGTTGCGGATCCATGACCCTCACGGCATCAACCGATCAGCGCGAGCAAGTGAATTTGTCCTGGACCACCGACCCAAACGCGGTGAGTTACACCGTGTATCGACGTTTGCCTTCCACGATAAACACCCAAAATCCGCTGGATATGGCCTTACCCGTGGCGATAGTGACCGTGACTGGTTCATCCACGGTGGACACCGCGATTGATTGCAATAAAAGTTACGAGTATTACGTTCGCGCCAACTACACCACGTCTTCAACCTCATCGCCAACAGGAATGATGAGTGATATTCAAAGTGGAATTGCTCTTTGCGGTAACGCAAATATGCTTGGTTGGGGAATCAACACTGGCGGCGAAATTAATATGCCTTCTATTTCCGCCAAGGCAATCGCCGCCGGCGGAAACCATTCGGTTGCTCTTAAACCAAATGGAACCGTCACGTGCTGGGGAAATAGTTCATACGGACAAGCTGTTCCTCCCACTGGCATGAGCAACGTGGTGCAAGTGGCCGCTGGATATCGACATAGTGGAGCGTTGCTTGGGGATGGATCCATCCAACTTTGGGGCGCGGGAAAAACCATCGCAACCACCGCGCCAAATTACGGGCAATCCATTGTTCCTGCCAATGCAGTTGGTGTGACTGGCTTGGCTCTTGGCGCATATCACACGGTGATTTGCAAATCCACTGGCGTCGCCCAAGCTTGGGGAAGCAATACCTATGGACAAACAACTATTCCAGGCGGCCTTACAAATGTAGTGAGTGTGGCCGCTGGATATTTCCACAATCTCGCTCTCAAGAGCGATGCAAAATTAATCGCATGGGGCTACAACAATTACTTACAAACATCTGTTCCGGCGGATCTTCCTCCGGTGACAAAAATTGCTTGCGGCAGTTACCACAGCGTGGCGCTCACCAACGCGGGTCGTGTGGTGTGTTGGGGCGCGGGCGCAATTGATTTAGGTAACGGTGTCCAATCTGGTCAATCCATTGTTCCGACTGACCTAAGAAATGTGGTTGAAATTGCTGGCGGTGGCAAGCACACCGTGGCGCGTTTGGCGAGCGGTTTGATTCGAAGTTGGGGCTTGAACACCTCGGGTCAGTGCGACGCGCCTGCCGGTTACCACGCGGAGAGTATTTCGGCTGGAAATGAATTCACAATCGGAATATTCAATCAATTCGATCAAGACGCCGATGGCGTGATTGGGTATTTGGATAATTGTCCGCTGACTTTCAACGCCGATCAAACCGATTGCGACGCCGATGGATTTGGCGATATTTGTGGCATCGCTTTGGGCTTTGCCGATGACGAAGACCTGAATCAAGTGCCCGACTTTTGCCAATACTTATATGGCGATCTGAATCTAGACGGCGTAATTGATTCCAGCGATCTTGGCGGGCTGCTTGGTGTCTTTGGTGAAACCGGATTGAATGTTCGCGGCGATCTGAATCAAGATCAGGTGGTGGATTCCGCTGATATGGGCGCAATGCTGGCACGATATGGTCCTGTTCCCTAATCAAGCGCGGTGATTGAAATTAACGGCCTTGCTTGCGCTACGAAAGTTGGGCAAGAAATTTTTCTAGCTCCACTTTCACATTGGCAAACACGCCATCCCATGCGCCAGGACTTTCTTGACGAAACAACTTTGCGCTTGGATACCAAGGACTGTCATTGCGATTCAACAACCAGCGCCAGTCCGGCGCGTAACTTAAAAGTAAATAGGTTGGCTTGCCCAACGCGCACGCAAGATGCGGAACGCTTGTGCATGTTCCCACCACAATATCAAGGCATTCAATCAACGCGGCGGTGTCGCTGAAGTCGCTCAGGTCGTCGCCAAAAAAACGAATATTTCCTAGTGATTTAAGGGTTTTTTTGTCCGCGGCGTTGATCTCTTTTTGCAGACAAATATATTCGCACCCACGATCGGCAAGCGCGCGCGCAAAATCCCGCAAGCCAAGACTGCGCATGGCGTCGCCTGGAAATTTTGAAGTGCTGCACCAGACCACGCCCACACGGGGTTGTGTCTTGGCGCCTAATTTTAATTTCCATTGCTCCACTTTGCTTGGATCGGCGGATACGTAACGCTGACCCGATGGAATGGTGGCCAAATCGGTTTGAAACGCCAACGGCAAACTTAACAGTGGACAGTGATACTCAAACGGTGGCAAAGCGCTTCCCCGCGCCACCAACTCATGCACGCCATCAATTGACTTGAGCAACCCAACCAAGGTGTGCGGCACTTCCAGGATCACGCGCGCGCCCAAAGCCGCCACCATCTTTGCGTAGCGGCAAAATTGAATCGTGTCACCCAACCCTTGCTCGCTGTGAAGCAATATTGTTTTATTCGCAAGTGATTGGCCGCCCAACCACAACGGCTGAGTGAAATTTCGTTGCAGCGCTTGATACGCGCTGCTTTTCCAGCGTTTTTCGTGCAACGGCAACCCATTGGCAAAATCGCCACGCGTGAGCAATGTGTACGACTTGTTCCATTGAGCATCATCAAACTCGGGATCTATGGAAACAGCCTTGTCATACATGGCCACCGCCGCGTCGAGTTGGCCAAGTTCATGCAGGGTGTTACCCAAGTTGTTGAAGGCCTGCGCAAAATTTGGCATGATGTTGATAGCCCGCTGATAAGAATTCGCCGCAAGTTGAAATTGCTTCAGCTTCTGCAACGTGTTGCCGCGATTATTCAGAATAAACGCGTCGTTGGGCGCCAGTGAAATGGCCTTGTCAAAACCCTCAAGCGCCGCCTGGTGCTGATCCATTTCCGCAAGCAAGACAGCGCGGGCGTGATGCGCCACCACATAGTCGGGCTTCAAGGCGATGGCTTTTTCATAACTGGCACGCGCCGCTTGAAATTGCGCAAGCTCCTTCAGCGCGCTGGCGCGATTGAAATAAAAAGTTGGATTGCCGGGTCGGATCTGAATTGCTTGTCCAATCAAATCCACCGCGCGCTGAAAATTATTGGTTTGCGAGGCGATCACGCCAAGCATGTGCAGCGCGGCAAAATGATTTGGTTGTGCCGCAAGTATCTGTTGATACATGGACTGCGCTTGCGCCAATTGACCCGCTTGATGCAGCGCCAGCGCCTGTTGAAAATAATCCTGCGGCAGATTCACTCCACGGTGACGCTTTTAGCAAGATTGCGCGGCTTATCAACGTCTTTTCCGCGCAACACCGCGGCGTGATACGCCAACAGTTGCAACGGAATCACGGTCACCAACGGTTGCAAAAGCTCGGGTACGTCGGGCACATAGAACACTTCCTCGGCCATGGTTGCAATGTGCTCATCGCCTTCTGTGGCTATGGCAATCACGTGGCCACCGCGGCTGCGAACTTCTTGAATGTTGGACAGCACTTTTTCATATTGGCTGTTCTTGGTGGCGATGAACACGCACGGCATGCCGTTGTCAATCAGCGCGATGGGTCCGTGCTTCATTTCCGCGGCGGGCATTCCCTCCGCGTGAATGTAGGAAAGTTCCTTCAACTTCAACGCCCCCTCAAGCGCAACTGGCCAATTTAAACCGCGACCCAGGAACAACCAATTCTCGCGGTCAATATATTTGGCAACGGAGGCCTTTACCTTGTCGCTTAACTTCAATGTGCGCTCAATGGCGTCAGGAATTTGCTCCAAGCTTTTCAAGAACGACGATACAAAATCATTGCTGAGATAACGGCGCCGACCAACAAACAACGCCAGCATGGTGGCCACCATCACTTGACCGACAAACGCCTTGGTGCTGGCCACGCCAATTTCCGGGCCCACGCGCAGATATACGCCGGCATCCGTCTCGCGGCTAATGGTTGAACCCACCACGTTCACAACTCCAAGCGAGAACGCGCCGCGTTGCTTGGCTTCTTGCAGCGCAGCCAGCGTGTCGGCGGTTTCGCCGGACTGGCTGATCGCCACAACAACGGTGCCCTCTTCAACAATTGGATTGCGGTAGCGGAATTCACTGGCGTAATCCCAATCTGCATTGACCTTGCCAAGCTCCTCCATCAAGTACGAAGCGATCATGCACGCGTGAAGCGCGGTGCCTTGGCCAACGAATGTCACGCTGCGCGCGGTGGCCAACATTTTGGCGTGTTGCAACACGCCGCCAAGCACAATTTGCCCGCTGCGCGTGTCAACGCGACCCTTCAAGCAAGTGCGCAACGCGCCGGGTTGCTCGTAAATTTCCTTCAACATGAAGTGCTCGAAATCACCCAGCTCAATTTCAGCCAGATCAAATTCAAGTTCCTTCACTTGCGCGTCAACCGGAACATCATCCACGGTGGAAGTGCGGAAACTATCGCGCGTAAGTTTGGCGACAGTGTAATCCGCAAGCGTGAACGCCTGCGTGGTGTGCGCAACGATCGCGCTTGAATCGCTGGCCACAATGTATTCATCTTTTCCAACGCCAACCATCAGCGGACTGCCCTTGCGCGCCACCACCAACACATCGGGTTCGCTCTTGCAAATTGCGGCAATGGCGTACGCGCCGGTCACTTCACGAAGCGCCGCCTGAACGGCTTTTTCCAAGTCACCCTTGTACAGCTCGCCAATTAAATGCGCCAACACTTCGGTGTCGGTCTCGCTCTCAAAGGTGTGGCCCTTCTCCTCCAAGTATTTTTTCAGACTTGAATAATTTTCAATGATGCCGTTGTGAATAATGGCAATGTTGTGGCCAAGTTTTTTGTCGTCGCAGTGCGGATGCGCGTTGCGATCGGTGACGCCGCCGTGGGTGGCCCAACGCGTATGCGCAATTCCTATGGTGCCCTTAAATCCGCCAGTCTTCTCAACCAATTCCTCCAACTTGCGCACGCGGCCAATGCTCTTGGCGATCTCCATCTTGCCATCCAAAATGGCCACGCCGGCGGAGTCATAGCCGCGGTACTCAAGGCGCTTCAAGCCCTCAATTAAAATTGGCAAGGCGTGACGTTTACCGATATATGCAACAATGCCGCACATGATGAAATCTCCAAAAATTGTTTGCGCCGCCCACAAGCCAAATATTGAAATGTAAGAGTAACTCGCAGGTGGGTTCATTACCACCATAAACTTGTCGACACAAAGCGCGCGCGACTGAAGAAATAATATGAATCCAGAACTGAAATCCAATCTTCGCCGACAACTCAAGGGAATTACGCCCAATTCCGCCGCCTCGGCGCGTATTTGCGACCATTTGCAGCGCTGGCCACAGTGGAACAAAGCCGGCGTGATCTTGGGGTTTATGGCCCTTGGCAGCGAGCCCGATATTTTGCCCGCGTTGCGCCAGGCATTTGAGCGCGGCGCGAAGATTGCGTTTCCAATTGTGGATGGCAACGCGATACGCGTGGGCGTGGTGACCTCGCTTAGTGATGAACATTTCACGGTGGATTTAATGGGCGTGAAAATTCCCAGCGCATGGACTCCCATTGACGCGGACACGATTGATATGGTGTTGGTGCCCGGCATTGCATTTGATAAAGAAGGCGGGCGCCTTGGACGCGGCGGCGGCTATTACGATCGGTTCTTAGCCAGAATTGGCGCGGGTGCGCAAACAGTTGGCGTGACCGACGCGCGGAGAATTGTGCAAAGCGTGCCCATGGAGCCGCACGATTGCCGCGTCAAGTGGTTGGTCAGCGACGCCGTCGAGGTCACTGAATCTTCACGCAACAAGACTGGCTATTGATACCAGCCCAGTTGCGAAAGACGCCGCGCCACTCGCCGCGTGATCGGCGCAAAATTGCCACCACTGAATTTGCCGGATGTTGCGGTTTACCCGCGCAAACTGCCGATATACCCTTACTCTTGCATTTCCATTTGGATTTACTCTTGCATTCTTAATTGCATTTGCTCTGCGCTCCACAACAAATTTAAATCAGTGATTTAAATCTGGTTCAACCTCAAGGATTCACTCATGGTTCTTTCAAGTCAAAGCATTCGTTCTGATGGTCGCCGCATGATGTCTAGTGACGGTCGACGCATTCGCCGCCGTGGATGGAAGTTGTTCGCGCTCTTGGGTTTGGTGGTTGTGTTTGGCTGGCTTGGATGGCGATTCTTTGGACCTCACTCCGAAGTTCCCGCCAGCGAAATTCGTGCGGTTGATACAACTGAAAAAGTGGATTTGTCCCCGGGAAATTCGCTGGCCGAAATTCCCGCAGCCACAATCGAAGTTGATTCGGCCGCGCCAAAGATGGCGCCGAAAGCAACCAAGACGGTCATTGGTGAAACAAATGCAAATCAAAACGTGATCGGCGACCCCGCGCCAAATGCAAATCAAAAACAAGTCGTGAACGGCGCCCAACAAAGCGCCACACAAAGCACACAGCAACCCGTCCAACAAAGCGTAACGGCAACCAATCAGAACATCAGCACGCCGGAAGAAATTGCCTCGGCAAATTCGGCGCTGCAAGCCGCTTTAACACTGGCGGACACCGATCCCGTGGCTGCCCGCGACACGCTCACTCGGCTTCTCGACGGCTCCGCCACGTCGACCTCGGATCGTTTGCGCGCATATGAAGCCATCAACAAGTTGAACGCCGTTCTTACATTCAGCGAGCGTGTGTTGGCGAATGATCCGTATGCGAAGCAATACACCGTGAAAGAAGGCGATTCGCTTTCAAACATCCGCAAGGCGCAACACCTGGATTGCGAGTGGAGATTTCTTCAGCGCATCAATCATCTCAGCACTGAACGCTCAATTCGCATTGGGCAAGTTTTAAAAACTCCAACCGGTTCATTTCATGGCGAAGTGCGCAAGAGCGAGTTTCGCCTGAATATATTTGAGGGTGACGGTCCCGATCGAGTGATGGTGGCGAGCTATCCAATTTCGCTTGGTGAATTCAACAGCACTCCCACTGGCGCGTTTGCGATTCGTCCGCGCAGCAAACTGATCGATCCAGAATGGCGCAATCCCCGCACGGGCCAACATTTTCAAAGCAATGATCCGGCGAATCCAATCGGCGAGCGTTGGATTGGTCTCAAGGGAATCGAGCCGCACAATAAAGACTTCGAGGGATACGGTATTCACGGGACCACCGACATTGGATCAATTGGCAAACAAGCGAGCATGGGTTGCGTGCGCATGTTGCCGCAAGATGTCGAGGTGGTGTACGAGTTGCTCACCGAACCAAATTCGATCGTGACAATTGCGCCGTGATGCCTTGCCGAGCGTGACTTTGTAAACAACTCGCACGCCGCAGCGAAACTCTGTTTCCATGTGGCGCTTACCGCGGCGTGCAAAGCAAACCCGCTTCCCGCTTCTTCCCGCTACGATTTTGAAATGCCCAAGCCAGAATGCCTTGAATTCTTTGACTCGCCCAGTGAAACGCCTTTTGTGATTGAACACATCAGCGAGGAGTTCACCAGCGTGTGCCCCAAAACTGGCCACCCTGATTTTGGAAATGTCACGCTGCGCTACGAGCCCGCCGCCGTGTGCGTTGAACTGAAAAGTCTGAAAATGTATTACCAAAGTTTCCGCAACGACGGCATTTTCTACGAGGCCGTGACCAACCGCCTTCGCGACGACTTGGCCAGCGCCATGAGTCCGCGCTGGATGCAAATCATCACCGACTGGAAGGGCCGCGGCGGAATCCGCAGCCGCATTATTGCCAGTCACGGCAATGTGCCTGCGGCGTGGGTGAAATAAAATTCCACCAACATGACTCACCTGCTCGCAGAAAGTTTGTTGCACACATGTACGCCGTTCGCTCTGCGCTTTAGCGGCAACTTTGGCATTCGCTGGTACGGACTCGCCTACGCGGCTGGATTTTTTACGGCATGGCTGCTGATGCGATGGATGGCCGCAACCCACCGCTCGCCCATGACAAAAATACAAGTAGGAGATTTTCTCACATGGGCCGTGATGGGCGTGATTGTTGGCGGACGTGTTGGCCATGTTGTGTTCTACGACCACGCGCTGCTATACACATTCACCAGCGAGTTTCCATTTTGGGGATTGCTGTTCATTCACAAAGGCGGAATGTCCAGCCACGGCGGAATCATTGGCGTGGTGCTTGCCGTGTTGTGGTGGTGCAAACGCAACAGAATGTTGTTCGCGCACGTGGCGGATTTGGCGGCGTGGAGTTGCTGCATCGGCCCGGGCTTGGGTCGCTACGCCAACTGGATTAACGGCGAATTATGGGGAAAACCCATTCCGATTGCGCTACAAGTGGAGAGTCCATGGTGGAGCGTGAAGTATCCAGAAGAATTGCTGCGCCCGGGCGTGATCAGCGACACAACCTTGGTGTTGCTCAAGCCACTCGTACCAATGTCAAGCTCGACGGTTGCGGCAGGCATGCAAGTTTCTCCCATTCCAGTTTCGGGCGCGATTGAACGCGGCGACACATTGGAAATGTTGTATGCGGCGTGCTATGGCGGCGATGTTGTGGTGCGCGAAAAAATTGCGCCGTACTTGACCGCGTATTACCCAAATAATTTTCTGCAAGCCATCAGCGACGGTGTGGTGTTGTTCGCGCTGCTTTGCATTGTGTGGCTAAAGCCGCGCAAGCCCGGCGTAATCACAGGCTGGTTTGTGCTGGGCTACGGATCGCTTCGACTTGCCACGGAAGTATTGCGCGAAATAGATCCCGGCATATTCATGATTGGTCCAGCCACACTGCCCATGTTGCTCAGCATGCTCATGATGCTGATCGGTGCGGTGATTTGCGTTGCCAGTAGCCGAAGAAATTGTGCGCAAATGGGCGGACTTATTTGGCATAATTGAAGTTGTGATTGACGCGCGAAATTTGAAATAGCATTTATAAATTCTCGCACTATAAATCAACTACAAGCGCTCAAGCTGCTGGCACAACCAACGCGGATGCGCGCATTAACTTTTCGCAGGCGGCGTGGCGTCGTGATACAAAGGCACCGCATTTTCCCAGGCTTTTTCCCACAAACGGAAGCCGCCTTCAAATGCGTTTGCGTTGTCACCCAAGCGGCAAACCACGGGAAGCTCCTTTAAATTAGCCGCGTTACCGCCGCCAAGAACCACCTCATCCGGAATCAACGCGGCGGTGAGAATTTCAATCACATCGGCCACGGACTTGCGCCACTTCTTTTTTCCAAGGCGCTCCAAGCCGCGCAGGCCAACATAGTCCTCGAACGACTTGTCATTCTTATATGGAAGATGCGCCAACTCCATGGGCAAAATTTGGTTACCAACAATAAAGCACGAACCCAGGCCAGTGCCCAAACCAAGAAACAACATCTTTCCACTTTTGTAACTGCCCACCGCTTGCATGGCGGCGTCATTGAGAATTTTCACGGGCACGCCAAAGTCGGTGTCGTAATCAAAGTCCGTCCAACCCTTGCCAAGATTGGCGGGGTCATGCAGCGGCCGATTGTTTTTGATGGGCGCAGGAATGCCCATTGAAACCGCGTCAAACTTCCAGCCCGCGCATAATTTCTTCACGCCGTCCACCATCATGCGCGGCGTCAGGGTTTGACCGCTGTCAAACGAGCGCTTCTCTGGATCATTAGGCACACGAATCTTGACATGCGTGCCGCCGATATCGATGGAAAGAATGTTCATGGATGTAGGTTAACCAAGTCAGATGGGCATAATTTGAGGGTTTTCATAAAAAAAGTTGTTCCGCCCTCAACAAGACCCACAATTTGATGCATGACCATTCGGTTCCCCGCCACCCCACTTGCGTGTATTTTTCTTGCTCTTGATCCAGTTTCGATGCGCGCACGCAGCAACACAGAAATTGCGCGGGCGCGAATAATCTCCGCGTTAGCATCTTTAACATGGGCACTCCGTACCACCTTTCGTTTGTCGCATTCTTTGGGCGAACGTTTGATGAATACATGCAGATGTTCTCGATCACGCCCACCGAGTTGCGCAAGGGACGCACACTGGATTGCCCAAGTGGTCCCGACAGTTTTATTGCGGAGGGTCTGCGCCAAGGCCTAGATGTTGTGGGATGCGATCCCATGTACCAATTTGATGCCGATGAAATTCACGCGCGTGGGAAAGCCAGCATTGACGCAACTTTTGAAGAGCTAAAAAAAAATCCTGAGTCGCTACACCACAAAAACCTGGAGGAGTTCACGCGCAATAAATATTTGGCGCTTGAAGCGTTCGCCGCGGACTACGCGCTAAATAAAAAACACGGCCGCTATGTGCACGCGTCGCTGCCCAAACTTCCATTTGCGGATGGCAGCTTTGACAGGGTTTTAACCGCAAATTTTCTCATGTTGTATGCGCGCGTTGCGGATGGCGGCCTGTATGACGGCAAAGAGTTTGACCTTGATTTTCACTTGCGCTCCGTGGATGAACTCGCGCGCGTGAGCAAGCATGAAATCCGCATGTCCCCCACTCGGGCGGCGTCAACGCCATGGGGGGAGCACCCCTACTTGCAAGCGATCATGGAACGCTTGCGCTCACATAAATTCACGGTGGAACTTGTTCCGAGCGTGTACGACGACGGCTTCGGCACAAACAACCATCTGCTTGTGGCGCGGCGGTCCATTGCTTCGTATTGACAATCGAAAAAACGTTCATAGGCATAAGCGAAGCCACGTTGCAACGAAGATTATATTGGCAGGGCTTTATATAAGTATTTGATACTCAATCACTTAAGTCATTGAATGTGAATTGTGTTAACAGATAAATTGAGCGAACTTGCCGCCAAACTCCTGCATATAGTAGTTCCCTGCTTTTTTGGCGCGTGCTAAAAATTTAGGGGAAACACTTACAAAAGGATTGTGAAACTCATGTTTGCAAAATCATTCGTCGCCGCCGCATTGCTCGCCACCACTTCAATTTGCGTTGCCGTAAATGCAACAACGCAATACGGCCAAACAGCCACTGCGCCAGCCGCAAAGCAAGGAACCATTGTTCAAACAGCAAAAGATGCTGGTCAATTCAACACGCTGTGTGAACTAATCGCAACCGCGGGCTTGGTTGACACGCTCAACAGCGCGGGACCATTCACCGTGTTCGCGCCAACCGACGCTGCATTCGCCAAGTTGCCACCAGAAACTGTGGCCGCATTGAAGAAGGATCCAAAGGCCCTCGCAGCAATCTTGACCTACCACGTTGTGCCAGGCAAGAAAGACGCCGCCGAAGTTGTGAAGATGAAGGAAATCATGACGGTTGAAGGTCAACCAATCATGATCACCATTGTTGACGGCAAAGTGATGTTGAATAAATCCGCCACCGTGGTCAAGACCGATGTCGGCGCCAGCAACGGCGTGATCCATGTGATTGACACCGTGATTATGCCACCAGCCAAGAAGGCCGATGCAAAGTCTCCGGACATGCCAGGCACGGGCGCTGGAAGCAAGAACTGAATTTGTACATAGTTTGAAACAACGGAGCCCGGTCTTATGGCCGGGCTCTTTTGTTTTTATTGGTGACACCAAACACCACATGGCGACATGTCAGCGCATGAGTTGCGTCCAATAAATGTCTTATAATACACACTTAAATATAGATAAATGAAAATACAATCTCGTCACTACGGATTGAGCCAATCATTCATGAAATGATCTCTTTAAATTATTCTTAACTATTTAAAGACCTTGTGAATCTTCAAGCAACATAGGGTCGAACGCCGAATTACTATAACTACTGGCTTATAAATCTGGGACTGGTACGTGTCCTTGTTGGACATTGTGTTGGAACCATGGGAGATTCACCTTGTTAACACTCGCAGCAGAAATGACGACCACCATGAAAGCCCTCAACGCAGGACTTTCCATGGAAGGCGTGACCATGTATTTGTTTTGGCTTAGCACCGTCGCCATGGGCGCGGGCATGTTCTACTTTTGGCTTCAACGCAAGACCGTGCCAGTGCAATACCAAACAGCGGTCACCGTGGCCGGCATTATTTGCGCCGTCGCCGCTTTCCACTATTGGAGAATGAGCGGTATTTATTTGGAAGGTGTTGCGAGTTTGTTTAATGAAGATGGTTCACGTATTCCAGGTGCAACCATCAAGCAATTCCCAACCGCCTATCGCTATATCGATTGGCTGATCACTGTTCCATTGCTTGTGATGGAGTTCCCGCTTCTGCTGAACTTGGGCAAAGCTGGTCGTGAACTATTCAAAAGCCTGCTCTTTTGGTCGCTTGCCATGTTGGTCACCGCCTGGGTCGCTGAAGAAAGCGTCACTGGTAGTCAACAATGGTGGACATGGTACGTGGTTTCATGTGGCGCTTGGTTGTACATCGTGTACACGTTGTTCACCAAGGTCACCGAAGCTATGAAGACCGCTCCAGAAAGCATTCAAGAAAGTTTAAAGACCATGCGCTTGTTCGTGCTGGTGGGTTGGGTGATTTACCCAATCGGTTTCTTGATGGCTCTCAATGGCGGCAATGGTGAAAGCTGGCGCGAAATTTTGTACAACGTGGCCGACGTCATCAACAAAGTTTTCTTCGGCTTGGTCTGCTACCAAGGCGTGAAGGCTCTGGGACACAAAGCCTGAGTCGTTGGACATATTAAGTTTGAAACTCGCCCCGCCTACCGCCGCCGAGTT
>SYAD01000087.1 GCA_005789005.1 Planctomycetia bacterium | reverse complement strand
AGGGATCGACTCGGTTTGTTTCTGCAAACTGTCGCGACTGGGTGGTTCCGAAACGGCCTTCCCAATCTTTCAGACGGTTACTTTGCCGCCTGAAGTACTGCCTTTGTCTTATATAGACGTTTTGGGGTGCGAATTAACAAATATCCATTGGACGCCCCAGGCACCGCGCCTTTGACGACCAATAAATTCTTTTCTACATCAACTGAGATCAGATCAAGACTGCGAATTGTTGTTCGCTCGCCACCCATGCGGCCGGACATTTTCTTGCCCTTCTTAATCTTGGCGCCGTGACCGCGATCGGTTCCGTGGCTGCCGATGCTTCCAGGTGAACGATGCTTGCGTTCAGTTCCGTGGCTGGCGCAAATACCTTTAAAGTTCCAACGAACCATTGTTCCTTGGAAACCTTTGCCCTTGGAGACGCCAGTCACATCGACAAACTTCATACCGGTGAATGTGTCAACTGAAAGAATTTGTCCAAGCTCGTAAGCTGAGGCTTCCTCATCTTTTTCAAGACGAAGTTCTTGATGCACGCGCTTTGGAACTGAACCAGCCTTGGCATCATGGCCAATGAGTTGCTGGGTTGTGGCGCGTGGCTTGGAATCATCGAACGCCATTTGAATAGCGGCATATCCGTCAGATTTGCCAGTTTTCACTTGGGTCACAACGCATGGACCAGCTTGGATCACGGTCACGGGAATATTCCGCCCGTCTTCCATGAACCAGCGAGTCATTCCAATTTTTTTACCGAGGAGTGCGAGTGGCATGGTGTGGTCCGTTTCTTACGCCTTGATTTTTACGAACACGCCAGCGGGAACAACCAAACGGTTGAGCGCGTCGACCGTGCGTGGATTGACATCGGTGATGTCGATGATGCGCTTGTGCGTGCGAATTTCAAATTGCTCGCGGCTTTTCTTGTCGATGAAGGGTGAGCGATTCACCGTGTAAATTTCACGGCGTGTCGGAAGAGGAACAGGACCAGCGACTCGCGCACCAGTGCGCTTGGCGTGATCAACAATTTCACGAGCCGAAGCATCGAGAGCTTGGTGATCGTACGCTTCCATTCGGATGCGAATTGTGCCAGCGGTCATTGCCATTGCGATACAAGCCCTTCATTCAGAAACACAACCCATTTCTGCGCGCGACTCGATGCCGCGCAAAGGCAGAAAAGGGGAATCGACAAATGTAAGCGATTGTTGGTTTCTGTCAAGCGGTTGAGGGATATTGGTGGAAATTTTAGAATTTAAAAGAGCAATTTCAGGTAGGCTTATCCGCGTGAGAGATCTCCAAAGCCAAGCAACCACTTTCAAGATCTGGGCTTTCATTGCTGCATGTTTTTTGCAATGCGGCGCCGCAATGCCGCAAACAACGGGCAATTACGGTACATCTGACGGTACTTCGACCACTAAGTCCAATAATAAAGCCAATTCAAAGCCAAAAAGCGCTGTTGAGACTTCAATTGCCCCGCCAATTGCGCCAATTCAGGCCCCTCCCGCGCTGACTCAAACCACTGACGGCATTGAGAAAGTCGAACTTGAGGCCGAGGCCTACGACTTTGAGTCGCTTGGTTTCAAGATCAATCTGCCCAAAGGTTCCTTGGTGGCCAAGGATTCCGTCAACAACGCAATTTCCTGGATGGTTGCGGACGAACGCACTCCGGCGCGTTGGCTTTTTCGGGTGCAAGCGGTGAAGTCCAATGATCCGCAAAGCGACACTGAATCTCAAATGCGAAATCATTTGCAAAGTTTCAAAGCCGCTGGAAATGAATTCACGCTTCTGTCGGATCGCCCGACAAAAATCTGCGGACTGCCCGCGCGATTTTTTTGGCTCTCCACTCCCACTGGCGATATTCGCGCGATCAGTGGTTGGTTTATTTTGCAAACAGGCACGGGGGAATTTGTGGTGTTCAGTATCTTGACCACGGAAAAAGATTTCGCATATGCGGAGTCGGCGATTGACAACGCCGTGGTCACGATTGAAATTCGCGACATGAGCGCGGTGCAGAAAGAGCGCGCCGATCGATTGCAACTTGGCGCGGAAATTTTAAAGTCTTTTACGCCGGCGCATTTAAAAACTATCGCCGATGGAAAGAAGCGCCTCTATCGATCTTGGCGCGAGACACCCGAAGGCGATGTGGAACAAGGTTGGGTTTCGATTGAAATGAAAGCCGCGCCGCGGGGATTGACTGATCCGGTCGCCGATCCAAAAACATACACGGAAAGCGCCAAAGAACAGGGTTTTTTAATCTCCATCGATAGCCGCAGCATTGATGAGGATGGCCTGAACTTAACCAACGCGCGCAGTCGATATTGGGTGGCGTGGGATCGCGGCAGCGAGGCTTGGTCGGTGCGCAGCGTTCCGCAAATACCTGGGCCTAAAAATGTTTTCTCGCAGACCGGTGTGCGTCTTCGTGTTTCAAGCGAGAGCGCTGGAACTGATTTGGCGGTGTTGACAAGCGCCCTAGGCGCGGAGACCGAACCATTGTCGTGGACCGTTCCTTCAACGGCATATCTAGCACACCCTTTGTCATTGATGCTTGGCGAGATATTGCCACGCGACTCTGGCGCGCCAAATCATTTCGCGATGTGGTGTTTCGATCCAACCACTGGAAAAATATCCCAACGAACATTCAAATGGCATGCGGACGCGTCGCATCCAGGCCAATGGATTTTAGAAACTCAAACATCTTTTGACGGGCCAGCAAACACGGATGAGATTGACGCGCAAGGACATCTGGTGCTTCGTAGTTTTCCCAATGGAACGCGGATGGGCCCCACAACTTTGTCGGAAATCGAGCGCCTTTGGAAAGCCAAAGGCTTGCAACCTTGAGATACCTGAAGCGTGCAAACTGTTGTTTTGCTGGTATTTTATGTTGTTTTTTAAACTTAAGCGCATGTCGCTCAGCTCCAACATTCTCGTCTGATTTATCCAAGCCAAGTCCGTGCGATGAGTGCGTGCTCCAAGCGCGCCAAATATATTTCACGCCGCAAGCTCCAGAAACAAGTCGTTGGCGCGTTGTGTCTGGCCAAGACGAGTGCGCGCAAATCACAATCAACCGAAGCATGAGCGCGCAAAATATATTGACCATCGAAGAATCAACCCCGCGCGTCACAAAAATTCAATTGAGGCCAGATGGATCTTGCGAGTTGATCAGCATGGATTCGGTGGATGGCGGCACCAGAAGTATCTTTGATCCACCCCTGCTCATGTGCGCGAACACGTTGATGTCAAACGCGCCACTGCGCAGCGAGTCATCCATGCAAACGGAGTTGATTGAAAGCGGAACCGCACGCGACCAAGGAACGGCCACGCGGACAATCTCAATTGATGGCATGGCGCGCATCACCACCGCGCTGGGAACATTTGATTGCGTTGTTGTAACCACTCATTTTATCGGCGCGTTGGGCAAGGCCAAAATAGACACCCAGATGACCATTTGGATCGCGCCTCACATTGGCTCAATTGCGGAAAAATACCGCCAAAAAATTACAATTCTTGGATTATTCACAAAAAATTCAGAGCGATTCATTGAGAAACTTCCGCAAGAAAATTGAAAAGTTTTTAAATCAATTGGCGAATCAAGCGTTCTCACTCCCTACTCTATTTGCATAGGTCTTCCATGTCGCCCGATCGATCCCACATCCTGCTTGCCATACCCGTGTACAACGAGGTCAAGTCCATCGAGCGCGTGTTGCGCGACGTTGGAATTTTTGCCCGCGATGTACTGGTGATAGACGATGGCAGCGCGGACGCCACGCCACAACTTTTGGCCAAGCACCGAGTGGAGGTGATTCGCCACGCGGAAAATCGCGGCTATGGACGATCGATGCAGGACATATTGCGCTGGGCGGATTTTGACGGATACGAATGGGTGATCACCATGGATTGCGATGAGCAACATGAGCCCGCGGAGATTCCATCATTTGTGCGCGCCATCGAGCGCAACGACGCCGACATTATTAGTGGAAGCCGCTACATGATCGAGCGCATCGATGATGATGACGCTCCGGAGGATCGCTTTCGCGTGAATCGAATTATCACGGACGAGGTGAACGCCGCGTTGCGTTTTGAACTGACCGACGCATTTTGTGGCTTCAAAGCCTATCGAACTTCGGCGATGCGCAAACTGCGCCTCAGCGTGGATGGTTACGATTTTCCCATGCAATTCTGGGCGCAAGCCGCGTTTATGAATTTGCGCGTGCGTGAAATTCCTGTGCGCCGCATTTACAAGGACATGCGCAGAACTTTTGGCAACGGTTTGGATGATCCCGAAACACGCTTGCGTTTGTATCGCAACACCCTGCGAACGGCCATGGCGGAAGCCCCCAAGCTTTTGCAAACCGACTCAATGCCTGATTCAATTGCAGAATGATGCCTCAAGCCGCCGCGGCGGAAATTTTTGTAGAGCGCGCGGGGCCGCGCATGGATTCTTCAACGCGCATTGAGGGACGCTCCATTGGAGATTGGCGCGCCGATGCGAGAACATATTTACAACTGCCCGACGCTCCAGTGTTTGCGGCCGGCCATCAAGCGCAAGCGTGGCATTGTGGAATCATCGCCAAAACATTGTGGACCGACGCGCGCTCGCGCCAAGAAAATGCGACACCCGTGCATGTTGTGGTGGATCAAGATGGATTCGATGGACTCTTCCTGGAGTGGCCGCAATTGAAAGACGGTTTCTGGGTGGCAAGCGGCCATCGATTCAGCACCGCGGCCAAGAATGTCGCGGCGTTGAATGCGCCAACATTTCATCCGCGTGAAATTGAGCAAGTGGGACACGCGCCCGAATTTGCGCGCGAAGGATTGGCGCGACTCACGAGCGCGTTGCGTAAATTTACGAAAGCGCCCAACGCCGCCATTCAAGTATCGCAGGCGCAACTGCAAGACTTGGGGCACTTGATTCAGCCGCCGCGAGTCATTGGCGCCTCCCAATTGATTGGGACATCTTTCGCGCAACATGTGATTGACCGCATGTTGCGCGAGCCGGTGGCTTGCGCTGAGTCCTTCAACACCGCGCTGCAACTTCATCCGCGCGCGGCGCGGCCATTGCGTGTGGATGGCGAGCGCAGTGAATTGCCGCTTTGGTTGCTGGGCGATAGCGGCGAGCGAATTCGCGCCACCGCGCAAAACATTCGCGTGGCGCGCGCGCAAAACAAAATCATGTTGCCACGCGCGTTCCTGCTTGGAGTGCTGCTTCGCACGGCGCTGGCCGATGGTTTCACGCACGGGATGGGCGGAAAAATCTACGAGGAAATTTCCAACGCATGGATTGGGCGCTGGCTTGGTTGGAATCCGCCGGCCTTTGACACGGTCTCGGCAACGATGCGATTGCCGCTGGAATTACCCGCGCAACAGAAGCAAGACCACCCAAAATTTTCGTTTCGCAGCGTCTGGTGCGATCCAGATTTACACGCCAATGCAAATATTGGCCCCAGCGTCAATCGAAAGAAATTTCTGGAAAATATCGCGGCGTTGCCTAGGCGAAGTCCGCAGCGAAAAATAATTTTTCAAGCCATGCTTGCCAATCGCGCATCCCGGCGCGCGGAGTTGGCTTCAACGCTGACTTTGCTTCAGAACGACTCGCGCATATTGCAACAAGCCGAGCATTCCAAGCAACTGGCCATGCGCCGAACATGGTGCGCGTGCTTATATCCGCGCAAGGCCTTGGACAATCTGCATCAACAACTTGCCCACGCCGCGAACGCCAACACTCACTCTCCCTGATTTGGCGCCACGAATTCCTGCGACGCGCTGGAATTGTTTGCGGGGTTTTTTGGCAAAGCGCTTGGAGCAAGTGGATCTGGTCGAAATACTCTTACGTCAAGCGACCATACTTTGTCACTAAATTCGTGGCCTGGCTCATAGGCATCCATGCGATCACGCGCGGCCGCCACCAAAGTGGACGTGGTCTTGGCGTCAAGATTGTCAAGCATTGCCACAAACATGGCCTCGGGTGTGCTGGGCAATTTCGCGGCGCCGTGCTCAAGCGCGCCATGATGGCTGATGATGGTGTGCAGCAACACGCGCAACGCGTCGGGTGGAAGCGGTGATTTCTTTCCCGCCGCCGCGGCCATTGTTTGCAGCCAAATTGCGCCGCGCACAACGTGTCCAATTAAATTTCCCTCGGTGGTGTAGGCAAATCCACGCTCCCATTCCAGCTCAACTGTCTTGCCAAGATCATGCAGGAACAAACCCATCAACACAAGGTCGCGGTTCAATCCCGGATACAGCGGCAGCATCACGTCCGCAAGCAACATGAGTTGCAATGTGTGCTCAAGCAACCCACCGATATACGCGTGATGCACGCTGACCGCGGCTGGCGCGCGGCGGAATTGCTGCATGATGTATTCATTTGCCAAATATTGTTCGGCCAACGCGCGCATGCCCGGATGCTTGAATGAGTGCAGCAATCGCTCCACTTCCTTCATCATGGCGTCGATGTCGCGCGTGGTGGCGGGCAAAAGTTTTTTGAGTTGTTCGGTGGAAACTTCCTCGGAGCGAATCACATCCGCGATCACCTGGACTTGTCCATTGTAATTTTGCGTTTGCCCGCTGAGATACACAAAGCCGGTTCGCATGGTTTCTCCCAGGCGCGCCTCGTCGAATACCCAGACGCGCAGCGCCGCCTCGCCGGAAGCGTCACGAATCAAGGCCTTGAAAAAAGGCTTGCCCGCGCGCGTGGTTCCGATTTGTGGATTCACCAAGCCATAGATGCCGCTGATTTGTGAATTGGGGCGGAAATCCTTGATCGAAATATGTTCGTGGTTATCCATGTCGCGAGTGTAGCCGTGAAAAAAATTATTTTGCGCGCGGCGTGATCAATTCAACTCACCGCGAAGTTGCGCCAATGTTGCGGGAATTCCATCGGCGAGTTCCTCTGGAAGAAGTCCCGCGTGACCGTGCGAGAGCGCCCAACGCGTGGCGGTGAGCGCGTGCACGTGCACCGCCAAGCAAGCGACTTGGAACAAATCCAATGGCGCCGCGGATTTACCGCTTGCAAACTGCGCCGCGAACGAACCCATGATTCCTGAAAGAACATCGCCGCTGCCACCCATGGCCAGCGCCGCCTCCACATGTGGACTTTTCCAAACGCGCAATCCATCGCTGACCCTTGTGTGCGCTCCCTTCAACACCACGATGCAACCAAGGCGCGCCGCCAATGTGTGCGCGGCAAGATCCCGAGTTGATTCATTCACCGCGTCCAATTCCAGATCAAGCGATTGAGCCAGCGCGGCGAATTCGCCGGGATGCGGCGTGAGAATGATTGGCGCCTTTATATCGCGTGCAAAGTCCACAGTGCAAGCCAACGCACGCAACGCGTCGGCGTCCACAATGATCGGCTTGGCAAAACTGCCCACCAATCGAATCACAATTTGCTGCTGCGCCACATCATGTCCAAAGCCAGGACCAATCACCAACGCGTCGGCATTCACAAGCGCCTGGTCGATCACCTGCGCGCAACCCGCGGGAAATAATTTTTGCTCGGCATCCACTGGAAGCGCCACCCCAGTTGCCGCAGGAACTATGGAAAGCACCGAGGATAAAATAGGAGCGGCGACCGCGACCGTGCACAAACCACATCCACTGCGAAGCGCGGCGCGCGCGGCCAACGCGGGCGCGCCAATCATTGGATGGTCGCCGCAAGAACCCCCCACCACGCACACCTTGCCAAATGTTCCCTTGAAGCCAAGCGAATCGCGCGCGGGAATGCCGGGGCAACCATCAATTCGCTCCATCAATCACCTCGATTGAAATATTTCCCATTGACGAAAGAAGACTTGCCCACGCGGGATCGCTGGCCGCCTCGCTGAGTGGCGTGACGGCAAGCAATAGATGACCGACATGAAACGTGTTCCCACTTGGGCCAAGCGTGGAGTCCAGGTCAACCCAACGTCCGTCGATGAAAGCTTGCGTCCACAAATGCCAAGCGAAAACATTTGTTTCGCCCGCAAAAAATTCCGCCCACACCAAGCCGGCCGCCACGCGGCTGGGAATTCCATCAGCGCGCAGAAGCGCAGCGAGCAACACGGCGTGCTCGGTGCAATCTCCAGATTTTGTGCGCGCGGTTTCACTGGCGCTGGCAAATGCGCTGCCCAGGTTTTGATTCGTGATGTGATTGGCAACGGCCGCGCGAAGTAATTTGCAACGTGTGAGTGGATCGATCGCCGCTGGATCGCCGCTCCATTTCACAAACGCGCTTTTTTTCAAGGCCAACACCGCGGGGTCATTCCAATCAATCATTGGGGATGATTCCATAAACGCGACGTCGCTGCCCACGATGGCGGGCGATGGATCCGCGGGCACATCAAGATTGACCGTGACCAGGAACGATCCATCAGGATTGCGCTTGACGCGTTGAAATCCCTCTTGTGGCGGCGGCATAATCGCCGAATTCTTGGCCTTAACCAGAAGTGTGATGGATCTTTTTTCGGACACGCCAACCAAGGGCCGATCCGCTTTCACAAAACTCGCCACCATCACCTCCACTGGCGGCTTGGCGACATCGATCGCCGCCATCGCCGTGGTTTCATCGCACATCACGCTTTGCATCACGCCCAATCCCGTTGGCACTTGACTGCGCAAGATTTCACCGTTGGCGGCAATACATTCCTCACTGCCCGCCGCGATCAATGCACCTGTTGATTTCCAACGCTCGCACTCAACGGATTTATTTTGAATCATCACGCTGGTCGCGTCAATTTTTTGCCACCGAACGGATTCAGGCTTCATGCCTTGGGCAGGATCCAAAATCAGCAATGTAAATTCCGTCTTGCCTTGCGCCTTGGCGGCTTGCGCGGCGCGAAGCGCGGCCACCGGCGCGAGCGCATCCTTGTCGATCGCTGGCAACACTCGCTCGGTCACCGTGGCTCCCTGTGTGCGCCGCTCGCGCACTCCATTTTCAAACTTCTCCCAGTACACACGAACCGAAACGCCGCCACCAGTTTGGCTTTGCCCCGCGCGCAACATATGACCTTCGTTGTCCTCCTCAATCCAAGCCGTGGTGGACATTCCAAGGATTTGCTTTTCGCGCGCCATGCGCAGACGCGTTTGCGATTCCGTTCTAAATCCGCCATCAATTGGCTTGGTTTGCATGCTCGACCAGCCGACAGGAATGTCCTTGAGAGATATGAAATACCAACGTTCAACCGCATACGCCAATGTTTGTTCGCTTGGCTTCGCAGTTGCAATTGAAGTTGCTGGCGCAATTTTTGGCGCCGTTGAAGTTTGCGTTGCACTTGCTGGCGCCGTTGCGCTTGGCGTTTGCGTTTGACTCGCCACTCCAACACGCGACAGAAAGGTCGCCGCGACAACACATAAAATAATCACGTTCAAGAGCGGCATCACTCTGACTTCATCAAAGGAAAGAGAATCACATCGCGAATGCTCTCGCTGTTGGTGAGCAACATCACCAGGCGGTCAATGCCCAGTCCCATGCCGCCAGCCGGTGGCATGCCCACTTTGAGCGACTCGAGAAAATCTTCATCAAGCGTGCGGAAAGTTGTTTCCTCGTCGTTGACGCCCTTCAGTTGCTCCGTGAATTTTGCGCGCTGCACATCCGGGTCGTTCAACTCGCTGTAATGCGGCCCCAACTCCATGCCACCAATAAATAAATCGCCGCGTTCGCACAGGCGCGGATCGTCGGCGCGCGGACGCGTCAGTGGACTCACCGCGCTTGGCCAATCAGTGACAAACGTGGGTTGGCACGGATCGATCTTGGGCTCCGCGAGCAGTTCAAAAAGTTTCTCCACACGCAGCCAGTGATCAATCGTGGCGGCATTTGGAATGTGGCGCGTCTGCGCCTCTTGTAAAACAGCTTGCTCATTGAACAAGTCAATGCCGCAACCTTGCTTGAACAATTCCGCGAAGGTGACGCGGCGAAATGGCTTGGCGTAATTCACTTTGAATTCACCAAACGCAAGCACGGGGCCCGCTGGAACATCCGCCATTTCCTTTGCAACTTCCGTGGCGCACTCATGCACCAGCGCTTCCGTCATGTCCATGATGCTTGCGTAATCACCAAAGGCCTCGTACGCCTCCATTGCGGTGAACTCTGGATTATGGCTGCGATCAACTCCTTCGTTGCGGATGTTGCGGTTGATTTCAAACACGCGCGGCATGCCGCCGGTGATCAATCGCTTGAGATACAACTCGGGAGCTACGCGTAAAAATAAATCCATACCGAGCGCGTTGTGCGTAGTCACAAATGGGCGCGCCGCGGCGCCACCAGCGAGCGGTTGCATCATGGGCGTCTCCACCTCCAGAAATCCGCGCCGCTGCATAAAGCCGCGCACCATGGAAACAATGCGGCTGCGCATT
>SYAD01000086.1 GCA_005789005.1 Planctomycetia bacterium | reverse complement strand
GATTGAGCCACGCCCGGTAAATATTGCGCCAACCGTCCGTCGCCTGTCACAACAAATACGGCCGCGGGGTGCGCGTATTCGCCGTTGTCCATTTTGCGATATGGAAATCCAACCGCGTTGGCAATACCGCGCACGCTGGCTTCGCTGCCGGTTAAGAAGCGCCACCCTTTTTCGCCACCGGCGCGCGCGTATTCCGCGGCGTAGCCTTTGCGCTTGGCGGCGGCCAATTCAAATGTTTCCTCTGGGTTGATGCTGATGAACAACACATCAAATTGATCGCCCACCGACCAATCAAGTCCCTGCATGCCGCGCACAAGACCG
Source organism: Planctomycetia bacterium (assembly GCA_005789005.1). Lineage (GTDB taxonomy): Bacteria > Planctomycetota > Phycisphaerae > Phycisphaerales > SM1A02 > SYAC01. The sequence goes on along the minus strand of SYAD01000086.1, from coordinate 8,039 downwards.
TTGAGGGCAAGGCCGCACAACATGGGGCACTTCATGTAGCCAAGTTGCACAAGCTTGGGGCGGCCGTCGGTGAATAGTTCACCAAGCGTGATTGCTTTTCCATTTTCATCCACCAGCGCGCTTTGCATTGGCAACACAACGCCGCGCTGATCCGTCACTTCAAGTCCCTCAAGTTCCTTGGGAGCGTCGGTGGTTTGCACTGGCGCCTGATATCCGTGTGGATCGAGCGGCCGTTGAGCGAAAGCAGATTGCGCCAAAGCCGCCACCGCGATGAGACAAACAAGCAGTGTGGCTTGGCGCGAATTCATTGAGGCGCTCCAGGTTTCGCGGCGGGAGTTGGGGTTGGTGCCGCAGCTGGTGTCGCAGTTGGCTTGCTGTTGGCGGGCAATGTTTGCGGCGCGTTCTTGGCGTCTTGCATGAACATTTCCATGGCGCGATCAATTGGTATGCGCGTGAAGGTTGCGGTTGTTCCATCGGGCATGGTCCAGGTGTACGTGCTGTACACGGCCAACTCCTCGCGCTGGGTGGCGCGCAATTGCTCAAGGCTAAGCGTTGGCTGATCAATCACTTTGGCGTTCTCTTCAAATGAATCAATCTTGAAATAGAAGGCGCTTGCCGCGACAATGATGACCACGAACGCGACAATAGTTGCCAACGACCAGAACCAGGTGCTGCCTGGCTCGGGATCATCGAGTTGCTTGAAAATGTCTGTGGGTGCGGTTGTCATTTCAATGTTCCATTACATATTTTCAAAACGCAAACTTTCAGTCAGGCGCGGGTCTTTAACGCACAACAATCCCATTGAGCTCAACCGGCGCAGGGTTGTGCCAACAAGCATGAGCATGAAGCCGATCAACAAAACCCAATTCCAGGGGTTGAAAAAATGCGCGCTTTCATTGCTGTATTGCGCCAAGATTTGCTCGTAGGTGTCGTAGGCGCCAATGTCATGCGGAATTTTTGGTTGAATCAAGTAGTACAAATCAAACCATTGCGCGGCGACCATCCATACGCACGCAAAGAGTAACGTGCCGCGCCAACGCTTGGTCCATCGGCTGATTAAAAACAAGAACGGCAAAATGAAATGTCCGAACAAAAGCACCACGCTGATCCAGCGCCACTCACCAATTTGGCGCGCCAAGAACCACGCGGTTTCCTCTGGGATATTTCCATACCAAATCAACATGTATTGACTGAACGCGATGTAGGCCCAGAACACCACGCCGAAAGCGAAGAGCAACTTGCCAATATCTTGATAGTGCTCCGTGGTGATGATGCCCTTGAGGTAGCCAAGCGATTGCAAGCGCAGGCACACAATACCGATGTAGGCGAAGCCGCCGGTGCAGCAACCCACGAAGAAATACAAGCCAAACATGGTGCTAAACCACGCGGGGTTCAGGCTCATAATCCAGTCAAAGGCGGCGAAGGATGTGGTGATTCCAAAAAGAATCGCGGCGGGACCGGCCCACTTCTCCAGTTTCTTTGTGTGCGCGACGGACCCGTCGCTGTCTTGCGCCACTGAGTTGCCCACGAAGAAGCGCGCGAGAACAAACCATGTCAGCAAATACACCGCGGCGCGGATCATAAAAAACTTTTCATTCAGAAAAGCGGATTTCTTGGCGACCAATTCCGCCTCGGCCAAAGAAATTTCTTTCAGCGCCGCGAGATTGGCCCATGGAAAAATAAAGTCCAACTCACCTTTCCACGCGTAGAACACGAATGGCAAAAATCCCATCCAAACCCATTGCAGATTTGCGGCGATTGCCTCGGCGGGTCGGCGCACCACAACGCTCCACCCAGCGTGGGTGATGTGGTGCATGATCAAGAAAAACAACGCGCCCAATGAAATGGATGTGACAAACAACCACGATTGCATCCAGATGCGCAAGAACAATCCTTGGTCCGGCGTGCGCATGCCCAACACAAATGCGATGACAAGAATCGCGAAACCAAGAATTCTTAAACCCGTACCAGGCGTTGCCAACGCGTCGGCGCGAATATTTGCTGGCGTTAAATTTACGGCGGGCGCGCTTTCGCTCATAGCTTGCCCTCGGACATTGATGCGGCCGGGTTGGAGACAGAAACGTTCATCGGAGTTGGCGTCACATTGTTTGCCGCGTTGCTGGTTGAAATAGTGTTGGGCGTGGAGCCGATACTGTCGGCGACTTTGGTTCCAGCGGGAACATCCGAAGGTTGCGCATTTTGGCTGCGTTGCAAGGCCTTCACATAGGCCGCGATGGCCCAGCGATCCTCGGTTGGAATTTGGCTGCCGTAGCCCGCCATGTTGCGAATGCCGTAGGTGATTGTGTTGAACACTTGTCCCATGGGTTGCACGGTGACCAATTCATCGTGCACTAAATTCTTGGCTTGCACCCACACGGTTCCATTCACGGGGCCGTTGGTGTTGGCGACCAATTCCATGGCGCGTTGATTCACAATTCCATTGCCGCCGCCAGAAATTCCGTGGCACACCGAGCAATAAATATCAAAGCTCTCTTGCCCGCGCCGAAGCGTTGCAAAATCCATTGCAACTTGCGATGGAAGCACGTTGGCCCATTGACCATCAATCACGCCGTCATACAAATGCGCGTCAAGATAGGTTTCACCACGGGCCACCGCGTTGACCACTGGTGGACGCATGGTGTTTCCGTCGGCAAACATTGGATTGACTGCTTGGGTTTTATACTTGGACTGAAAAGCCATGTCCTGAATAATGTGGATGGGAAGATTGGAGTTGGGCGTGCTGCGAACGCGCGCGATAATGGCGGGCGGCAAGAGCAAGCACAGCAGAAGAATAAATCCAACAAATATAAAGATGCGTGGCATGATTATGCTTCCACCATCTCGACGGCTTTGGCGCCAAGATCTTTCAGGAATTGTTCGGTGCGACTGGCGAAGAAGCGCGGGTCGCGTGATTCGATCACGATGAAAAATCGGTCGTCCGTGACGCGCAAGAAACGCTTGTTGGCAAGCAATGGATGATTCCAGCGCGGCAAACCGTTGAACAAGAACATGATTCCCACCGCGCTTAAGGCGGAAAATAAGATGGTGAGTTCAAACATGACGGGAATAAACGCGGGCAAACTGATCAACGGCTTTCCGCTGATTAAGAATGGATATCCAGTGACCCATACCAAAGCCCAAATTGAGAAACTTGCGGCATTCGTGAAAGCTTGCAAACAAAAACCGATCATGGTTCCAGTCATGCCGGCGCCAAACACAAGCACTGGCAAAATAGTTCGTTTGATTCCCATGGCTTGGTCAAGTCCGTGCACGGGAAATGGCGTGTGGCAATCCCACCAACGAAACCCAGCCATGCGAACTTTGTCCGCGGCCGCCATGAGCGCGGCGGGATCATGAAACTCCGCCATGATTCCGTACAAACGCTTGCGCGGAATTTGATTGCCTTGAACTACGGGTGAAGGTATTGGTGAAAGAGTTGTCATGGCGCGGATGGTCCTCCGTCTGGACCGCTGCCGGGACTACGCAGCGCGTCTGGACTTGCAAATGATGGCTGTGCGGAGCCGCCCGCATGGCCGTGATCATCATGGGCGGCGTAGCCGGACCAATGCGGATCAGCTTGTGGCATGGTTGCCTTCACTTCCGCGATCGCGATCATTGGCAAATATCGACAGAATAAAAGGAAGAGTATTCCAAACAATCCAAACGCGCCCAACATGGTTCCCATGTCAACCCATGTTGGCGTGAAGAAGTCCCAACTAGTAGGAAGGAAATCATTGGCAAGGCTGGTGACAATAATCACGAAGCGCTCAAACCACATTCCGATGTTCACCACAAGACACAGCGCGAACATAATTGGAATACTGGTGCGGATGCTCTTGAACCAGAACAACTGCGGCGTGATGACGTTGCAACTGACCATGATCCAATAGGCCCACCAATATTGTCCGAACGCGCGGTTGATGAACGCGAAGCGCTCATACACGGCGCCCGAATACCACGCGATGAAGAACTCCATGGAGTAGGCGTACCCCACCATGCATCCCGTGACCAGGATAATTTTGTTCATGTTGTCCAAGTGGCGCAGCGTGATGAGATCCTTTAGGCCGAAAAGTTGGCGCGCGGGAACCGCGAGCGTGACCACCATCGCGAAACCGCTGAAGATGGCGCCCGCGACAAAGTACGGCGGGAAGATTGTTGTGTGCCAACCTGGAACTTGGCTCACGGCGAAATCGAAACTCACAACGGAATGCACGCTTAACACTAGTGGCGTGCTCAACGCGGCCAGCAACAAATACGCCCGCTCATAGCGATGCCAATGTCGATTGCTTCCTCTCCAACCAAGCGCGAACAATCCATATGCGAATTGTTGAATGCGTCCGGTGGCGCGGTCGCGCAGTGTGGCCAAGTCTGGAACCATGCCCACGAACCAAAACACAAATGAAACCGTGAAGTACGTTCCCACCGCGAACACGTCCCACAACAGCGGACTGCGGAATTGCGGCCACATTTCCATTTGATTGGGAATTGGAAAGAGCCAATACGCCAACCACACGCGTCCAACGTGAATGCCTGGAAAAAGTCCAGCGCAAATAACGGCGAAGATGGTCATGGCTTCGGCGAATCGATTGATGCCAGTGCGCCACTTTTGTCTAAACAAAAACAAGATGGCGCTGATCAAAGTTCCGGCGTGACCGATGCCGACCCAGAACACGAAGTTGGTGATGTCGAACGCCCACATGACGGGATTGTTCAAACCCCACACGCCAACGCCAGTGAAGATGAGATAGTTGACGCAGAAGCCCAGCAAGCCGACAAGACCCAAACTGATTGTGAACGCGGCGTACCACGCGAAGGGCGGCTTCTTGGATTCCGCCACTTGGCAGACTTGGCGCGTGACTTGACCAAAGCGATCCATGTTCAACACAAGCGGCGCGCGCACGCCTGGATTCTCAGCGGTGTTGTCGGATTCCTGAAAACCAGGAAGCGCGGTTTGGCGATTTACGGGAAGGGAACTCATGAATGCGCTCCGTGATCGTGTCCGTGATCATGTCCGTGATCGTGTCCAGAGTGATCGACCGCTGGGTTGATGACCTTCGCCATGTACTTCACGCGTGGCTTCACATTCAACTCCTCAAGCATGCCGTATGAAAGTTTGTTGGCGTGCAACTTGCTCACTTGGCTCTTTGGATCGTTCAAGTCGCCAAACACAATCGCCTGCGCGGGGCACGCTTGTTGACACGCCGTGATAATGGCGCCATCTGGAATGGAGAAATTGGAAGTGCCCGCGCTTGTGCCGCCAGCTTTCACCCATTGATTCTTGTACTTGATCTTGGCCGCGGCGATGCGTTGCACACAGAAGGAACATTTCTCCATGACACCGCGCATGCGCACGGTGACTTCAGGATTAAATTGCATGCGCACCAAGACGTCTGGGCCAGTCTCAACAAAATATTCTGGCTTCACGGCGAGCGGACCACTTTGCTCGCGCACCGGTTCGCGCCGTTGATAATCAAAGAAGTTGAAACGACGCACTTTGTATGGACAATTGTTACTGCAATAGCGCGTGCCTATGCAACGGTTGTACACCATGCTGTTGATGCCGTCGGGGTCATGCACGGTTGCGGCAACTGGACACACTTGCTCGCACGGAGCATTTTCACAGTGCATGCACGCCACTGGTTGAATGGCAAATCCATCGGGCTTGGCCGCGTCGGCCCCGCGGAAATATCGATCGATTCGAATCCAGAACATTTCGCGGCCGCGCTTGACCTGGTCCTTGCCCACGATTGGAATATTATTTTCCGCCTGGCACGCCGTGACGCACGCACTGCAACCAGTGCATGTGGTGAGATCCACCGACATGGCCCAGCGGAACTGCGCGCCGTCCAAATTATTTTCTTGCCACAATGAAAGTCGATGCGGCATGTGCACTGCATGGCCGGCGAAATCAGGATGGGTTTTGTATGACGCTAAAGAAGTTTGGCGCACCAACGTTGGCAATCGCTCTTGAATGCCGTCGTGGGGAACGCTTGGAATGAGCGCGGCGTCAACGCTGCCGTGATCTTGCGTGTGCGCGAATGTGTAGATTTCGCCAGTGGGTTGCAAACTTGCGCCACGCGCCAAGCGCATGTTGGAAGTTGTGCGCATTGGATAGGCGTTGAAACCTGCTCCAGCCGCCAATCGACCAGCGGAGTCGCCGCGGCCGCAACCCAACGAAATACTTACGCAGTCATCAACCATGCCTGGAACTGGAAACGCCGCGGCTTGCATGCTTCGACCGCCAGCGGTCACGGTGACCATACTTCCTTGGCGTAGACCAAGTCGGCGCATTGTTGCAACAGACATAAGCAGCGCGTTGTCCCACGTGATTTTGGTGACGGGATCAGGAAGCTCTTGAAGCCATCCACTGTTTGCGAGGGATCCGTCGAATACGCGCGCGTCATTCATGAAACATAATTCAACGCTGGCGTCGCGGTTGGCGGGTTGCGCGTCGGCGAGAGTGTTGACGGCGCGCGCAATGTCGCCGGCGCGTGAGGAGACATTCACACTGGTGATTGGTTTGCCCGCGATGATTCCAGTGTCAAGCCACGTGCGCCACGCGGCTTCAAAAGTTGAGCCATTGAGTCCGCTCATGGCCATGTGCGTGCGGCGCACCATGGCATATCCATCTTGTGGTTGCGAATCACCAAGCGTGCTTGTCAGCAACATGCCCAGCGCTTCAATGGCGCTGTGTCCGCCTTGCGCTGGATCAATCATGGGTTGAATCAGCGGCTGTTGCACGGAAAGAGTTCCGTCTGGCGCGCGCACATCGCCCCAACTTTCCAAGAAGTGCGACTGTGGAACATGGAATGTGCACGCGGGGTCCATGCTGGTTTCGTCGCGGTAATACGCCACGCGCGCGACGTTTGGAACCTTGCCCATGGCCTTGGAGAAATCCAAATCAGCTGGCGCGTTGTAACAAGGATTGGCGCCAAGAATCATGAGCGTGTCAACTTGGCCCGCGTTCATGCTCTTGACAAGTTCAGGCAAGTCCATTGCGTCGGGAGACATTGGCTCCATGTTCAGTGTTGTGCCGTTGGCGCCAAGTGATTCATTGATGGCGGCCACCAGCGCGACAACTTCCGCGGGTTGGCCATCGCCACACACCAACACGGATGAACCCTTCGCGCCCTTCAAGTCCTTCACAAGTTGCTCAAAGATTTCTTTCTCATGCTCGCCCAATAAATTTTTTGACGCGGGACACGTTGCCAAGCGATCAATGGCGGACTTCAATGTTGAGTCACCCGTCATGCCAAGCGCTTGAGCGATCATGGCCACAAACACCGGCATATCGCCGCGTCGAACGGCCAAGCGACTATCGGCGGCCATTCCAGAAACGCTCACGCCAGCTTCAACCACATACATTCTGTTTTGCGTTTGCTTGCTTGGATCTTCGGCGCGCACACGGCGACCATCGGCCCAGGCGCGCGTGTTGCGAAGCGAGAATGGACTGGCGGAAAATGGATCCCAGTCAAGAGCCACAATGACCGTGGCTTTTTCTAGTTGTGGTTGCGCGCGCGTTGGCTGTCCAAAAGCGATGCGCGAACCTTCGCTGTGCGCGGTGCCGAAGATGGGGTTCCACTGAACAACTTTTGCTTTTGGGAAAGCCTGCGAGACGCGGGCGATCATGTCCAACATGGTTGGGCTGGAAGTTTTTTCCGTGAGAACAACTAGGCTGTCGCCCTGCTTGGCTTGCAGTGCTTTGGCGCGCTCGCCAAGCCATGATTTAAATTCGGCGTCGCTTGATGGCTTGCCCGCGCGGAAAACTTGGCGACTGCGATCGGGGTCATACAGTTCAAGCACGCGCGACTGCATCCAACTTGTGGATGTGCCGCCCCAATATGGATGCGCGGAATTTCCATCAAGTTTGATTGGCCGGCCGTCGTAACTGGTGGCGAGAAGTCCGTACCCAATGCCCATGAAATCAACGGCGGTTGAATACGTCACCGACACGCCAGGCGTGCGGTTGGCGGGCTGACTTGCGTTTGGAACAATTTTGGATTCTGGCCATCGGCGGCAACCCGTTAGTCCCAGACCCG
>SYAD01000085.1 GCA_005789005.1 Planctomycetia bacterium | reverse complement strand
CACTATTCAGAATTATTTCAAGTTGTACAAGCGTCTCGCCGGCATGACCGGCACCGCCGACACCGAAGCCACCGAGTTCCACGAAATTTATCACTTGGACGTTGTGAGTATTCCCACCAATGTTCCCGCGTGCAGAACCGACCGTCATGACCTGGTGTTCCTTGGTGAAAAAGATAAATGGAAGGCGATCATTGATGAGATCTCGCGCATGCATGACATCGGCCGGCCTGTTCTTGTGGGAACAACCAGCGTGGACAAGAGCGAGAAACTCAGCGCCATGTTGAGCAAGGGCCCTGGCATCAAGCATGAGGTCCTCAACGCCAAGCAGCATGAGCGCGAAGCCGACATTGTGAGCAACGCCGGGCAACTCGCGGCGGTCATGGTGGCCACAAACATGGCGGGTCGCGGAACCGACATCAAGTTGGGAAAGATTGATCGCGCCGCCTTGATCGAGCATTGGAAAAAGCGCGACATGGCGCCACGCGAAGTGGACGCGACATGGACCGACGCCAAAATTCTTTCGGCGATTGAAAAACATTTACTAGTGCGCCGCGCCAAGATGGAGCGCGCCGCGGTGGCGGCCATGGATGATTCATCCGCGCACTTGGCCTTGTTGCGGCACTGGGTGGTTGAACTTCGCGGCGTCAGTGAAAAGCGCGCGCAAGCTGGAACCGAGGCGGAATTATTGAAGGAACTTGACGCGCTTGGAAGTTTCCAATTGCATCGGTTGCAACTGTGGCCCAGCGGTGAGGCAATGGGCGGACTGCACATCATTGGAACAGAACGCCATGAAAGCCGCCGCATTGACAATCAATTGCGCGGTCGATCAGGTCGTCAAGGCGACCGGGGAAGCAGTCGTTTCTTCCTCAGCCTTGAGGATGATTTAATGAAGATTTTCGCTGGGAAAGCCACGCTTTCGCTTCTGTCCCGTTTAGGAATGAAGGAGGGAGATTCCATCGAGGCGCCCATGCTCAACCGCGCCGTGGAGAAGGCGCAGCGCAAGGTTGAGGAACGCAACTTCCAAATGCGCAAGCAAATTTTGGACTACGACGAGCCAATGGAATATCAACGCCGGAATTTCTACGGATTGCGTCAACCCATTTTGGAGGGCGTAGATATTCGCGGGGCTTCATGGCGATTTTTAGAGCCAGCCATTCATGAGGCGGCTGGTCTTTATCTTGGATCGCTGCATGTGCCGAATTGCGTGAGCGAGTGGGCGCGTGAAAAAATGAACATGCAAATTGAGCCGTCGCGTTTGCGTGGCAAGGACCGCGATCAAATCCACAAGATGTTGGTGGTGGACGCGCTTGAAGAGGCGCAACACAACATTGAGCTGGTAGTTGCGGAAACCATGCCGCAAGAAATAAGTGTGGAGGAGTTTGATATTCCAGGCCTGCAAAAGTGGGCGTTGGATAAATTCGGCGCGAACATTGAAACAGACTTCATCAAGTCGGGCGATCGCTCCGCGGTCCGGAAATTTCTGGAGGCGGCCTCGCACAAACATATTGAATCCATTGATTTGACTCCTTTGGATTCACTTTTGGTTCAGGATTACAGCGCCAAGGAATTGTGCTTGTGGTCTGAGCGCTATTTGGCTGTGAAAGTGGAGCCAAATGAATTCATCGAAGCCGAAGATGCGCAAGTGGCCGCCGATCATTTGGTGCGCCGCGCGCGCGAGGCCTATGCGGAACGTGAACGTACTTATCCAATTGATTTCGCCATCAAGTACACCACTGCGCGCTTGCAGGCCGACGCTCAATCGGCAATCACGTCGTTTTGTTCATGGGCCAATACGCGATTTCAAATGGGTTGGAACCCACAGGAGTTGCCAAGTTCAAACCCAGTGGAGTTGCGCGAGTTGCTTCTGGCGCAGGCGCGCAAATTTGACGACGCGCGGATTCAAGCGCGCGCGGATGAATGCCTCGCGGCTGGCCGCGAAATGGACGCAGTCGACACTTGGCTCAAGCAGGAATATCAAACACCCCTCACGAACCACGACCGCAAGTCATTCGCAAGCGATCCCAAGGCAATTGTCGCAGCGAGAATTCGCGAAGCATTACGAAGCGAACTCTCCCATTTCGAGCGCTGGATCATTTTACAAACCATCGACAACGCGTGGAAAGATCATTTACGCAGTATGGATCAAATCCGTGACGCCATTGGGTTCCGCGCCTTCAGTCAAAAAGATCCGCGCATTGAGTTCAAGAAGGAATCTTCGCGGCTCTACAGTGAGATGATGGAAAGCGTGCAAAATCGCCTGAGTGAAGTTCTACTGAAAGGCGAACTGATGCCGCAAATGCCGCAATCACAAACTCCCGCGCCGCAATCTCCGGCGCCGCAAGACTCGCAAGTCGCCAACGCAGCCGCCGCCAATCAAGCGCCAGTTGTTGTAACGCAAGTCGCCTCTAAACGAGCGGCAAGCGCTAGTTCTGACATGTCCGCGGTGGTGGGACGAAATGAATTGTGTCCTTGCGGAAGCGGTAAAAAATTCAAACATTGCCACGGTTCCAAAGATGCCGCCGCCGCGCAGGAGCAATCTTTGTAGCGATCACCTTGCCGAGTGGTTCATGCTTGGTTACGCTTCTCCCTTCGCCTCGTTAGGGTAAAAAAATTTTTTTCAAAAAAATTTTTTGAAAAAAT
>SYAD01000084.1 GCA_005789005.1 Planctomycetia bacterium | reverse complement strand
TGAGCAAATCAGGAACGTGGTCAATGAAGGATCCTTGTGGTTGAACGCTTGGGTGAAACAACGTTGCCTGCATTGGATGAATCAAGGAAAAATGGTGGCTTTGCTTGGCGGCGATCACAGTACTCCATTTGGATTGATGCAGGCGCTTGCGGAAAAATATTCCTCGTTTGGCATTTTACAAATTGACGCACATGCTGATTTGCGAAACGCGTACGAGGGTTTCTTGTATTCGCACGCTTCCATCATGCATAATGCGCTTGGGATTTCTCAAGTCAGCAAGCTTGTCCAAGTTGGTATTCGCGATTATTGCGAAGAAGAAGTGAACGTGATGCGCCAACAGGAAGGCCGGGTCGTCACTTATTTTGACCGTGATTTAAAGCACGAGCAATACAACGGAAAAACATGGGCGCAGCAAGTGGAGCACATTGTCGACCAGCTTCCTGAAAATGTGTATATCAGTTTTGATATTGATGGTTTGGATCAAAAGCTTTGTCCTAATACTGGAACTCCGGTCGCGGGTGGATTGGAATTTGAACAGGCGGCGTATCTGATGCAGAGCGTGGTGAAATCGGGCAAGAAAATCATTGCTTTGGATTTGAATGAGGTGGCTCCGGGTGACAATGATGAGTGGGACGCGAATGTTGGGGCGCGCATGTTGTTGCGCATGTGTAATTTTATGGCGCTCTCTAATAATCGAAGGTGAAAGTTTGCGCTGGGTGCGCGGGTGATGCATCGCTCGTGAGCAAGCAAGTAAGTAAGCAAGTAAGTGAACGCTTTGCAGAAAGGGTGGCACCAGTCGCTCAGACAACGCACCCCACGCAAGCGGGGCTTGCGCGGGTGCTAAACTCGCTTGTGGTGCCACCCTTTCTGCGACGCGGGAATGTGCGTGGCTCGGGTGGGTGTTGAACTTGGTTGCGGTGCCACCACGTTTGCGACGCGGGACTTTGTGGGGCTGGTGTGGGTGCTGAACTTGGTTGTGGTGCCACCACTTTTGCGACGCGGGAATTTGCGGGGCTGGTGTGGTTGCTAAACTCGCCGTGTGATTATCAAAAACACCATTCAGTTGGCGCAACATGCTTGAGCTTTGGCATGAATTTTTGCGATTGTTTACGGAACTTGATGTTTTGCTGCGCGAATTAAGCGCACGCTATGGGGTGTGGACTTATGCCATTTTGTTTGCGATTGTGTTTGCGGAAACTGGCTTTGTGGTCACGCCGTTTTTGCCTGGCGACTCACTTATGTTTGCGGCTGGCGCGCTTGCGGCGCAAGGTGGACTGAGCGTGCCACTGATTATGGCCATTCTTTTTACAGCGGCAATTCTTGGCAATACGCTGAACTACCACATTGGCAAGTTCATTGGTCCGCCCGCGTTCAGTGGCAAGTTTAGGTTTCTAAAAAAGGCGCACTTGGAAAAGACTCAGGCGTTCTTTGAAAAGCATGGCGGTAAGGCGATTATTTATGCGCAATTTGTGCCGATCGTTCGCACCTTTGCGCCATTCGTGGCCGGCGTTGGCACAATGAGTTACCCGCGCTTTATCGCCTACAACATCACGGGCGCCACGTTATGGGTGGTTGGATTTGTTGGAGCTGGCGCGCTGTTTGGAAATATTCCGCTGATCAAAAATAATTTTTCCAAGGTCATCCTGGTCATAATTTTTGTGAGTGTTTTGCCCATTGTTCTGCAGTGGTTCAAAGCCTGGCGCGCTGCGGGAAAGGTTTCGCGCGACTCAGTTTAAAATAATCGGGCGGAACCAGTCGTGGCTTGTTTGCCTACGTTCGTGTGCGCCGTTACGATTGTGTTGTGCAAGCGCAACTTGGCAAATTCTCTTCCATACTTCTTTCGGTGGGTTTTATTTGTTCGTGCAGTCCCAAATCTAATTTGTGGGAGGACGAACTTGCCGGCATAGAGAAAAAAATTGATACGCAGGTTGCGCAAGGTCCAGGCTCCACATCAAACGCGCAGCCCGCAGCCGATTCGCCAAATTCAATGGTGGCTCGCTTAAGCAAACTTGGCAAGCAATCGGATCAAGAGCAAGCCAAAGCCATAGAGCGTGGCATTGAGCGTGCGGTGCAACAGCAAGCGGCAATGTCGGCGCAGAAAAATAATTTAGTCACGGTCATTCAACCCATTGTTTCAAACACGTCACTTCCTTCGGCAACTTCAGCTGTTGACGACACCAATCTTCTTGTGGTTGATAAAAGCGGTGCGGATCAAGTTTCCGAGCAGCAAAAAAATTCATCGGCGGGCACGGATGTTGGGATAACGGAACAAGCGGGTTTTGGTGTTGAACGTGTGTGGGGCCTTGCGGAACTTGCGGCCACCGCGCTTGAGGCCAATCCGGCCACGCGTGAATCGTGGCAGCGTGCCCGCGCCGCCGCGGCGCGTGAGCAAAAAGCGCTTGCGGCATACGGACCCAACATTGGCGTTGAAGCTGGAGGCGATTATTTTGAAGAGCCTGGTCTAGCGTTTGGTTACGGCAGCAATGCGCCACCAGACCGCGAGTTTCGTTTCACGCCGCAGGTGTATGCCTCATGGTTACTTCTGGACTTTGGTCGCCGTGACGCCGATACCGACCGCGCGCGCGCCGAACTTGCCGCCGCAAACATGTCGCACGATCGCACTATTCAGCGCGTGGTGTTTGAAGTGCAGAGCGCGTATTTTAAATTGGAGTCCGCCCTTGGTTTGCGCACCGCGGCGGAGCAAGATGTTTTGGCCGCGCGCAGCGTGTTGAAAGCCACCGAGGCCAAACTTAAACTTGGTCTTGCCACGCGCCCCGACACATTGATCGCGCGCCAAGCCTTTGCGCAAACGCTGTATAAATTAGAGAAGCGCCGCGCAGATGTTTTTGTTGCCGAAGGTGATTTGCGCACGCGCACTGGATTTCCCGCAACGGTCGCTATTCCAATTGACATGGCTGCGGAAAGTGATTTGCCGCCCATGTTGACCATGGGCATAGACGGCATCATTGATCAAGCGCTGGCAAGTCGCCCCGATCTTGCATCTGCGGTGCTGGATTTGCGCGCGCGTGAAGCTGATGTGCGCCGCGCCCAAGCGGAATTTTTGCCCGAGGTGGTTACGCGCGGCACCGCCGGTTATGGCTTCCTTAACTATGAAGTCACGGGCTTTGATATTCAAGGTGATGGCTGGGGCTTTAATGGTCAAATTTTTCTGGGTGGTAAGTGGTTGCTCTATGACAACGGCGCGCGCGATGCGGCGCTGTTTGAAGCCGGCGCTAATCGTGCGGCGTCTGCGGCGCGTCTTGCACAATCGCGCTTGAATGCCGCCGACGAAGTATGGCGCGCGTATTACACATTGCAAAGTGACCGCGCACAATACGACGCGGCCAAAGCGCTGTTGGTTTCCGCTCTTGACACGTTTAACGCGGTCAAGCGCGCGTATGAACTTGGCTTAAGCACGTTGCCAGAATTGCTCGACGCGGAGCATGATTTGTTTCAAGCGCGATCGCTGCGCATTGAAACACGATCCGATTTGTTGTGCAGCAGCGCCAATTTAATTTACGCATCTGGCGCCGGACCAGGCAGCGTTACAGGTGTGCGTTAATTTATTTACTCTTGCTTAGCGCAACTTTCTCTACGCCGTGACCAACGCCTCACACGCAATTTAAAATTAAGGCTGCGACTTTGGCGCGGTGAGTGACGCATCCGTCGGTCCCGAACCCGACACCGGGAACGTGTCCGGCTCAGCCTTAAATGGCGAACCCATCAATCCAAGTTGTTGCACAATGGGATTGCGTCCATCGGTTTTCACAATGGCCGTCACGGTTGCGCCCATGCGATACGGATATGTTTCATCGAAGGGGGCCAACGTAATGCGCACGGGAAATCGCTGCGCAAGCCGCACCCAATTCAGCGTTGGCTTCACATCGGGCAGCGATTGTTGCGTAGCGCCGTTGGCCTGATACAGCGCCCATCCAATTCCCTGCACAGTTCCTTTGAAGCGGTGACCGGGATAGGCGTATATATAGACGGCGACTTCCTGACCCACACGGATTTGCTCAATCTCCGTCTCCAGAAAATTGGCCATGACCCACCATTCCGTGTTCTGCACAATGGAGAACAATGTGTCGCCCACTTTCACAAACGCGCCAACATTTGTATTTAGATTTGTCACCCAACCTTCGACCGACGCGCGAACTTCGCAGTAGTACAAGTTCAACTTTGCGTCGTCCACTTCAACGCGCGCCGCGGCCACGCGCACATTCACATCGCCAACCTGCGCCAGCGCGTTGCGCGATTTATTTTCCTCCGACTTCGCGCTGGTCACGGAAGTCTTGGCGGCAATAAGCGAAGCCTCCGCGCTAGCCACGCCCGCGTTTGCAGCGGCAACCGCGGCTTTGGCGGCTTCCATGTCGCTTTGCGCAAGCGCCACGCGGTCGGCGGTAATAAATTCCTGCTCAAGCAAAGGCCGCACGCGCGAGAGATAGTCCGCGGCGTAATCCGCGCGCGCTTGTGTTGCCACTACGTCAGCTTTGCGGCGCAAAATGTCGGCTTCCGCGCGGCGAACCTCCGCGTTTGATGTATCAATCTTTGCCTGCGCAACTTGAACGCTGTCGGCCAACGCCTTCACATCAAATTCAACCACGGCCAATTGCGCTTGGGCGCGCGCCAACGCAATTTCATAGGGACGCGGATCCATTCGATACAACAGATCGCCCACATGCACAATTTGATTGTCCTTGATGGGCAACTCCACAATTTGCCCGAATACGCGCGGCGCCATGCCAATGGTGTTGGCGCGCACATACGCGTCGTCGGTGCGTGGATAGCGCTGCAGTTGGTTCCACAATATTCCCAAACTCAACACGCCCACGGCAATGGCGGCAAATGAAAACACGCGCGCAATTTTTTGGCGGCGCATATCTTGCGCGGCCTGCGCGTTCACGGTGCTTGTGGTGGTTGGTGTTTCTGCCATGGATTGCTCAGTAGCGGAACACAATCAGCCACACCAAGCAACTGAATGTGATGGTGAGGGACACATACACAAGCGCACGCGCCACAAGAAAGCGGTCAATACCCGTGCGTATAAGCACCGAGCGCGCGCCTACGGCAAGAATCACTCCAAGAATCATGGCCACCATCCACGCTGGCAACAGCGCGCCGTCCACATCTATGTTTGGATTGCAGCCCGCGCATAAAAGTAAAGTGAGAAGCAGGGGCGATAAGGTTCGCACGGCATTAGTGGAGAATTTATTCATTGTGGCAACGGCTTCAGTGTATTAAAAATTTCCCCATAAGTCCGCTGTCCATCGGCAAGTTCAACGGCGCTGTGCAATGAATTTTTACTCCATACAAATCCGTGGCGCGAGGTGTTTTGCGCATGGCGCACGGAATCTTCTAGCAACGCCAGTGCATCGCGTCGATAGACAAGGCGCGCAACATCGATGGCATTGCACCCGTCCGCAATCGCTCGCGCACGCACCTGTGCCGCGCTTGGCACGCCGCACTCTTTCCAAATACTTCCTCTATTGGCTTGCCCAGCCAGGTTGGAATCATGCGCAACATTTTCGCCCTCTGCAGGGTCTGGAATATTTTCAACACCCACCATCGGCGTCTTTATAAAAAAGTCACCAAGTGTTTCAACTCGCTCAACCAAAACTCGCAGCGGCGCGTTCAGCATTTCCGATACCGACGCATTCAATGTGGAATCATGAAATCGACCCGTGGCCAACGAGCGCACGAGCAACAACACACGCTGTTGCTCTGCCAACATTTCAAGCACCGGCGCAAAGTTTCCAAGGACAATGCGTGCCTCAAAGGTGTATTGCTCGCGCAGATCGCATGTGCTGGCAAGATTTGCGGTGGCCAAATGATTGCGCATGCGAAAGTCCGCAAGATCGGCGTCAGTAAATGGCAGCATTTGCGCGCGCAAAAGAAGTTGCGCAATCTGGCGCCACCCGTTGGCGATGGATTGCATGGTGGCTACGCGCGCCAGTTTGGTGGAGAACATCCAAATTGTGAATGTGACGCTGAGTCCTGCCACCACCACGCTTGTCACGCGTTCAAACATTGGCCCCACGGAATCACTTGGTGCCGGGTCACTGGCGATGACAATAATCCATGCCGCCGCCATCATTAAGCCCATGTAATTTGTGCGTGGACTTCCAACCAAAACCCACGCTGACATGAACGCCATGACGCCCATGACCAACACGTATGAGCCAAGGTCTTGCACGCCCGCCGCAAAAATAATAATTGCAATGGCCGCCATGACTCCGCCAATGAGCGTTCCAAAAAATCGTAACACGCCGCGTCGACCAGATCCGCCCACGGTTGATTGCAGCACAAACACCGCGCCAATTGCGGATGGTCCAACGCCGCCCGGCAAAAACAGCGCGCTAAGCACAAGCGCAAGCGCAAGTCCGAGCACCGCTGCGCTTGAGCCTAGCGCGGCGTCTTTGTTGAAGTGCGACAATGCGGCTTCAATGGTTGGCGCTTTTCCAAGCGGACTGTTGGGCGGAAATCCAAGTGGAAGCGCCAGCGCGCTGGAACCAAATTTTGTTGGCAATGGAGCCTGCGTCAACACGCCGCGAAACATTCCACCGCCGCGGCGCGCGTAGCCAGCGATGGACAACGTGAAATCATCCGCACTATCGCCAAGTTGCTCGATCAAGTTGTCGCCAAATTCAATCATGGCTTCAGCGCGCGCAATAAGCACAGCCACTTCCGGCGCCCGATCACCCCAACGCGCCCAGTGACGCTTGTATGACATGGCGCGCACGCCATCAAAAAAGTCAGCCATTTCCAGGGCCAAAGTGCTAGCCGCTGCGCGCGCAGATTCGCTCTGAAAGCCTTGGCGCGCCAGCGAAGTGAGATGCACCGTGGCTGAATCCGACAGCGACGCCACGCGTGTAAGCGGCACCAATTCTGGAAACGCGGAATCCTTAGTTGCGTATGTGGCAATTGAATCCGACAACACCGCAATGTGCGCAAGCACCGAGGGTGAAATAGTGTCAGCAAGTTGTTCAAGCGCGCGCTCATCTCCAACGCCAGCGCGCGTGGCCGCTGCAATCACGCGCATGTTGGCGGATTGTTCCGCAAGCAAGCCATCAATGGCATAACGCATGCGCACTGATTCCGCGCCAGGAAAAACAAACAACGCGGCCAAGTACGAAATAATCACGCCGCTTGAAACACCAAGCACCGACAATATTCCAATCACTTCAAAGTGCGTCGGGTCCGTAAGCGGCGCATATAGAAGCGGGGCCAAGGTCCAAATAGCCACGCGCAAACCGGATGATCCCACCGGCAAAAGTTTTATTAAATACAGAAGCAACCAAATGCCAGCAAGAATTCCCAAGAACAACAACATGGGCGCCTGCGCGAATGCCGCCACCAACATAATGGAGAATGCGCCGCACGCCACGCTTGTGAGAATGCGCCGCAGTAAAAGTCCCGGTGAATGCAATGTGCCCGGCGTGCTTTCGGTCATGGCCGTGACCGGACACATGATGAAAGCTGGGTTGCCAACCAAAGCCATCAATACAATTCCAACAAGCATGGCAATCGTGGCGCGCAATGTGGAGCCCACGCGTCCGGGTGTTGGCGCAAGTTCCGCAATAAACACTTGCCACCACGAACCAACATGCAAGACGCGTTCGGCGCCAGGCGCGATGATTTCTGGGGTGTTGCTGGCCACGTCAACATCATGACATGGATGCGCGCAGATGTACAAGTTTGCCTATGGGAGATGTTGCTTATGAGCAAGCAAGGCAATCATTTACAAACTACGGCCGCGCCACTGACTTTACCGAAGCCTAAATTCCGCCAAGCGTTGATAGTGAGGGCGCGCAGCGTCGGCAATACGGCGCAAATTGTCGTCTATATTTTTCATTTCAGCCGGCGCGCGTGGCGGAGCAAATTCAGTGGAGCGCTCAACTGTGTCGTACCACGCTGGCGCCCACACACCGTCACTATCGCGCTTACCAGCGGGCCAACTTAACATGCGATCGCTAAATTCAATTCCAAGAGCAGCGCATAATTTTCCAAGTGTTGCGCGCGGATCGGCTAGTACATCAGCGCTATCAATCACTGGCGGCGCCGCACCAAGTCGGTCGCACTCGCGTTCAAATAATTCGCGTTGGCGCTCAACACCAATGTCAGCCAGCGTTACATTTTCGCGCTTCAGCGTATAGCTCGCCAAAACCGCTTCTGGCGCGCGGATTAAAAACGCGTTGCGACAACCGTTCGCCCAATCAAGACCAAAGTCCGGCAGCATGTGGTGGGTCATGTGTTTCTGATACCAAACCGCCGCGCCGGTGGGAGTTGGCCCACTCAACGTGTTCGCCACATCGCGCCACCGTGTTGGTTGCGACGCAAGAACTTCATCGCGCATTGGATGATCAGCACCAGTTTCCGCCAAAAACGCCGCGTAAAATGGCTCGTCCACAACCACGGTGTCAGATCGATTTTCAAACGAGCGCATCATGGCGGTGGAAATATTGCGCGGTCCTGACCACATCGCAATGCGAACACTCATCGCTCGGCTTCCGCGTTTTTTAATTCTTCATACAAACCGCGTAAGCGACTTGTCATTGGTCCAGGCAATGTCATTGGTAGGGTGCGTCCATCTATTTCTCGCACTGGGGTCAAGCCACCAAATGTGCCAGTCACAAATGCCTCATCCGCGGCGCGCGCATCATCAATTTTAAAATCTTCCATGCGAATGGGAATATTATTGTCGCGGCATAGTTGAATGACATTGGCGCGCGTAACGCCATGAAAGCAGAACTCACCGGTGGAGGTTCGAACCTCGCCCTTGCTCACCCAGAAAAAGTTAGTGGCGTTGCAACTCGAAACAAAACCGTTTGGATCAAGCATTAAAGCCTCGTCCGCGCCCGCCGCAATAGCCTGGTTCAGCGCTAAAATTAAATTTAATCTGCTGTGCGAGTTCAAGCGCATGTCAAACATGTTCGCGGGCGTGCAAAGAATAGTGCTTGTGACAAGTGACAAGCCGCGCGTGACAACCGCGGGACTAGGAACTTTCCATTCCGCAAGAATGACAACGGTTGGAATACCAAGCGCGTTGCGCGGATCTTGGTTGGCCCCAGTTTTTTCGCCGCGCGTCACCATCAATCGTAAATGCACTCCGTCGTGCATGTCGTTGGCGCGCAGTAAAGTGCCAAGCGCGTCGATCACACCTTGGCGCGTTAAACCAATATCCAAGTTGATGGCCTTTGCGCCAGCGAACAATCGATCAAGGTGCGCGTGCAAAAAAACCAACTTGCCTTTGTGCAGACGCAGACCTTCCCACACACCATCGCCAACCACAAACCCAGCGTCAAACACGGACACTTTCGCATTTTCGCGCGTGACTAAATTTCCCTGAAGCCAAATCCGCGCGTTGGCATTTCTAGGATCTGCGGCGAAGTCTTGGCTACCGGCCATAAGTCACACTCCTTGCAAGTTTGATTGCGCCAAAATTAAATTGTGAAGCGGGACACTTCGTCCTTTAGGTCGCCCACCGCGCCGCGCAAATGGCTTGTGGCCGTGTTAAAAGTATTCAACGACTCCGCGGTCTGTTTGGCGCCTTCCGCAAGCCGCATCATGGCCTCGCGAATTTGATCGGCGCCTTGCGATTGGGCGGACATTCCTTGCGTGACATCGTCAAAGCGACCTGAGATATTTTGCACCGCCAAAATAATTTCGCCAAGCTTCTCCGACACCTCGCCAATATCTCGAACGCTGCCACGCACTTGTCCGGAGAAAGTTTGCATTTCTTTCACGCCCGCGGCCACGCTGTGTTGCATTTCACCAACCATGCGCTCAATGTTCAGGGCCGCGGTACCAGTTTGATCCGCAAGCCGCGAAATTTCACTCGCCACCACCAGGAAGCCAAGGCCATGTTGACCTGCTTTTTCCGCCTCAATCGCCGCGTTTATAGAAAGCAAATTGGTCTGGTCCGCAACCTTGGCCATGGTGCTTACCACCACATTGATTTTGGTGGTGCGCTCGTTGATTGTTGCAAGTTTTTCGCCAAATGACGCCGTGGTTTTTTCAAGTTGAAGCATGGTGGCTTCCATGTTGGTCAAGTTCGCGCTACTTTCTTTGGCCTTGGCTCCAGTGCTTGCGGCAAGGGCATTCACATCTTTCATGGTGCGCGCAAGTTCCTGGCTCGTTGCGGAAATTTGTTTCACGGAGGCCACAGCTTGACTGGTTGACGATCCATATTGCGCCACAACTTCTTGCTGCTCGGCACTATTGGTTTGCATGGTCGTTGCGATATCAATCAGCGTGACCGATGAATTTTGGATGCTGCCAATCAGCGTGCGCAAATCGTAAGTCATGATCTGGATGGCGTTCAGCAGGGCGCCGGTTTCATCATCATTGGTCTCGCCAACATCCGCGCGCAAATCGCCCGCGGCAACTTGCTTGGCCACGCGCACGGCGGTACGGATTGGGTTGGAAATACTGCGCGCAACAATCAACGCCGTCACAATCACGCCAAGAATAATGGCCAGCGAAATTCCTATGATGAGATTGCGCTGAAAGTACATCATTGCAAACGCCTCGCTGGTGTCTTGCTTTACGTTCATGCCCCAGCGATAACTGGGCAAGTAACACCATGCGGCAATAACACTCTCGCCGCGGTAATCCGTGGAGTTTCCAAAGCCGCGGTTCCCGCTTGCCGCTTTTTGTGTGGCGGAACCCAGACCCGTGCCAATTGGAATTTTTAATTTGAATGCGGCGTCAAGATTGAATCGAAGCGGAATAGTCACAAGAACGTTTTCGCCAACGCGCTGCCCCGTGACAATTTCTCCGGTGTCGCCAAGGCCGCTTAAGTCTGAAAGCATTTTCCAAATTCGCTCT
>SYAD01000083.1 GCA_005789005.1 Planctomycetia bacterium | reverse complement strand
CCCACTTGCTCAAGCCACTGCGTGAACTTGACGCGATGTGAAGTTTCAGTGGCGCGGCAAATTCCATACAGCGCGAATCCCGCTGTTTCAAGCGTGGACAAAATCTCGGCGGTCAACGCGTGGTCCATTATCCCAAACCCGCCACGCGCGCCAACAGCGCCACCGGCAATTCACTTTGCAATGAATCAAGTTGCGTGAGGGCGTCGGCCGCGGAGTATCCCGAACGCACCGCCCCTTCCATTGTGGCGGGCCAACCAGTGTCGCACCAATCGCCCGCCAAAATAAGATTGTCCACGCCGCCACTCGCGCGCGGACGCGGACCCGGCCGCAGCGCCTCAAAGCCGGGAACCGCGGCGAAGGTGGCGCGCTTCTCCTTCACGGAGCGAACCTCGATCGGCGCGAGCCCTTGCGCGCGCGGACACGCCCACTCAATATCGGCGCGCACACGGCGCGTGATTTCGTTCTCATCCAAATCCATCCACTGGTCAGCGGCGGAAATGACCGCGTGAATATGTTGGCGCCCCGCCTCATCAACGCCCTTGTTGAACAACCACTGCGTGGCGCGCGCGGGCAAAACGAGATGCGGTTGATCCAGAATAATTTTTTCATACACCAAGTGCACGCCAAGAATCGGGCTGGTGGCGATGCCATCAATGCCGCGCAATCGCTCATCGGCGGCTTGCAAAGTGGGCGAACACAATTTCACAAGTCGATCAAATGGAACCGCGGCGATCACGGCGCTCGCCTGCACCAAACCTTCATCGGTCACCACGCCGGTAACGCGCGCGCCATCAAACGCGATGGCTTGCACGCTCACACCCAGCCGCACTTCGCCGCCCGCCTGGCGAATCATGGCCTCGGCGGGATCGTATAAATCAAGCAGCGCAACCGTGCTCAACACCATTGCGCTGGCGACACGATGGCTGAGAAAACCTTCTTGAAAAACTTTCATGGCGAAGGGCGCGTCCACGCGCGAGGACGGCAAGTTGCACGCGCTCACCACAACGGGTTCCCAAAATCGCTCAATGGCCCGCTCGGTTTGACCTGTGTCGCGCAGAAAATCCAGGAACACGCGCCCGCGCCAATGCTCGCGGCCCGCGTAGCCCATGCGAAGAAGTTTGAACATGGCGAAGGCGATCGCGACTTTGTCCTTGAGTGAAATCATGCGCATGCGCAAAAAACTTCCGGTGAATTGCGCCGGCGCCGGAAGCCACCCGGCGCGCATCACGTCGGGCGCGTGCGGCGGATTGGCCCAGTATGTTTCCTTGTGCCACTGCATTCGATCCAGCACGCCAAGTCGCTGATAAAAGTCGAGCAAATTCACGCAACATCCCATGGCCACGTGCTGGCAATTGTCCAACAATTTTCCGGTGCGTGGATCCACAAAGCTGGTGGCGCGCCCGCCAAGTTTGCGCCGCGTCTCCAAGACGATTGGTTTCATACCCGCTTGGGACAAGCGAATGGCCGCGGCGATTCCGGCGATACCGCCACCCACAATCGCCACCGTTTTCATTTTGGATTCTCTGCTTTTGCAAGAGCATGCTTGGCGCGCAGAGCGATCCACACTTTGCGCAACGTGCTCAGGCGCGCGCGGCCACGCACCGCGAGTTGCGGGTCGGCCTCGATCTTCGCAAGCACGCCTTTGTAAATTTCTGTCATGGCCCACAGCGTAGGCAAGCATGCGGCGTCGATCATCGCGTCCAGTGGCGCGCTGCGATCGTAATGCGCGCGGGCCCGCTCGCATTGGGCGCGGATAAATTCAGCGCATCGATCGGGCTCGCTCCAAGCGCGCACCATCTCCGGAGTCAACTCCATGGCGCGAAATTCCGCCAACGGCAAGTAGCAGCGGTCGCTGTCCAAGTCCTCGCGCAAGTCGCGCAGAATATTGGTGAGTTGAAACGCGATGCCCCGCTCCACGGCCAACTTGATGGCTTCCTGCCCGCGAAAACCCCAGATGCGTATGCACACCAAACCAACCGTGCCCGCGACTTGATAGCAAAATTTACGCAACTCGGGCCATGATTCAAACTTGGCCGGCGTGAGATCCCCCACTTGTCCATCCAACATGTCGTGAAAATCTTTTTTCTCCAAATGAAATTGCTTGGCGGCATGGGTGAGCGCGATCAACGCGGGAGTTTGCGTTTGCACTTGTCCGTCGAGCGCCGCGTCGGTGGCGTCGCGGTACGCCTGCAAACGCTGATTGCGATCTTGCGGATCGCGCGCTGGATCGTCCACCAAATCATCGGCCTCGCGCATCCACGCGTAGACGGCGTACATGGCCCAGCGTTTTTCAGGCGGCGTGAGACGCAATCCATAATGAAAATTCTTGGCGCGCTCACGCGTGATGGTTTCGCAGGCGGCCACGGCTTGTTCAAATGACGGATTCACGCGGCGTTCCGATTCATGCGCGAGGAAATCCACGCTTTGGAAACTAGAAAAAGTTTTTCCACTCGACCCATTTTAGGACGGCGAATGCACGTTTCATAATCCCATTGACGAATGTGGTTCAACACGCCGCGGCCACCCGCCGAGAAAAGCCCAATGACTGGCCGTGATGTTGTGGAAATCTTGGGCAACAAGTCATCGCCGCGGTCAAAGAGTTGCTCGGTGGAATCGCACAACTTGGCCAACATGTCGCGGTAGGCCGGAAGAAAATCCAAGTCCGCCGCCCAACCACGTTGCGCGGTCAGCAATAATCGTTGTTGAAAATCTGGAATATCTTTCCAAGCGTCCTTGGGCAAATACACGCGGTCGCGCTCCAAAAGATCACGGCGCACATCTTGCCAATGATTCACCAATTGCAGCGCGGTGCATGTGCAATCTGAAAGTTGCGAAATGGATTCATCACGCGGCTCGCCAAGCACCGCAAGCACCAAACGACCCACCGGATCCGCGCTCAT
This sequence comes from Planctomycetia bacterium, assembly GCA_005789005.1. GTDB lineage: Bacteria > Planctomycetota > Phycisphaerae > Phycisphaerales > SM1A02 > SYAC01. Next base: position 4,064 of record SYAD01000083.1, on the reverse strand, counting down.
GGCGCAGTAGCGCGTGAGTTCTTCCAGGGACTCCCATCGATTTTGCCGATTGTCCCATTCAAATGCCTGGATCAATGTGTCGAACAACGTTTCGGGCAGCGCGTGGCGCGCGATCACAGGCGCCAACGCGATCATGATTGGATGCTTGGGTTGACCCGCGTAGCACGCCTGCAACTCGCCGCGCCACCACGCGAGCAACTGCAACGCTTGCTCGGGGCTTTGCGCCTCGTCGCCCAAGTCATCGGCCCATCTACAAAATGCGTAGATGGCGCAGAAATCCTGGCGCGATGCGCGCGGCAGCAACGCGCTGAGCACGGAAAAATTCTCGCCGTGCACGCGCGTGAATTGCGCGCACCAATGGGATGCATCGGACTGCGTCATGGACACGGGCGAGTCCGGACCCCATCGATGCAAAAGCTCGGTGATGGGTTGCGCCAAGGCGTGGCTCACGCGTGCTCTCCATCAATATGGCGCCGACGCCGCCGCGCTGGCTGGATACCCATTTGCTCACGGTACTTCACCACTGTTCGCCGAGCAATGGTGATTCCACGCTCGCGCAATTGGGTGGTGATGGCCTCGTCTGAAAGCGGTCGGACTTTGTCCTCGGCGTCAACAATTTCTTGCAGCACGGTTCGCACCGCCTCCCAACTCACGCTTTCTCCGTCGGCATTTTCGGTGCCGCCGGTGAAGAACTTGCGCAACTCCACAAGGCCGCGGGGAGTTTGCATCCACTTGCCGGCGACGGCGCGGCTGACCGTGGCCACATGCACGCCAATTCGATCGGCGATATCCATCATGGGGAGCGGCCGAAGATGGCCCGAACCTTCGTCGAACCATTCACGCTGGCGCTCCAAAACAATTTCAACAACTTTCAGCAGCGTGTTCTTGCGCTGGGTGATGGCGTCGATCAGCCAACTAGCGGAGCGGATTCCATCTTGCACAAATTTTTTAGTGGCCGCGTCGGTGGATTCCTGCTCGGCCATGACCGAGTAGCGCTGACTCACCCGAAGAGGCGGAACCGAACCGTCGCAAATCGCCGCGACATAACGATCCTGCTCCGAATCAAATTCAACCATGACATCTGGAACAATTGGCCGCTCGGTTTCATCGGTCAAGTCGCGGCCAGGAGAAATGGTGAGCCGTCGCAGTCGCTCCTTCGCGGCCTCGATGCGCTCCACATTCATTCCACTGCGCGAGGCGATTTTTGGCAGGCGATTCTCCAGCAAATCGTCGTAATGCTCCTTCACCAACACATGCGCGTCGCGCCACTCGGACTGATCTTGCGCGGAGGGCCGCTCATTCCAACGGCGCGAATCCAATTTGGCGTCTATTTGAATCAACAAACTTTCGCGCACATCGCGCGCCGCAACGCCGGCTGGCTCAAGCCAGTCTTGCAACAACGGCAACACGCGCTCCAGTTCCTGATGAGATATTGGATTTCCATTCTTGCTGGAGTGCGCCTCGATCGCCGGAAGATCCGCGGAAAGCAAACCGTCGTCATCCACAAAATCAAGAATTGTTTTTCCAGCCAGCAACGTGGCCGCGTCGGTTTCAATCATGTCCCATTGATGGCGCAACTGTTCGCTTAATGGCTCGCGCCGCGCCGCGGTTTGCGCCAACATTTCATACTTCACATCGCGGTCGCCATCCAAGTGGCGCGTTGATGGCTGGGCACTCTCACCGTAGTCGCGCTCAAATTCGCGCGCACGCTCAAAGGCCGCTCCAGTTTCCTGGCTCTCGCCACTTTGCAGCGGCTTCTCTGGAATTTCCTGCAGCGTATTTTCTTGGTGCTCCGCTTGCTCGGCGCGATCCTCGTCGCTGGCCTCGGGCTCCACTTGCTCAATCGCAACATTGCGCTCAAGTTCCTGCTCCACGCGTTCCTGCAATTGCGCCAACGGCATCTGCAGCACCTCCATGCTTTGGATCAACCGGGGCGCCAAGCGCAGCTGCTGTGAAGTGCGAAGTTTTTGCGAAAGATCGAAACGCATCGCAACATACTACGGCGGCGCACTGGCGAAATGTGCTAAATCACCCATCAAACTGGTGAATCAACCCATCACTCGTCGGCCTGCGATGGCGTCTGCCAAAGCGGCGCGGTTGGCGAATTCGATCTGACTTCCCGCGGGCAAACCGCGCGCGAGACGAGTGACCGTGATCCCCAACGATTGCAATGGATCAGCAAGAAAGAGGCCTGTGCTGTCGCCCTCCATGTCAAGATTCATGGCCAAAATAACTTCTGTCACTTTGACACCCCGCGCGTTTTTGGCGGGATCTTTCACGCGCGACAACAAATCATTCACAGTCAAACTGTCCGCGCCAACTCCCTCAAGCGGTGAAAGCCGCCCCATTAAAATGTGGTAGACGCCGTGGAACATTCCAGTCTGCTCCAGATTCCATAAATCTTTTGGCTGCTCCACCACCATCACAACCGACGCGTCGCGTCGAGTGTCGCAACAAATTCCGCACGGATCATCGTCGGTCAAATTCCAACACACATTGCAATGATGCACATCGGTCTTCACATCCGCGATGGCTTTGGACAGCCGCATGGCGTCCTCGCGATTGGCCTTGAGCAAATGAAACGCCAGGCGCTCCGCGGTGCGACGACCCACGCCAGGCAAATGGGACAACTCATCAATAAGTCGAGTGACCGGTTCTGGCTGCGCGGCGTTGAAGCGATCTTTTGTCATGGTGAAATGCTACGCATTGGATGAATCGTTGGATGGCGGATCCAAAGTTTGCGCGAGCATTGAATCGGGCTGCGAGCGCGCGGAACCCGCCTGCTCAACTTTTACAACGATCGCGTCAAATGCGTCCATTGCATGCTGAATCATGGGCATTTGCATTAAATCTTTGTCCAACCCATGCATGGGCGCGATGGTTTGTTCCGGCGCCTGCGCGGGCGTTTCAAAGTGCAATTTCCACCCAGGTCCAAGCGCGCGGGCGACCAACGTTTGCAACATCTCGCTTTTACGAGCGGCGTAGGTCGCGGCGCCGCCGGCGCTTTCCGCGGCGCGCAGCGTCAGTTGATTGTTGTTCAAGGACACGGGCACAAATGATTCGGCGAGCACTTTTTCCGGAGTGCTTGTGGCGGCCGCGGCGATCTTGCCCCACGCTTGCGTGGCGGACATGGAGATTGATTGCGTCAAGGGCGGCGCTTGTGTTGGCGCTTGAGTTGGTGCTTGAGTTGGCGTGAAAGAGTTTGGGGTTGATGATGAACGCGTTGTCTGTGGATTGCTTTGCGCTTGAACGCGGGACGCCACCGAGTCGCGCATTGGCGTTGGCAAAGCCGCAGAAGTATTCAACGCGACTGGTCGGGCAGAGCTACTGACGTTTTTTTTTTCAGCGTCGCTCGCCACGGCAGAATTCGCCACGGCGATATCGATGCGCTGAAATTCACGGTGTAAGCAAAGGCGAGCGATAGTGGCGTCGAAGATTGTTCGTGGAGAACCACTGCTGCGAATGCCTCGAATGGCGGCTTCGCATACCGCCACAAAGTGCACCAACTCATGCGGCTCAAAGTTCTGCGCCTGCGCCGCCGCAATAAGCTTGGCCTCGGGCGAAAGATCAACCAATTCTGTTTCTTTTCCGCACGTGCGCAGCACTAGAAAGTCGCGCCAGCGCGCCGCGAAAAATTCCAACGCCTGCTCAACTGGGCAGCCAGATTCCAGCAACGCGGCGGCGGATTCCAAGCCAGCTTTGGCGTCGCCGTTTGAAACCGCGGTGGTGACAGCGGCGACCAATCCAGCGTCGGGAAGTCCAAGCACTTCTTGGGCCATGTCGATGGCAATATTTCCACTGGCCGCGGCGATCAATCGGTCCAGCAAACTTAAAGCGTCGCGCATGCTGCCGTTGCCAAGTTTGGCAACCAAGTGAATGGCGGCGTCGTCAGCTTGAAGACCTTCTTTGGTGATCACTTCGCGCAAATGCGCCGCGATGCGGCTTGTGGCGATTGGCTTGAAATCAAATCGCTGGCATCGACTTTGAATTGTGGCGGGCACTTTGTGCGGCTCGGTGGTGCACAAAATAAATTTCACGTGCGGTGGCGGCTCCTCCATGGTCTT
>SYAD01000082.1 GCA_005789005.1 Planctomycetia bacterium | reverse complement strand
GCAAACCCTCGGCCAATTGACATGGACCGCGTGAATGCGCAACAAGCGCGGCGCATTCTTGATCGCATCGTGGGCTACCCCGTGAGCCAGGTGCTGTGGAAAAAAGTCGCCGGCGGTTTAAGCGCGGGCCGGGTTCAAAGCGTGGCCACTCGAATTGTTGTGGAACGCGATCGAGAAATCCGCGCGCATGTTCCAGATGAGAAGTGGAGCGTGTGCGTGCGCTTAACCGACGCGCTCGCCAAGGCCGCGGGCATGGGTGAATCATGGAACGCGTTCATGTCCAAATTGGACGAGCGTGGCAAGGGCGCGACGCAAAAAGACCAGGCCGCGTGGCTGGATTCCAATGGTGGATTTGAGACCGATCTGATTGAGATCAAGGGCAAGAAATTTGACTTGTCGTGCACCAAAGATGAGCCGCGCGACTTGTCCAAAGGCGCGGTGGACGCGGCAACCGCCGTTGGTTTGCAGCATGTTTCCGCCGATCGAAGCGCAAATCCCGCGGGCAAAGGGCCGGCGGCTTTCAATGTGAAAGTCACTGGAACGCTTGATCCAAAGGCGCGTTACAAAGTCACAAGCGTTGAAGGCAAGCGCGAAATGTCGCGCCCCTATCCGCCATTTAAAACCAGCACGCTTCAGCGCGCGGGCGGCTCGCTTGGCTTAACCGCTGATCGCACCATGCGCCTGGCGCAACAATTGTACGAGGCGGGTTGGATCACATACATGCGCACCGACAGTCTCAATCTTGCGCCCGAATCCATTGAAGCGGCCCGCAGTTACTTGCGCACAAATTTCGGCGCGAAATACGTTCCAGACAAAGCGCGCTACTACGAAAATAAAACCGAGGGCGCGCAAGAAGCGCACGAAGCGATTCGTCCAACAGATCCATCGCGCGATCCGTCGGCGGCCATGCGCGATTTGCCCGAGGATCAAGCCAAGGTCTATGGTTTAATTTGGCGCTGCTTCATGGCGTGTCAAACCGCCGACGCGGAATTTGAGCGCACCACAATTCTCTTTCAGCGATCGGATCAAGACACTGGCGCGGTGTTGCGAGCCAGTGGCCGCGTGTTGGTGTTTGATGGTTTCTTGCGTGTCAATCCGCGCAGCAGCGACGACGCGCAACTTCCAAAGTTGAAAGATGGCGATACGCTCGCTCCATTTTCCATCGACGCCAAGCAATCTTTTAGTTCACCGCCTTCGCGCTATACGGAAAGCAGCCTGATTAAATTTATGGAAGAGGAAGGCATTGGTCGGCCCAGCACATACGCCAGCATTGTGCGCACAATTGTGGACCGCAACTATGTGGAACGCCGTGGAACTAGCCTAGAAAGCACCTCTTTGGGCGAGAAGGTCACGGACTTCCTTGTGGCTTGGTTCAACGACATTATTGAAGTTGGCTATACGCGCGAAATGGAAAAAGAGTTGGACGATGTTGCCCAACGCAAAATGGAATGGCATCAAATGCTGCGCGACTTCTGGAAAAAGTTGGAGGCGGATTTAATTGCGGCCGGTGAGGCGCTGCACGTGAAAGCCAAAATGGATCCCGCTCCATATGTCTGCCCCAAGTGTGGCAGTCAAACTGGATATCGCTTTGGCAAGAACGGGCAATTTCTTTCCTGCGTTTCATATCCCGACTGCGTTTACGCCGCGCCGGTTGACCGCGAGGGTCGCCCACTGCTTCCTGAGCGCGTGAATATTTGCAGCCCCGAAAATAATCAGCCCATGGTCATGCGCACCGGCAGATTTGGTCGCTTCATCACCAGCGACTTGCCGCCCAAGCCGCCCAAAGCCAAGAAGAAAAAGAAAACCAAGAAGCAACTCGCTCAGGAAGTGGCCAACGGCGTGGTGGCCTTGGCTGAGCCCGTGGAGAAAAAGCAATTCATCATCAATGTGGACTTGAAGGGCAAGATCAAATTGCCTTCAGTGCCCCCGCTGCTTACGGATTTGGATTGCCCAAAATGCAAAACCCGCAAATTGAATTTGCGTCTTGGCAAGCGCGGTCCGTGGCTGGGTTGCAGCGGTTTTCCAAAGTGCCGCGGCCGAGAGGCCATGGGCAAACTGGATGAAACCATGCAGAAAACATTGGGGGTTGCGCTGGCGAATCACGAAGCCGCCAATCCGCGCGCCGCCATCTTCACCATGGACGATGTGCCCGTGAAAGATGGCGACAATGTGGTGGAATTTATTTTGCCGGGCGGCGTGCAATTGCTGGCCATCCATCCAGATTCACAAGTGCCCACGCCAATCGCCAAAGCAGGTTGATTTATTTCGCGTCAAGCGCTTTTTGACTTGGCATGAAAATGACAATGGCGACCAAGGAGCCAATCGCCATCCACATGGGCACCGTGAACAAATGCTTGTAATTCATTACGCCATTTTCCGTGGCCATGCCGGCGACTTTGGTGGCGAACATGCTGCCCACAATAATTCCAACGCCCACAAAAATCAGGTTGAATAAATTTTGCGCCGTGGCGCGAACATCTTTGGTGGAAAATTTGTCCACCATCATGAAGGCCACAAAGATGAAGCAACCAAAGCACACCCCGTGCAGAGCAACTCCGAACATCACCGGGAACAAGTCTGGCATGTTGGCGAATATGGCCATTCGCAACGCGTAGGCGCACAGGCCAATCATGAGCAGCGACTTGTAACTGAACTTTTTGGTCAGCAACGGAATGGCGCCCAACACCGCGATTTCCGTCATTTGCCCAATGGTCATCAAGCCGCCTCCACCCACTCCAAAAACCTGGTTGGTCCAATCGGCGAAATTATTCGCCGACGCATTGGCGGCCTTGCGTTGAATGGCGCCCAGAAAATCGCTGGTGAACACAAAGTAGAACTGATGAATCATGCTCACTGGAATGGCAACCAAGAACAACGTGATCAATGGCTGAAGACGAATTTCACCGAGCGCCTCCGCCCACGCCGCGCTTTGCTTGGGTGATTTCGCGGGCGGCGTGTGCGGCAAGGTCAAGCAATACGCGGCCATAACCAAACCCAACACCGCGCTCAATTGAAACGCCACAGCACGCCCCGCGTTTTGCGCATCCGCAATTTCAATTTCTGTTCCAACGGCTGGCGTGTATTTGCGTAGCAACACTTGTCCAACCAAAATGCCAACGCAAATCCAACCCAGCGTTCCCCACAATCGAATGGGTCCAAAGTCGCGGTCGCGGTTGGAAATATTTGCAAACGCTAGCGAATTGGTCAGCGCCAATGTTGGCGCGTAGACAAATCCATAAATAAAACTCAGCGTGCAAAATGCCGAGAAATCCGCGGCACCGGCAAGGTTCCACACAAGCACCGCGCCAATGGCGTGGCTGACGGCGAGCAACTTTTCCGTGGCAAACTTTCGATCCGCCAATTGCCCCGCGATAAATGGCCCAAAAATGGCGCCCGCCGCGCCGGCCGCCAAGCAATATCCAGTTTGGTCCAACGTGAACTTTCGAAACCCCATCAGGAACGGGTACAAAATCGGAAGCCACGCGCCCCAAATCGCGTACTGCAAAAACATCATGATGCAAAGGCGGGTCTTCACAAACGATATCGGTGCGGTGGCTGCATTCATGCCATGGAATATAGCTACTTTCACGCTACACTCACCAAATGCAAGAACGCCGCAAGACCCGTCAAGTGATCGTTGGAGATGACCGCGTTGGCTACGTGAAGATCGGTGGCGACGCGCCCGTGTCCGTGCAGACCATGAACGCCGGCTTCACCTACGACATTGACGCGTGCGTTGCCGAGATCAACCGCTACGCCGACGCTGGCGCCGACATAGTGCGCGTTGCAGTTCCAGAGCGCAAAGACACCGAGGCTCTGCGACACATTTTGCCGCAAGTAAAAGTTCCAATTGTCGCCGATGTTCACTTTCATTATCAACGCGCGCTTGAGGCCGTTGAAGCCGGCGTGCACAAGATTCGCTTGAACCCAGGCAACATCAGCGATCGCGATCAAGTTCTGAAAGTGATCGACGCTTGCAAAGAACGCAAAATTCCAATCCGCATTGGCGTGAATGAAGGTTCCATTATTGAACGCCGCGACAAGCAACGCCGCGCCGAGGAATTGGGAATGTATTTTGAAGGGCATAAATCAGGCCACTTGCTCGCGCTGATGATCGCAAAGCTGGAGGAGTATCTGGAAATTTTCGCCGAGCGGGATTTTCACGACATCGTGATCAGCGCAAAGAGCATGGACGCCGCGCTGTGTATTGACGCGTACACCGAAATTTCAAAGCGCTTCGACCACCCACTGCATCTTGGCGTGACGCATGCTGGTCCAAAATCAACCGGAACAATTCGCTCCACCATCGCGTTGGGCACGTTGCTTGCCAACGGCATTGGCGACACCATTCGTCTTTCATACGCCAGCGACCACATTGATGAGGTGAAAGACGGCTTGGAAATTCTCTATTGCCTTGGCTGCCGCGAGCGCAAGGGCGTTGAACTGATCGCGTGTCCAACATGCGGTCGCATTCAAGTTGATTTGTTCACGCTGGTCAAAGAAGTTGAAGCCAAGTTGGCCAAGGAAGTTTCGCTGCCAATCAAAGTGGCCGTGATGGGCTGCATTGTGAATGGTCCAGGCGAGGCCGAAGGCGCCGATGTCGCGGTATTCGCCGGCGATCGACGCGGAATCATCTATGTGCAAGGGCAAAAAGTGGCCAACGTTCCAGAGGAGGAAATTTTGGATCGATTGCTGCTTGAGTGCACAAATTTCCAAGCCAAGGTTCGCCGTGGCGAGGCGAAGTTGGGCGAAAAGAGCGTGGAGATTGTTCCGCCAGATCCGATTGGTGAACTGGGTTCGGGCGTGGACAAAATTCGCAAAGGCTTGGTGGAAAAAATCACTATCGGTGGTCGTTGATGAAACCAACCGCGCCTCGCGGTTTCACACTTGTCGAAATGTTGGTTGTGATTTCCATCATCGCCATCTTGATGGCCCTGCTGTTTGGCGGAATCACCTCCGCGCTGAAATCATCCAAAAATTCCAAGCAACTTAGCGACCTGCGCCAGATGTTCACCGGCTGGACGCTGTACGCAAATCAATACACCGATCAATGCTTGCCGGGATTTCTTTCGGTTGAGACGCAGAAAAATTGGAAGGTTGCCTATCGCATGAATGGCAAGCTCGAAGGACAAATCAGCGACAAACTCAATGCCGCGGTGGCGCAAACTTATCCATGGCGCCTGGCTCCGTATCTGAACTATTCATGGGATTTGATGCTGGGATATCGCGACGACGCCAACTCGATTGAACCCTCCACGCTGTGCACGATTCCGCCCCTCGCCGTGGAGAGTGAAAATTTAAGCGCGGCGCTGCGGCTCATCGCCCCCAAGTCGCTGGCAGGATCAACCGCCGCGCTGCAACCACGATTTGGCTACAACGCTTTTTATCTTGGTGGCTGGTGGGATCTTTCCAAAAATCCTAAGACGCTTGGAATTCCCCGCCCGTATTTTTGCGACGCGATGCGAACCTCGACTGATCACTCCGCCAACGCAATGTCTCGCACCGTTGGCGGCATCGCGTTCCCCGATCGCATGACCGTCTTTTGTCCCTCGTCATATCTCACGGCCAATGCGTCAAACAAAAACCCTGTCGCGCCTGGCGCATTTGTGGGCGGCGGCGCCACAAAATCCATGGCTGCAAATCAATCGAGCGGTCCAACACAATTGGATTCCGTGGGTGGATACAGCGAGCCCGATCCAACGGCAACTGGAGCCGCTTGGATTTGTCCACCATGGCTCGGAACCGAGCGAATTTGGAATTGCGCCAATGCCGACGCGTCAAGTTTGACCTTGTATACCGATCAGGCCGTTCCCTTGATGCGCTATTCCAAGCAGATTCCCGCGGCAAAAGCCGATGGAAGCACGCGGCTGCAAACCGACGGCGAACTTTACGACATGCGCGAGTGGGTGAATCTCGCCGACATCTCCAACGCGCAGCGGCATGACAGCGCCCACACGGGTTCGCTGCGCGCTCCATGAACAAAATCCGTTTTACATGTGATTTCACGCGCGCAAAAAATTCTCAATGCAATCGAAGCCGCGCGACCACGCCTTGGTCTAGCCGTCGCTCAATGCATACCGAAGACTGGCCACGCTCACATCGTCGGTGAATGGCGCGCCGGCTGCATGCGTGCGCAACAAGTTCATGACACGCGCGACATCATCGTGTTCATCTTGGCTTTGATCAACGCAATCAAGAACACGCTGCATACCCAACTCGTCGCCGTCGGCGTTGCGTTGCTCGCACACGCCGTCGCTAAATAACAAAATGCGATCTCCTGGTTGCAATTCAAACTCGCTGAAGGCATACGCATCATCAAGCACGCCAATCGGTGGACCACCCCTGCATTCAAGAATGGTCGCGGGCGCGCCCGCGCGCACGATGGCGCCCATGGCGTGACCCGCGTCCACCATACGCATTCTGCGGCCATCGCTTGACAGGCGCAACGCCATCAATGTGGCGAATTCGGATTCACTGCTGTGGCGACGAACATATGAATTGGTGGCGTTCATAGCTTCCAAGACTGAACGACCACGCTCCAGTTCAGCGGCTAAAAACGCTTGGATACTGGCCATGAGCATGCCTGCGCCCATTCCTTTTCCAGCCACATCGCCAAGGAAAAACCAGAATCCATCTTCGCCTTCACCAGCACCAACAATATCTCCCGCCACCACTCGACCAGGCTCGCAATGCAATTTCCAGCGCCATGGTCCAATTGAACCTTCATCCGTGGGCATCAACCTCAGTTGCACATCGTGCGCGGCGGCGATTTCATTCTGAATGTGCTTTTGCCGCACCGCCAAATCCCGACGGCGAATTTCACCCAGGCCCATGCCAACAAATTGCGCCAACGCTTGAGCGAAAGCGGCGTCATCCGAGCCGGGCTTCAACTCGCTGGTGGAATCCAAATATAAAAACCCTTCAATATGCACCCCAAGAAAAATTGGAATACACAACGCCGAAGTCACGCCTTCGCCCATGATGCTTTCGGACATGTTCATCTCGGCGGCGTCTTCAAGCCGCACCGGCTTGCCCGCGGCGGCGGCGCGCAAAAGCGTGCGGCTGATGCGCGCGTCTGGATCCTGATTTTTATTCCGCAACTCCATGGCCAACACCTGACATCCTGATCCTTCATGCCCCCGCAACACCAATGCGCGTCCAAACCCGGTTCCCTGAAGCAAAGCCGAAGCCGCGGTTGTCGCCAACGATTTTTCATCAGGCGCCTCCTGCATTTTCGCCGCCACCTCCAACAACACTTTCAAACGACGTCCGGCTAAATTTTCAAGCTCATGCTGCTCGACCAATTGCACTTCCGCAGCCGAATCCTCGGCCGAAACATTGATCAACGTCATGGTTTCGCCGCCTAAATCAACCCGCAAAACATATGGGGTAATTGCCACTTGATCCCCGTGCGCCATCACGCATGGCTCTTGCGCGGGCAACACAGTTCCATTGATCATTGTTCCATGGCGCGATCCGTTGTCCACCAAAGTCCAATTGCCTTCGATGCAATTCAGCGTGGCATGGCGCCGTGAAACATGAGCATCATTCAGGTGAACCACGCTGTCCGTGGCGCGACCAATGGTCACCGCCTTGTCTGGCGTAAATTCGAATGGCTCGCCTTGGCCCTTTAAAAATACAAGTTTCAGATTTGCGCTCAACGAACAGTTTCCGCGGGTTCGCGCTGCATAGCGGCGTTGCTCTCATCAAACTCTTTCAAACGTACGGGCCGCCGAGGCAAACCAATTTGCGCCGCCGCGATCACGGATTCCATTCGTCCCAATCCGCGATCCGCCAAACCCTTGAAGGCCATGTATGGAAATAGCGTCACCAACGCCACCGCAAGTCCGCTTGCCGTGGTGATCAAGGCCTCGCCAATTCCACCGGACACTCCGCGCGGATCCGCCAAGCCACTTGTGTTGCCCAGCACTTGAAAGCTTTTAATAATTCCAATCACGGTTCCCAAAATTCCAATCATCGGACTCGCCGTGATGATGGTGGAAAGAATCACGGAAAATCGCTCCAAGCGATGGCGCTGAATTTCCGCCGCCGCCGACGCCACGCTGTCATCGCTGCCGTCAATCACCATGCGCGCCGCCACGGCCATATCAGGCAATGTGCTGCCATCGCATAATTGAATCACCTTCTCACGCTTGCCGGCGCGCAACGCCTCCACCAACGCGTCCACTTGTGTTTTTGACTTGCGACTCCCGGTTTTGGACCAGAAAATAATCCGCTCCACCGTGAGTGAAAGCGAAAAGATGGCCAAGAATAAAAGCGGATACATAATAAATCCGCCGTGTTGAAGAAAGCTTAAAAACTCGTTGAATGCGCTGCTCATGGGCGGCATCATAGGCACTCTTGGCAACTTTATATACTGCGAACAATGCTTGAATTGAAGACGCCACAACTTTTGAGCGACGACGAATTGCTCGCGCATGTCGAGCGCGCGCTCACGCAAACCATCGCCGCACGATCGCTCTCCGCCAAATTAAAAGAAGCCACGCACTACGCTCTGTTAGGCGGTGGAAAACGCGTGCGTCCTTTGTTGTGCCTGCACTGTTGCGCGGCCGCAAATGGAAACATGGATCACGCCATGCCCGCCGCGGTGGCCATTGAAATGATCCACGCCTTCAGTTTGGTGCATGACGATTTACCCGCCCTTGACAATGACGATCTTCGACGCGGCCGCGCGACAACCCACGTCGCCTTCGGCGAGGCGTTGGCCATTCTCGCGGGCGACGCGTTGCTTTCCATCGCAATGGAGCAGGCGCTTTCATGCAAGATCGGCGCGGCGCACATCGCGCATGAACTGGCAACGTCCACCACCGACATGATTTCCGGACAAGTGCTCGACACGCTTGGTGGATTTCCAACGGACTTCAACGCCGCGCAACAATTGGAATTGATCCACCGCCAGAAAACTGGAGCGCTGATCCGCGCGGCTTGCAGAATGGGCGCGTTCGCCGCCGCCGCCAACGCCGACACGCTTGATCGCTTCACGCGATGGGGCGAAACCATGGGGCTTATGTTTCAAGTGGTTGACGACATTTTGGACGAGACCCAACCGAGCGAACATTTGGGTAAATCCGCTGGCAAAGACGCCGTTCAGGGAAAGATGACCTATCCAAAAATTCACGGCATCGCATGGAGTCGCGACCATGTTAAGGAATTATTGGAGCAAAGCGAACAACTTCTTCATCCGCTTGGTGTCGCCGCGCACCCACTGCGCACCATGGCGCAAACGCTGGCCACTCGAACCAAATAAATCTTCTCGGCCCTTCGGGGACGCGCCGTTTTCAACGCCAAGCGCGAAATTTTTCGCAATGATCACCGCACGTGAACCACCAAACAATCGCGTGAAATTGTTCAATTTAATTTTCGCCTTCACGCGTGACTTTCACGCAACATTTGGCTAGACTTCCCCTTAGGCGTTTCGCCTTTTACACTGACCAACGATATGCAAATTCTTCCAACGATTCATTCCCCCGCCGACCTCAAAGCTCTGGCTCCATCAGCCTTGCCACAACTTGCCGCAGAAGTTCGCAAAGCCATTTGCGATCAATGCATGACTTCAGGTGGACACCTTGCGCCAAATCTTGGCGTGGTTGAACTCACCATCGCCATGCATTACGTGTTTGACTTCAGCCGCGACCGCATGTTGTGGGATGTTGGTCATCAGTGCTACACACACAAACTGCTCACGGGCCGTCAAGCTCTCTTGGGTCGACTTCGACAACGCGACGGCATGGCTGGTTTTCCAGAGCCGCGTGAAAGCGCGTATGACCTTTTCAGCGTGGGCCACGCAGGCACCGCGATTTCAACCGCTGTTGGAATGGCGCGCGGCGATTCACTCAACGGCGACGGCTTTGATGCGACAAATCCAAATGGCCGCCGCGTTGTTTCGCTCATTGGCGACGCCAGCATTGTCAACGGTCTCGCCATGGAGGGCCTCAACAGCGCAGGCACATTGCGCCGCCAATTCCTTGTTGTTCTGAATGACAACGGCATGAGCATCGCCAAGCCGCAAGGCGCGTTGGCCAGCTACTTTGATCGACTGCGCATGAGCCACGGCTACGCGGAATTTAAAAAGCGCGCCAAGGATGTCGCCAAACTTATTCCTGGCGGCCGCGAAATGTCCGATCTGTATCACCGCATGGGCGACATGAGCAAAGCCGCCATCAGCCACGACGCCTGGTTCGAGCACTTTGGAATTGTCGCCGTCGGTCCAATCGACGGACATGATTTCAATTCGCTCATTGAATTCTTCACCGAGGCCAAGCACTTCGACCGCCCAATGGTGTTGCATGTGAAGACCGTCAAAGGCAAGGGTTTTTCATTCTGCGAATCAGATCCATCGGCCACGCATTCGCCTGGACCATTCTCCGTGCCCGACATGGAAAGTGAAGGCTGCCGCATTGAGTTGAAGAAAAGTTCGCGCTCTTTCACAAGCGTTGTTGGAGAGGCGCTCACCGAAGTCATGAAGCGCGATCCAAAAGTTGTCGCATGCACCGCGGCCATGCCGGACGGCACCGGAATCTCCAATGTTGCCGCCGCGTTTCCAGAGCGCACGTGGGACACGGGCATTTGCGAAAGCCACGCCATGGACATGATGGCCGGTCTTGCAAAGACTGGTTGGAAACCT
>SYAD01000081.1 GCA_005789005.1 Planctomycetia bacterium | reverse complement strand
TGCACGAATGAGTCGTAAGTTGCAGTTTGTTATAGCAAAGCGTGTCTATATATTGAGTTCAGGCACAAATCCAACGCTCAATTCTAAATTCATCTCCTAAGTCCATGTAATTCAATATCTTATGTGATTAAATTGATTGAAATTCAATATTTTTATAAATAAATGCGTTTTTATAGGACTTCTATGTCTCGTTTGCCTATTTCCGCGCCATAAATCGTTTTAAGGTGGTACGGTCGACCTCTTAGCAACATGATCGACACCCACTGCCACCTCACCTATCAACCATTTCGAAACCGCCTCAAGGAAGAACTTGAAGCGGCCGAAGCCGTTGGCGTGCGCGCCTGTATTTCCATTGGCACAAACAGCGAAGATTCCAACGAAGCACGCGTGTTGGCCGAAAGCGACCCGCGCCTTTGGTTCACCGCGGGCATTCATCCACTTTCAACTGATGATCCGGTTGACTGGGGAGTGTTGCGTGCATGCGCCGCGCATCCCCGTTGCGTGGCCTGGGGCGAACTTGGTCTTGACAATCATTATGAAAAACCTGTGGCATCATTGCAACGGACAATGTTGGATGCGCAACTTGATCGCATTGCGCGTTGGTCGAGCGAAGGGCTATCCAAACCAATCGTGATTCATTGTCGAAAAGCGTTTGACGATTTGATTCCAATTTTGCGCGCCAGTGGTTTGCCCAGCGATCGATTTGTGTTTCATTGCTTCACAGGCAATCCCGACGAGGCGCGGCGCGTGCTGGATTTTGGCGCGTGCATTTCCTTCACCGGCGTTGTGACGTATCGCAACGCGCCTGAAGTTGCCGAGGCCGCCAAACTTGTTCCCGCGGATCGCATCATGGCGGAAACCGACGCGCCGTTTCTTTCGCCTGAACCGATGCGCACCGCGAAGCCAAACCGTCCCGCGCATTCAATTGTTGTGGCGCGTCACTTGGCTAAAATTCGCGGCGTGGATGAAGCGACATTTTTGAATGTGCTTGACGACAACGCCGTGAGATTTTTTTCTCTGCCCCTTGCAAAACTCGCGCCAATCGGCGGCTAGCATCGCATCATGACCGTTGAACATGATCCCAATCCAACGCAAGGCTCGATGAGCTTTGGGGATCATCTGGAAGAATTGCGCCGCCGTTTGTTGTGGGCCATCGCCTTGCCAATTCCATTGGCGATACTTGCGTTTTCATACGCCGCGCAGATCCGCGATTTTTTGTGCGAGCCCGCCATCGCCGCGTTGAAGGCGCATGATTTGCCCGCGCAACTTCAAGTGCTCAGTCCAATTGAGGCGCTTTCAACGGACATGTATTTAAGCCTGATCGCCGCGATCGTGGCCAGCAGTCCGTGGATTTTTTGGCAAGTGTGGAAATTTATAGAGCCGGGCTTGTACTCACACGAGAAACGCTTCGTGCGGTTTTTAATTCCGCTCAGCACCTTGCTCACATTCGCAGGATTCTCGCTGTTGTATTTCATCCTTATGCCAATCATGCTGGATGTGCTTGTGAGTTTCGGTAGCGTTGATCCCGACATCATCACCACAAGCGCGCCGACAAGCGTCACATCCGAACACGTCAACACCTCGCCTAACGCGTTCACTATTCCAATGCTCGCGCAAACTCCCGACAATGTTGTGGTGGGGCAAATGTGGCTCACGCCCGATCACAAACTTGTCATCGCCGCGCCACATGACGCGTCGGGCATTGAACTGTTCACCGTGCCCTTGATGCACGCCACGCGCTTGGCTCAGCAATTTCGACTGGCTGATTATCTTGACTTCACATTGACATTTATATTGGGTACTTGCGTGGCGTTTCAAGCGCCATTGGTGGTTCTTTTGCTGGGCTGGATCGGCATATTGGACGTGCAATCACTGGGGAAATTCCGCCGCTACGCGATTTTTCTCTCGTTGGTGTTGTCGGCCATCATCACACCAACCGGCGACCCCTTCTCGCTTTTTATAATGTTTGTTCCACTGTATTTACTGTATGAATTTGGAATTATTTTGCTGCGTATCGCGCCGCCGCAAGCCGTTGCCGGCGGAGAAGTTTCCAAACGCTTCACTCGGCTCTTTCGCGGAGATCGCTGATGCGACGCTTGATGTGGCAGCGCAATCGCCGCCGAAACGCGGCCACGCTTGCGGCGCATCAACGGAAACACGAATGGCTGACGAACGTGGATCTGAAAATGATGCGCCGAGCGCTCAACTTGGCGCGGGCGGCGGGATTGTGCGGAGAAATTCCAGTGGCCGCGATTGTGTACCGCGGCGAAGAAATTATTTCAGAGGCGGCCAATGACCGCGAGGCGTCCAATGATCCCGCTGGCCATGCGGAACTTGTTGCGTTGCGTTTGGCCGGCGCCAAATTAGGTCGCTGGCGTCTGCATGATTGCCGACTTGCAGTCACGCTTGAACCGTGCCCCATGTGCGCCGGCGCGATTGTGAATTCTCGATTGCAAGCCTTGGTGTTTGGAGCCAGCGACCCCAAGGGCGGCGCGGTTGGTTCGCTTTACCACATCCCGCAAGACGCTCGACTGAACCATCGACTGCCTTGCGCCGCTGGAGTTTATAAAGCCGAGGCGTCCGGTCTTCTGAAAGGTTTTTTTGCGCAAAGAAGAGCTTTCAAAAGCCGCTGAT
>SYAD01000080.1 GCA_005789005.1 Planctomycetia bacterium | reverse complement strand
GCTTGTCTGGTGCAGGTTCCCGCTGCGGTCCGACATGGCTTTCCAGCACATCAAGATTAGTTGTTGTCGCGCTTCCCAACGCTTCAACTCGCTATCCATAGATGTAAACGTAAAAACCAGGTGACCTTGATCACGCAATGCAAAAGATTTTGAAAATTGTTGCGCGGGGGCCGTTTTTGGGGCAGAAACAGGGGTTCCTGTCACGCCTTGCTGATCATCGTGCAGGCTTCGGGCAAACAACGCCACCCAATAAGCAGGCATGGTTCAGGGTTACTCTTGCAGACGCGCTTGATTGAGCTGTCACAGTTGGCCCATTCAATCGTTATCAAAATCTTCCAGAAAAAAGGTAGGGAAAATGTTCAAGGCATTTGCTCTTGCGATCATTGGCGTTGCATGACACGGTTTTTTACAATCGTTAATTACAATTCTGTTTGTCCATTCCTTGACAGTACAAATTGTGCGGCTAAACTTTGCTTAACACACTCGCCGTACCGCTCTCCTTCAAAGGATGACGTGCATCAAGGGCGAGTTCTTTTATTTTTAAACTTTGCGGGGTTCAGTTGAGAATTCATTCTCCCTTGCCAGACTCAAATCTTGGTAGCGGTGGTTCGCATCTGCTTGCTTACGTAAAACCCTGGCTCAGTTGGAGCGACCAGCTTCTACCTTTGATCAACCGCGGACTTGTTGTGAAAGATCGCGCCGCGGCCATGGAGTTTCTTTCCCATGTCAACTATTACCGCTTCAGTGGTTATTGCCTTGCGTTTGAAAGAACGCGCCATGAATTCATGCCGCACACAACATTTGAGCAAGTCAGAAGCGCATACGACTTTGATAGAGCGTTGCGCGATCTTGTGACGGAGGCTTTAGAGATGATCGAAGTCGACGTCAGGACAACAATCTCGCACTATTTTGGCAAGCGACATGGAGCATTTGGGCATATCGATCCAGCAAATTTCTTTGCTTCCGCGCCATCGCAATACAAGCACAAGCGGAGCGATTTCAACCATGCGAATTGGCATGGGACACTTCGCAGGGAAGCGGATCGATCACAAGAAAAATTTATAGAGCATTTTAAAAATACTTATGTGGGGTTCCCAGATTTGCCAGTGTGGATGGCAACGGAAATCATGTCATTTGGTTCCATATCGCGGATGTATCAAGGCCTTCTACGTGAGGACGGCCGTGTAATTGCGCACCGTTATGGCGTACAGCCATTGTTTCTGGCATCGTGGCTACATCATTTGGTGTATGTGCGAAATGTGTGTGCCCATCATTCGAGATTGTGGGACCGCGTATGGGCGGTGAAGCCAGATCTTCCGCCACTTCCAAATTGGAGCGCTCCCTTATTGCCCAACAACGAGCATATATTTGTCACTCTTCTCATTTTGCGTCATATGTTAAAACGTTGTCTAGGCATTGCATTGTGGGATACGGATTGGAAAGCGCGGGTGCAAGCGCTGCTAAACTCACCGCCAATTGCAGCCAATGCGCATGTTCGAATGGGTTTGTCGAAGAATTGGTCACTTCATCCGCTTTGGATGTAATAGTGCTTGCTGCGCTAGCACGTAAAAGAGAGTCGTACGCCGCCAAATAAGCAGGGGTAGTTCAGGGTTACTCTTGCAGACGCGCTTGATTCAGCTGTCACACTTGGCCCATTCAATCGTTTGAAGAAAGACCGCATGCCGCTACCTGAACGCCATTTCCTGGGTTGGACCGACAGCGCCGCGCTCAGTGTGGCGCGGTGGCTACATGAGCGGCGTGACACTCTTGCCACCAATCAAAGCGGCGTTCTTGATTTCACCAACACGCTGGTGATTGTTCCAGGCGCCGGCGCGCGTCGGCAAGTGCTGGCGGCACTGCGAAAAATAATTCAGGGCGCAATGATTCCGCCAAGCATGGCCACGCCCGGCAAGTTCATGGTGAACGCGTTTGAAACTCCAGCTGGCAGTGTTGTGGCGGGACCACTCGAACGATTGACCGCCATCTGCAAGGCGCTCGCGAAAAATAACGCGCTGCGTGAACAGTTGCTGCCAAATGCGCGCGCCACCACATTGGCAGCGCTGGCGCGTCCTGCAAAACGTTTGCTGGATGTGATCGACCGCGCCGACGACGCCCACAAAAGCGTGGCTGAAATTTCGCGCCTGGAAATTCTTCACAACAGTCCCGCCATGGCGCGGTCTTGGGAAAATCTTGCGCAGCTTCACGCAGAGATGAAGCGCGAGTTGCAAGACATGGGCGCGCTTGTAAATGTGCGCATGCTGGAGCGCAGTGATGTGATTGATCTTGCGGATACGGCGCGATGGAAGCCCAAGTGCGGAGCGCTTGTGTTGGCGGGCCTGCCGGATTTTGCGCGCAATGTTTCGTTCGCCGCGGAAAGTTTGGCAAAGGCGCGGTTCAACGGGCAGCCCACGCAGGTGCACGCGCTGGTGCTTGCGCCCGCAAGTGAGGCCGCAAAATTTGATCATCTTGGAGTGGTCATTGGTGGCGACAATGGTTTCACAAGCGGTCCCGATATTCATGACAACATGATTGAAGTGGCGGGTGATCCAGCCGATCAAGCCGCCGCAACCGTGGCGCGATATTGCAAATTAACTGGCGCCGTGGACACGGGTGACACATGCATTGTGCTTGCCGACGAGTCGCTGTTGCCAAATATGGCGCGCGCCTTCGCGCAACATGGTCGTGGCGTTCATTCCGGCGGCGGCATTGCGTTTGCGCAAACAGAAGTTGGTCAATGTTTGCAGCGGTTAGAGGCGGCGACAAGTGGGGGGCAAGCATCGCAGTTGATCGAGTTCATTCGCGTTCCCGCCATCACGCGCGGAATCATTATGGATGGCGACACTTCTGGCGACAACTTTGGCGAGACGTTCATTGACACAACAATTCAATCGCCAATTCAAACTCTTGAGAAACTTTTGGTTGATTGCAAGGCGACTTCCATCGAGCAGTTTTGGCCGCAACTCAAAGCAAAAAACGGCGCCAAGAATTTGGCGATTGCGCTTGAAAATCAATTCAAGGATTGGTTCGCGTGCATGTCGCCCGCGGCCAATGAGAAACGGCCGTTGGGCGAGCGTTGGAATCAACTGCAAGAATGGATCAGTTGCAAATTCGCTTCCAATACAAACCCAATCACCACGCGCGCTTGTTTGGAGTGCGTGAAGGCGTTGCAGCGCGCGCAAGAAAGCATGGCGGCACTTGAATTGGCAAGCGCGCCCGACGCGTTATCGATTGCGCTTCTGTTGTGCGCTGACATCAGCGTGCCCGATCCCAGCGACGCGCAAAACGTGGACACCGTTGGTTGGCTTGAAACATTGTTTGAACCTTGTAAAAAATTCGTGTTGACCGGCGTGTTTGAAGGCAGCCTTCCCTCGGCGGCGCAAGTGGACGGTTGGTTCAATGAAAGCATTCGCGCGGCGATCGGGTTGCCCACGCGTGGGGCGCGCTTTGCGCGTGACGCGTATTTGCTCAGCGCGCTTGTCGCGCGCGCGCACGTTGCAAATGTCAACGCGGCGCAAATGGACGCCAGTGGCTTGGCCATTATCGCGGGTCGATTGGGCGGCGACAGCGAGCCATTAAAGCCCAGTCGTTTGTTGTTGCCCAAAGATGAAATTGCTATTGCGCATAGAATTTTGTTGTTGCTGCCGCATGACGCTGACGCTGTTGCAATCAAGCGCATGCGGCCAACGCCAAAGAATTCGCCCGCAGCATTCAGCGCGTTTGCGGTAAAGCCGCAGCCGCGCGACGAGAATAAAAATCAAATGCCTCGCGCCATTTCCGTAACGGATTTCGCCGTGCACATTGACAATCCATATCGCTACTGGTTGGAAAAAGTGCTCAAGCTCAGCGCGCCCGAATTGGACCAAGTGGAATTAAACGCCGCCGAGTTTGGAACGTTGTTGCACGCGGCGGCGCAAGCTTTAGACGGCGACGCCATCAAATTGCTTGACTTCAATCACGCCAACTATGAGACGCGGTGCTTTCAAACAATTATGCAAGTGGCGCGTGAGCGCGCCCAAACAAAATACGGCGGCGACCTCACGCTTTCCATTCGCTTGGCGCTGCTTGAATTGCAGAATCGTTTGCCCGCGCTTGTGACGTGGCATGCGGCGCAATTGCGCGCGGGTTGGCGCGTTGTTGCCACTGAGTGGCCGCGCGCCCAGGATGATGCTCTTGCCACGCTTGATGTGGACGGAGCACCGCAAATCATAAAATTTCGCGTGGACCGCATCGACTTTCATGACCAGCGCGGTTGGCGCATTATTGATTACAAATCAAGCGATGGCGGGTTCAGCATCAAAGACAAGGTGTTGCGCGGCGGCAAATGGATCGACTTGCAATTGCCGCTGTACAAGTTTTTGTTGCCGCAAATCGCGGCGCAACACGCGGAACTTGCGGGACTTGCTTCGGCCACCAGCGACAAAATAGAAGTGGGCGTGTTGTCCGTGCCCGCATCCAACATGGAGCCAGTGTGGTGCCCACTTCTTGAACCAATCGACACCGCCGTTGACCAAGCCAAACGAATTGTGCGTGAAATTCGCGCCGGCACATTCCCCGATACCGGTCGCGATCCCTCTAGAAAGTTTGACCGCGTGCGCCGTGCGTTGTGCTTGCCCATATTTGACCAGGAGTCCGCCCAAGAAGAAGCGGCCGAGGGCGTGGCCACATGAGCGAACACCCTGGCGCCAGCCGCCGCATGACGCGCATTATTGCCAACGCTGGAAGCGGAAAAACATACGCGCTATCCACGCGCTACATCGCCATCATCGCCGCCATGCTGCGGCGCGAAAGTTCTGGCGCCGCGTTTGATCCGGCCTCCGTGTTGGCCACCACATTCACGCGCGCCGCCGCGGGCGAAATTCGCGACCGCATTCTCACTCGCCTTGCGCAGGCCGCGCTGAATGAAGGCAAGCGAAAAACTCTCCACGACGATGTGTGCAAAATTGATCCGTCGCTTGCCGGCGCGTTTGATCCCGCGCGCATTCTCAAGCGCCTCACCAATGATTTTGATCGCCTGGAAATCCGCACCATTGACAGCGTGTTCACGCGCTTGGCTCAAGCCTTTGGCCAAGAGGTTGGTCTTCCGCTGCCGCTGCAGTTTTTAAGCGAGGCTGAAACCGCCACGGCTTCGCGGCGCGCGTTGCGGCGGGTCATGAATGAATCCGCCGACGTGGATATTATTTCCAAGCGCCTACAAAAGTTGGCGTACGGCGTGGCGGCAAGTTCCGTGGAGCGTGTCATTGGCGACAAGTTGGACAGCGGACTGTCGGCGCTGCGTGACTCCCAACTTTCCGGCGCGCTTGAAACAGATATTCCGCCCGCGTGGAACGCGCCGCCAGGAAAAACATCCGGCAAGTTGCTTAGCGATGAGCGACTCATCAAAGTGGTGGACGCGCTTCGGCTCGAGGTGCAAGCCATGCCCATTCAAAATAAATTTTATATCGCCATGGTTGAAAAATTAAACCCGCTTCCGCGCGTGTTGAAAGGCAAGCAACATAGTTGGGAGGAATGGAAAAGCAGCGGGCCGCCTTTGTCCGTGGTGAAAAACCCGCACAATCCCATGTATTCCCGCAAGCAGGTTCCCGTGGGTTGCGCCAAGCAAATTCAAATTCTGCTGGACCACATCACCGCGTTGCAAGACGTGGCGGTGGCGGCGCAGGCGCAGGCGTGGGCGGAATTTCTTTTGCTTATTGACGCCCAGTGGAAACGCATGATGCTTCAGGATGAGAAAGTCACTTTCGAATCCGTCACGCGCGAGTTGTCGCGCGCCATGAACCACGCCGACATTCCAGAGATCGCCTTTCGACTTGACGCGCGCATTGATCACTTGTTGCTTGACGAGTTTCAAGACACCAGCGTTGGCCAGTGGCAAGCGCTGCGACCACTGGCCCAGGAAATCGCATCCACCGACAACGCCGACCGCGTGCGCAGCTTGCTTGTTGTGGGTGATCCCAAGCAATCGATCTATGGTTGGCGCGCCGGCGAGCCGCGTTTGTTGTGCGACTTTAAAAACATGATCCACGATGGCCGCAGCGAGCTTGATGTGCACGACACAGAGACGCTGAATACTTCTTATCGCAGTTCGCCCGTGATATTGCAATTTGTGGACCACTTGTTCCTGCGTTTACAAAGCGGTTTGAGCGGCGTGCTTGATTTGATTGATGATCCCGATTCGCGGCGATTTTATGGCGCCATTCAAAAGTGGGCCGCGCAGTATGTAGCGCATGAATCAGCGCCTCAGTGCAAAAATCTCGCGGGGTGCGTGCAAGTGCGCATGCTTCCAGCGGTCAAGGGCGTTTCGCCCGCCGCCGTGGAGCAACGCTTGATCAGCGAAAGCGCCAGCATTGCCATCGAGCAATTCCGCCGTTTCAAAGGCAATGTCAAGGTCGCAATCATCGCGCGCCGCAATAAAGACGTGGCCAAATTAGTGGAGTGCATTCGCAACCATCCCCAAACCGTCGCGTGCGTTGCGCTTGCCGGCGGCGATATGCAAACTTCGCCCGCGGTGGTCGCGTTCCTGGACGCGCTGCGATTCAGTTCGCATCCCGGCGACACGATTAGTTTGTTTGGCGTTGCCACCACGCCGCTTGCGCAAGTGCTTGGTCTACAGCAAGAGTGGGCCTGCAACCACCAAGATAAAACCGTCGCGCGTGAACGCATGCGCCAGCGTGAAAGCGCCGCGCGCGACATTCGCGAGCAACTAGCGCAGATGGGCGTGGCTGGCGCCTTCTCGCATTGGCATAGGCAACTCATGCAATCAACAACGCCGCTCTTTGATCAAAGTGATCAGCAGCGAATCGCGCGGCTGATTCAAGAAACAACGCGCCTTGAAGCGCAGGGCACCCGCACAGTGGAGGAGCTTGTGGACTCGCTTGCGGCGGTGCGCGTGCAGGACGCTCGCGCCAACGCCATTCATGTGATCAACATTCATCAAGCCAAAGGTTTGGAATGGGACGCCGTGGTCTACCACGCGGGCCCGGATAAACTCGCGGGCATGCGCCCGACATTCGCGGTGAATCGTGAGCAACCGTTGCAGCCGCCAACGTGTGTTGTGCCGTGGATCAGCGGCGACATTATTCCAGAGCGCTATCAAAGCACAATGGATTTCGCCAATGAATTCCGCCTGCAAGAGCAACTGAGCCAGTTGTACGTCGCGCTGACCCGCGCCAAGCAAGGCTTGTGGATTGTTGGCTCGCGCAAAAGCGATGGCATTGGCGCAACGCCCGCGGGAATTGTGGACGACGCCATGTGCTCCATGCTTGGTCTGCGTCATCCAGCATTCGCGGTCAAGGAGACCGATGCGGCCA
Source organism: Planctomycetia bacterium (assembly GCA_005789005.1). Taxonomy (GTDB): domain Bacteria; phylum Planctomycetota; class Phycisphaerae; order Phycisphaerales; family SM1A02; genus SYAC01. Next base: position 2,384 of record SYAD01000080.1, on the reverse strand, counting down.
ACACGCCAGCGCAAACTTCAACGCAAGAAGACGGCAACGAGATCGAATCACTTGCAATTGCAAAAGCTGAAGCGTTTCAAGTGATGACTCAAGGCGACGCGTTGTGGACGCTGAACAATTCCCACGCAACCGATGCGCAAGAGACCGCCACGGAAATTGTTGACGTGTCCATGCCCGAGGCACGCGGGGTAAAAATTCGCGCGCTCAGTTCGCCATCGTCTACCCACGAAAGTTTCGCAACGTCCGCGGGCGCCAACGCCAAGCATCAAGCATCCGCGATCGATCGTGGCGCGCTGTTGGCAACTGAACGTGGCACCATTGCCCACTTGGTGGCTGAAAGTATTCAGTGGAGCGACAACTGGAGCCCTGATGCGCCAGGCTTTATCGGCGACTTGGTCGCCAAGGCGCGCGCGCAATTTCCGCAGCGCCACGAATCCGCCATTGAAAAAGTTGTGCGCGACACGATTGCGCAACTGAATAGCCCCGAAATTAAATCCATGCTGGCTAAGCCCGCGCCGTATGCGGCGGTTTTTTGCGAGCGCAAATTTGTGCGTGTGTTTGACAACGGGGGTGTGCAAGAAGGCATCATCGATCGCGTGGAATTGATCGCCGCGCCCAATCAGTCAATTCAAGACGGTGTATCGGGCCAGTCCGATCAACCAATCAAGTGGAGCGCCGCGCGCGTTATTGATTTTAAAACGGATTCCTTCAACGCCACCACGCAAACGCTGGATCAGTGGAAGCAGGAGCGGGCGCAATATCACGCGAGCCAGCTCAGCGCTTATGCGCAAGTGATCGCGCGGGAGCATTCGATTGCCCTTGAAAATATTTCGTTGCACTTGGTGTTGCTGCACGCCAACACCACGGCGCAAGCGCAACTTTTACCAACATCGAATGATTGATAGTATTTGGATTGCTCCGGAACAAAAAGAAGGAACCCAACATGACCGAATCTGTATCCCGCGACGCGCACGCAGAAACCAACGCTCATCACGCATCCGTGTGCAAAGCCTGCGCCATGTCGTGCGGCGCGAACAAGCCCGCCACTTGCCAAGGCGCCGAACGTCTGGGTCAACTCGAGCGCACAGTCAGGCGGTTGCATGTTGCCGTTTGGATCGCGCTGATTGCCTTGATAGTGTTGCTGGCATTTTGGCTTGGTCAGCGCACTCAGTCGCGCCGCGACTCAATGCCGCCCGAGCAGATGGGCATGCGCAATCCACGCGGTCCCAATGGCATGCCAAATCAAATGCGCGGCATGAACGGCATGAATGGAAATCCAAATGGCAAAGGCAACTTTGAAGTTCGCATTGAACGTAGCGAAAATGATAAAGACGGCAAACGCGACGATGACAAGCCAAAGAAGCGCGTGAAGAAAGATGGCGACCCCGCGCAAAATGCGGGGGAGCAATCGCAGTCACCCATGCCGCCGTCGGTCAAGTAATAATCTTCGGCTTGCGCCCGCGCCTATTTCAATCCGCAACTCACCAATGAACTTGGCTGTTGTCATCCACAAGCGAGTAAAAACCATCGCCTTCACGGCGCAATTTGCCCGCGTGCACAAGCGCTTCCCACACGTGCATAGGAAATTCGCGTGGTGGAATCATGGCTTCAATCTTGTGTTGCGCTCCGCCACTCATGGGGCCAACTCCCAATTTGCTTTCGGCGTCTAGTTGCGCAAACTTCACGCGCCTGCGAAATATTTTCAGCGCGCTTTGCATCACCGACGCATCCACGGCAACGGGCGTTGGCGCGGGAGCAACCACATCAAGGGCAACTTCTTCGCCGCGCAAACGTGCCGCAACGCGCTTCAATTCTTTCAAGTCCCGCGCGCCCACCAAGCGCATGATCGCGCCGGGGTCAACCTTGGCCTTCAACAGCAACTTGTGCACGGCGCCCCAGTGCGGGCCGGCGCTGGCGGCGTCGGCGGATTCAATGGCGGCAAGTTTGGCGGCGAGTTCGTTTAATAACTGTGGTGCAAGTGGAGGCATAAGGGTTGGGCAATATATCGCATCGCGTGAATCATTCCGCGCGCTTGGCGCTTGCGATTCCAAACGCATTGAATTATTTCGGCGGCTATGGCCACGCCACGTTGATCCGTCAACCAATAAACCCAAGGCAAGCGGCCCTGTAAACGGATATGTTGAGACAGATGTCCGCACTAAAAAATTGGATTTCAAACACATGAGCGCTGGTGGTCAAATCCATTCAACGGTAAACTCGCCCATTTCAAGTGCCGCAATAAAAGATCCTTTATGAACTTCATTCAATCCAAGCGATCCGCAATCGCCATTATCTTCATCGCCACAGCATCAGCCGCGCTTCTTTCCTGCGGCGGCCCGCCCGCGCCACCCACGCGGCCAAATGGCGTGCCCGTGACCACGGCT
>SYAD01000079.1 GCA_005789005.1 Planctomycetia bacterium | reverse complement strand
TCGAATGTGATCCGCGCCAATGGTCACGCCGTCCGTGCCCAAAAGTGTGGCGTCGATCTGCTCTTGATTGCACGCCACCACCGTGAACTTTTGGTGCGTGAACACCAGTGGCTTGTCGCCAACCTTGGGAAGCGTGAACTCAATCACGGCGCCATCAATTGAAAGAACACCGTAGGTTTGCGCGGAACCTTGCAGCACCAACATTTTTTTGTCGATGAAGGCAAAGGGCGACAAGTTGCAGAAATCCATAAGGCCCGCGCCATGCAAATTGATGTCTGACAAAAACCAACCCACGGGGGCGTCGCCCAAATGAACCGGCATGCGCACGCCAGTTGGCGTGATAATAGTGGTGGCGTCGCGGCGCGGCTTGCCTGGCTCGTCGGCGCCGCGAAACACAAACACAATCGCGCCGTTGCCTTCCACCGTGACAACGGCAAATGATCCAGGCATAAGCGAATCAAGATCTTGCACCGCGGCTTGCTTTGAGGCGTCGGCGCCGGCGAAAACAAATCCGAAATTATTTGAGAAGCTCACCATGCGCCGCAACTGACGCGTGTTGTTGTCTGGTTGACCAACGCAATCCAACATGGCGGGCACGGCATTGGTGCGATCGGCGAGCGCCACGCCAGGCAATGTGGGTTGACCACCCGCGCATAAAATTTGCCCCATACGCCGCAGATATTCCATGCCATCGCTCCAACCATTCATGTTGAGATTGGCGAGTTGTTTGGCGGATTCACTGGCAATTTGCTTGCCCGTTGATTTGGCGATCACCACATTGGTGTTGCGGCCCGCGGCGCGCGCGGCATCCTCGCGAAGTTCCACAAAGCGCGGAGCATCGGGCTGAATTGTTCGAAGTTGACGCAAGTTGGAAAAGAGATCGCTCCAACCTTCCCACACTTCAACGCAACCTTCCACGGAAATCCACAAGCCATTGTTGGTAAATACGGGAACCGTGAAACCGCTCTCGCGGGCGTAGCGCAAAAGTTCCGCATGATATTTTTTGCCCTCGGGTTCGTTGCCGCAATTCCATGCATGTTCAATTTGAACTGCGCACAACGGACCTCCATCATTTGCACGACCGCCGGCGAATCCTTCGCCACGACGCGCTTCAATAGTGGCTTGCAAAGCGGCCACCTCTTTTCCAACGGCCTGGAAAAATTTGACTGTGTGTTTTAGAAACCCTTCATTGACCACTCGGAGCTTCATATCGGGTTGATCCGAAAGCCACGCGGGCAAGCCACCGCCATCAAATGGTTCGCCAACAACTGGTCCTATGCGCAACACAACATGCAGGCCAAGTTCGCCGCACAAGCGAACGAAGGCGCCAATATCAAGGGCGCCAGTAAAATCCATGCGGCCAGCGCGCGGCTCATGCAGGCACCACGGCGCGCTCGTGCGAATGGTATTAAAACCCATTTGCTTCAGCGACAGCAACGCGGCGCGCCAACGTTCGGGAGCGAGCAGCGCGTACTCAACATTCACGCCGATCATCCAAAGACGATTGCCGTTCCAAATAAAACTTTGACCGTCGTAGGTAAGGCTTGGCATTACGGTATGTGTTCGCTGAAACGGAGCGCTTGGAGTCACCTAATTCAAGCCATTTTTTGGCGAAATTGAAATGTGGCGGCAAATGAGGCGCAACTTCCCCCATGAAGCGCAACGTGGACTCTGTTGTAATTACAGTTACACTTTGAAAAAGCGTTGGCGAGATTGCCAACAGGCTTTCTTTAAAGTATTTACTTTTGCAACAAATTTGAAAGGTCTTTCATCATGTTCTCGCCTTCACACAGCCGTACGTCACACTTGCGCACCTCGTTACGCCGTGGCAGTTCCACCGCTCAACTCATATTGGTGGTTGTGATTGTGGCCGCCGCGCTTGCTGTGATTTTCGTCAAGGCCGCGGAACATAATGGACATTTACAAACAGCCACGAGTGCGGTTCCACCAATGCAGGCAGAGCAAGAATTGTTGGCGCTTGCCTCGTGGGCCAACGCGCCCATTCAAGATTTTGTGAAGAAGAATAATCGCTTGCCCACTGCCAATGAAGCGCAAATTGCGTTACAGCTTCTTGCTCAACCACCAGCCGTGCAATCTCAATTGATGGTTGTGAACGGACCTTCCTATCGCTTCATGAATGACGAAAGCTATGAAATTTTGTTTCCGACAAAAAATCCTGCGAACCCAGGCGTGTGGATTGTGTTTCCATACACCAAGGCTGGCGTGTTGATGTTGCCGATGAACGGCACCAAGTTTATGAACGCGCTTCCAGGCATCGGACCCGATACGCAATTGGAAGCGCCACGCTGATGAAGGCTCGCTTCGCGGCTCGAAATGTTTTTCGATTGTCGCGGAGAGTTGGAGCGGCATTGGTGCGGATTTTTGCAAATGCTTTCATGTTGAGCACCAACATGAATAGCGTGGCAATGTGGCGCGCAACAGCGCTGTTTTTGAGTTGCGCCATCGCAGGGATCGCCGTGGCGAATCCGCAATCACACACTGGCGCGGTGACAAGCGACAAGCCACCGGCTGTAACGCGCGGCGCTGGCGACAACGCGGCCACATTGTGGAAAGATATTTTTCCGCGCATTCAAGATAAAAATGACTCGGGCTTAACGCAGGACGATTGGGATTCGATTACAAGTATTGCCAGCGGAAATCCTCCGCCCACCCAGAAGCAGCTTGAACGCGGACGCGTTGCCATGGCCAAGTTGGGGCCGGTACTTGACGACGTGGTGTCCACAAGCAAGTTGCGTAAGTGCGACTTTGAACATGACTACTCGCAGGGATTTGAAATGAAATTGCCAGAACTTGCACCCATGCGACAAGCTGCGCGGATTTTAGGTGCGCGCGCCAATCTCGCGCTTGCCGATGGAGATTGGGATACCTACTTGGATAGCGCCGGCGCCAGCAGCAATCTTTCCAGGCAAGCTGCGCAATCGCCCGTGCTGATTTCATCGCTTGTGTCTAGCGCTATTGGTCAATTGTCCATGGAAAGCGCGCAACATTTGGTGGATGAGGGCTCACTCACGCCAGAGAAAGCCGCCAAACTTTTGGAAGCCATGGATCCGCTGCGAGGCGGCGATCCGCACGGATATACCTCCGCCATGAATGAGGAATACACGGCGCTGATCAGTTCCACGATGGACGGCAAGCAACTTGCTCAGGTGATAGGCGATACCCAAGTCAATGAGCGTTTGCAAAAGCTGAACGCCGAAGAATTTCATAAGACTGTCATTCCACTTGCGGGGTTGTATCAAGAATCGGCGGCTTGCTTTCTTGAACCAAACAAGGAAGCGGCAGTGAAGCGATGGAATGCGGCGTTTGCAACAATGGACACGCTTCCTAGAAATTCACAAGCACTCATGCGTGCAATTATGCCGCCGACAGAATCCTTGATCAATAATTTTTTTGCGCAACAAGCGAAAACAAATGCGCTGATGGCGGCTCTGCAGGGGATTGCATCTGGCAAATTAAACGCAGGCGCGCTTGGCGTGCCCGCAATTTGGTGGAGCCGTGCCGCCGCCGCGGCGCGCGCGCTGAATGATGAGCAACAAGCCACCGTTGAATTGTTGCGTTTGAGTTCCGTGACCGATGATTCGCCGCTTCTAGCCACCGCCATTGCCACGCTGGATGCGTGCGACACCACGGTATTTGAATGCATGCGCCGCGCCATGACGTGCGAAAGCAAAGTGGTTTCGTTTGAAAAACTTTCTAGTGACAGCACGCCGCTGGACTTGGCGTTGGTGGGCGGCTTGCGCGGCGCGGCGCGCATGGCGCTGGCTAAAAGCATGTTGCCCAAGTGGAACGCCGAGCAATCGCTTGGACTGATTTGCATGGCGATCGCCGCCAGCAACGCGCTGACAAGCGACCCCACATTCACGCACGCGCTTGCCAGCCAAAGTATTGCGGAGGAAATTGCCGTGGCGGTTGGCCACTTTTCCATTCGCAGCGGAATGACCGATGAACTGCGCGGCAAACTTGATATGGCCATTGCCACAATTCCCCGCAGCGACGCATTTGGATTTCGCGCGGCGCACAAGAAATTGCGCGCGGAGTTGTCGAAAAATCTGCGATGGAACTTCGGACGCACTGATGACGTGACTGAAGAACTCACCAAGGTGCTTGCGCAAAAATCTCAGCCATGGCTTTTTGCCGTTGACATTGTGTATTTTTCAAGCGAGAAACCCTCCGCTAGTCCAGATGGAACATTGGTCGACATGGATGACATATTCACACCCGACAGCGTAAAAGAACTCGCCGCAGCGTGGGAGGCGAGACAGATACAAGTTGCGAAGAACAATGAGATTGAAGACGACCAAGTGGAAAGCGAGCAGTCGTTCAAAATGCCGAAGCACCAACGCGTGCAAAAGTTCCTGAACAAGATCAATCCCCCCACCATTCGCGACATTGCGCTAGACATGAACCGTGTTGGCGACACGTTGAGCGAGATTGACACGGCGGCGGCGAAACGTCGCGATAAAAAATAATATACTTAAATCTGCACGTAATTATGCGCGCGCTTCGCCGCTGCGGATAACGCCAAGACGCATCAACGGCGGACCAAACACTTCATTGATGACAATGGTGGCTAGCATGAAACTCTGCAACTGCACGGCCCATTCTTGTTGCGCGAACACGCGGTGAATTTCAGAGGCCAGCGCAATACTGACGCCCGCTTGCGACACCATGGCGGTCCAAAGCCACTTTCGTTCCAAGTCCGAAGCGCCTGCAACGCGGCATCCAATACGCAGGCCGCTCCAACATCCCACAAAGCGAACCGCGCACGCGCCCACCGCCAACGGCCAAATGATCATCAATGAGTCCAGTGAAATTTTTGCGCCAGTAGTGGCGAAGAAAATCACATAGGTGGTTGGCAAAATATTATCAATGGAGGAAAATAAACGGCGCGATGTGTTTGGCGATAAATTAGTTAGCGCAAATCCAGCGGTAATTCCCACAATAAGCGGCGCGACATTCAGCAACTTTCCCGACAACGCGATGGCGAACCCTGCGATCACCATGACCATGTCAAGTCGAAAGCGGGTGCGCTTGGCGATCACGCCCAACACCAACGCGAAGATCAATCCAATAAGAAGCGAACCCGCAAGATGCCACGACACGCCAAACGTTGCCTTCCAAGCGGTGTCTTGTGATTGACCCGAGGTCCATACCGCCAGCATTGCGCTGATGACAATGACCAGCACAAGATCTTTTAGTACGACCATGGCCAAACTTGTTTGCGCGAATGCTCCGCTG
>SYAD01000078.1 GCA_005789005.1 Planctomycetia bacterium | reverse complement strand
TTGGCCTCAGCGCCCTTGTGATCTTGGGCGCGTCGCTCACTCCATCCGATCCAACGGGACCGATCCAGCCTTCCATGCACCGCTTCATTGTGAAAGCCATCTTCGGCACCGCGCTCATTGCACTGGGAATCTTCCGCGCGTGGCAATATTTTTTTGGCGCCGCGCCCGAGCCAAAGAAGCCCAATGAAAAACAATCGCACATTAAAAATCTCCTTGATGTTCTTTTTCCAACGCTCTCAGAACGGCCAGTCGCGCGCCGCCAAATGGGCCTGCATTATTTCCTAAGCTCATTGGTGATTGGATTTATCAGCACGGCCCTAAACCCAAAAATAATTCCCTTCGCAATGCTGGTCGGTCATGAACTTGCTTTGGAGCGCGCCTATACAACACGAACACTGTGCTTGCTGACATTCGCCTCGCTGGCGATATTGCCTTGGATATTCCCGATGGGCTTGAGCATTTTCACGCCGGGCGCGGCGCCCATCATGAGAAGTTGGCTTGCAAAATTCATGGAGAAAAATGGCCGCTGGATCATCGCGTTGATCTGCCTTGGATTTGGCGCGCACATGTACAAAGGCGCGTTTGACATGTGGCCGGGCTAGTGGCCACCGCTTTTTTTCTTGATCATTTGAAAATGCCCGCCAGCCACGCGAAGCGTACCTGCGTGAATTGATTTTACGACGCAATCTCGCTCACTGTGTGCGCCGCGCATCATGCGTGGCGGCGAGCGCGCGCCACGAATCATCAAAGGCAAACTCATAGTTTTTCCAGCGCCCAATCGAAGCCGTGTTGATGGAGCGCTTCACTTGCTCGTGACTGAGTGTGAATACAGCTCGTGTGTTGCGCTCGGGTTGCACAACGCCCGGCTCCATTTCTAAACCCAAGCGCGCAAGACTGCGCCGCGCGTGTCCAGCTGGGTCTGCCACCAAATTCTCGTACACAATTTGTTCGTTGGGAATTCCCAATATGTCCAACGCGTCGGGAAGTAGCGAGCGCTCCGCCTCAATCACGCGGCGAATTGAATCGATGTTCGCCGTCCATCCATCCGAGGTCGGATTGAAGTAGGCAAGAAAAGTGCTGATGGCCATGTCGCGGGGATCGCGCGCGACATGAAAACACACGGCGCCGGGCAGGGCCGCGGCGATCACCGGCAATAATCTCCAGGCTCGAAGAGTTTTATCAAACGACCACTCGGCTCCTTCGCGCTTGAACCGAGTTGCCCCATTGAGATAATCGCGCTGTAAATTTTGGGCCAATTCACGAGGCATCATGCCAATGCCCTGCATGGAAATTCCCGAGGAAACAAATCCGTTGCCAAGCCGCCTGACTCCGTCGTACTCGCCAATGCCGCTCACTTTGGAATGGCTATCCAACATTTGTTCGAATAGCGTGGAACCACAACGCGGCAATCCAACCACGATCGAAACGCCGCCAACCACGTCAGCGCGCGGCGTGAACCAAGGCGCGCGCTTTTGAAGCAAGCTGTGTTGCTCACGCACGCCGCCCAACAAACCCTCAAGGTCAAATGATGAGGCCCCCTTGGCGTTCGCATGCAAATACACGGCCACATCAAAGGCCTCGCGGTAGCGGCCCGCCTTGTCAAGCAAAATCACGGCGTCAAATCCAGCCAAACTTTTCAGCACGCCGACAGTGTCTTGGCGCATGATGCGCAACAAATCATCGATGGTTCCCAGTGGATCTTCGCGTGCGCGCGCGCGCGCGATAAAAAACTCGGCGCGTGGATCCTTGGTCCACTCGCCGCCCGCCTGGATAAATTGTTTGTATTCGTCGCGTCGATGCGAGAAATACAACGTTTCTGCAAGCGAGAAACTTGCGTCGATCGAGCAAGGCGTTTTGGCAAGTGAAAGTTTCCGCAGGCGCTCAATCGCTTGATCAATCCGACCAAGTCGATGGTCCAAGACTCCGCGCAACCAGTTGGCGTGGTGATGCGATGGAGACAACTTCAGCGCCATGTCCAAATCATTGTCCGCGTCGAATATTTTGGCCATGGCCATATTCGACCGCGCGCGGCCAACCCAAGCCTCTAGATTTCTGGGATTCGCAGCCAGCAAAGAGTCAGCGGCCACAAGCGCGTCGGCAAACGCGTTGCGTCGTAGATGCCCATCAAGATCAGCTGCCGTGGACTTTAATTTCATCAACGATCGCTGCTTTAGCGACCGTCCACTCTGTAGAAATTACGCGGATTGATCATGAAGTAGCAGTCGTACGGCTCAAGCGGTGGCAGCGACATGTAAGGGCTGCCCTTGTCGTCCGTCTTCATCATGTACATCCACGATGGCATTCTATTTTCGGTTGGCTTCTTGCGAATACCTTCCTCGCGAATCTCATTCACAATGTTGTCGATCCAGTGCAGTTGCAGCGCCTTGTCGGCGAACTCGTCCCAGTCGCCGCTCTTCTTGGCTGCGTACATTTTTGCTTTGAACTCATCAAGCGTAATTCCCATTTTCTTGGCGATCGGGTCAGCAAGACGGCGCTCCCACTCTTGCATGGTCTTCAATTCTTGCTCCATGTCGGTCATGTTGCCAACGGCACCGCCAGACATTTGATGGTGCAAAATAATCGCGTTGGGATAGGCGTAACTGTGCGGGGCCAACGTGGCGATGGTTGCCGCCATGCTTGCGGCGAAACTTCGCACAACAACATGCACGGGCGCGTCGCTGGTTTCAATCGCCTTCAGAATTCGGTAGCCCTGCATCACGCTGCCGCCTGGCGAATTGTTGATCACAACAAAGATGGGCTTGGTGCGATCTTGATTATTGAAATAATCAATGCGGTCGCAAACATTGTCGGCGGTGCCGGTGACAATCGGTCCGTCCAATTCAATCTTGCGATCACTGATGGTGAGCACGCCGTCCTTGAATGGCTCCATGCTGTAGGTGGGCGGCGCGTTCACGGCATCGCGCCACTTGTCCTCGGCGTCGCGGTTGGTGATTTGCGCGGTGGTGGTTTGCGCCACTGCGGTCGCGCGCATTTGCTCGTCGGCAATTTTTGATTGTTCGGCGCGGCGCTTCTCGGCGGCTAAACCATTCTCGGCGGAAATTTGGTCTTGTTCACGCTTCAAGTTGGCAATCTTCACGCGGCTCTTCATGTCAAGCATGTCTTCAGCGACTTTGGCGCGCTCCAGCTCCGCCTTGCTGGCGGCCAGTTCCGCCTGCAATTTGGCTGAGTTCACATCTTGATTTTGTTTCAAGCGATTTTGCTCGGCGGACAAGCCTGAAAGTTCATCAGCGAGTTGCGCGTCGCGCAATTTCTGCGCGCGCTGCAGAGATTCGATCTTGGATTTGTCTGGCGCGGCCGCGGTGGAATCTTTGGCGCCAAGCAATGCAAGTTCCGCCTCCAACTTTCCTTTTTCCGCTTGCAGTTGTTGCAGAGCTTGGGTTTGCTTTTGTTGAGCCACTTCATGTGCAAGGCGCAATTGATCGTTCTCCGCTTTCATCGCAGCCAACTTGGCGGACAACTGCTCGTTGCGAAGTTCGGCGTCGGCGCGAAGTTGCTTGATCTGCTTTTGTTGCGGATCGTCCTCGGCTTTGGGCGCGCTACTTTTGTCCGCGCTCTTATCCGCGCTTTGAGTCGCAGGCTTTGCGGCGGATTTATTCATGGACGCAAGGTCGGCGTCGGCATCATCATCCGAGTCGCTTTTGCCTGCGGCGTCCTTACCCGCAACGGCTGGAGCGGCGGCATCTTGTGCGGCCACGGATTTATTCGAGGGAGTTTCCGTTTTGGTGACTTGAGCAATCACGCAAGAAGTGGTCGCAAGAACCATGAAGGACAGAAATAAAGTCGATGGGCGTTTTTCAAAGTTGATCATTGGAGATCGCTTTCAGAAAAGAGGAAGTAACAAGACTTGCACGCTGAGAAAAAGCGTAGGTGCACATATGAATTAAGTTTACACTTTTGAAGCGAAGTTGTTGCGGGCTTACGCCTGCTGCGCAACTTTGCGAATAAGCCCGCTAAAGATGAAGCCGTGCATTGGATACAGGGCGTACCAATATAAAAATCCGATCAAGCCCTTGGGCTCATAAATCGCGGTCTGCAATAAAAGTGTTTTACCGTCGGCTTCGGGGCGCGCCTCAAACTCCAGCCACGCAAGTCCAGGCACCAACATTTCAGCTCGCAAGCGAATAAGCCGCCCCGGCACCACGCGCTCCACGCGCCAAAAATCCACCGCGTCTCCAACGCGCAAATCAATTGGATGACGCCGACCGCGCCGCATACCCACGCCACCAATCAAACGATCAAAAATGCCGCGCAATTGCCACGCCCAATCCCAAGACAACCAACCGCGTGCTCCGCCCAGCGACGCGAAACTTTTATACACCGCGTCCGCAGACTTGCTCACCACAAGCTGGCGATTCTCAATAATCATTCCTTGCGTGCTCACAAGCGTTAACGGCGTGTGATCGCCCTGACTGGACACCAGCGCGTCGCTCCACGAAGTTTCCACGCCATGCGTTTCTATTTTGTCCAACGCCAAGCTCACGCTGGTTTCATAATCCATTGGCACAATCGCCGGAAACATTTTCAGCGCGCTGTCATCGCGCACAATCACTTCGCTTCCCAAGCCCTTGATCAGCGGCTGCGCAATCACCGCAGGAATTGGCGTGACCAAATGCACCCAGTACGACGAAAGCCGCGGCGTAAGCACGGGCACCGCGATCAAGCGCCGCTTCAATCCGCGCACACGCGCGTAGCCACTCATCATGTCCGCATAGGTCAACACATCGCGCCCGCCAATTTCAATAATGCGGCCGGCGCTTTGCGGGCTATCAATGGCGGCCACCAAATAATCAAGCACGTTGCGAATGCCGATGGGCTGCGTGCGCGTGTACACCCACTTGGGGCAAATCATCACGGGCAAACGCTCGCTGAGATAGCGGATCATTTCAAATGACAAACTGCCAGAGCCCACAATTACGGCGGCGCGAAATTCCGTCACGGGCACGCCGGCCTCGCGCAACGCGTCGCCAGTTTCGTGGCGCGACACCAAGTGCTGCGACAAATTACTTTGTGGATCACCCAAGCCACCCAGATAAATAATGCGCGCCACCCCCGCTTGCTTGGCGGCACTCGCGCAATTGCGCGCGGCGGAAATATCGCGCTCGGAAAAATTACTGCCGCCGCTCAAACTATGAACCAGGTAATACACAATATCTACGCCACTCATGGCGGGCGCAATCGTGTCGGCTTGCAACACATCGCCTTGCATAACTTCAACCTGCTTCAACCACGGGCGGCCCTGAAGGCGCGCGGCATCACGCACCAAGCAACGCACGCGGTGTCCCGCGGCAAGCAAGCGCGACACAAGCCGCCCGCCCACATAGCCGGTGGCGCCAGTGACTAAAATAAGTTGCGGCGTGGTTTTCAAAGTCTATAAGTGTAGGCAGGGACTGTCTTGCAGAAGATGGGTTTAAAAGTAACGCCAACCGCGAAGCGCCAACCACCGTCACTCAAACCGCAAGAAATAAATGCCAATTCAAGCACATCTACGCATGGCGCGCGCTAACATTTCTGGCGATGCGCCAAGAGCTAAGAGCGCGCGCAGCAAAAGGTCCAACGACACGGTGGCGTCCGCGGCTTCCATTTTGGCCACACGAGACTGGCTGGACTTCAGCCGTTTCGCCGCATCAATCTGCGTGAGCTTCAAGCGAATTCGCAACTCTTGCAATGCCTTTGCCAACTGGTGCCTTAACTCAACATATGCCGCCTCTTCATCGGTGAGCCCCAAAAATTCTTGCACTGTTCCAGTGCGCCACCCTTTTTTTGCAGCCCGTGATTTCTTAGTCGTTCGCATGTTGGGCATTCCTTATTGCTTATGGTGAGTCGTAATTGCGCAGCCGCGCCTACGGGGCAACTTTAAGATTTGTTTGTATGTCGAATCTGACATATTATCAATGTCCTCCTAAGTCAGGTTTGCGTTTGAGAAATGTGACACCAACGCCACATGAACTTGCAAGTGCAAACAGTCGCCTTGGGCTCAGCCTAAATCGACAAACGACGCCATTGAGAAACCCGCCCGTTTTTCCGGCTCAACCTGCGCGATTTCACCGCCGCATAAACCCCATTTCTGCCCCAGAAACAGGCCTTTGGCAACAATCTTCAAAATCTTTGGCATTGCGTGATCAAGGTCACCTGGTTTTTACGTTTACATCTATGGATAGCGAGTTGAAGCGTTGGGAAGCGCGACAACAACTAATCTTGATGTGCTGGAAAGCCATGTCGGACCGCAGCGGGAACCTGCACCAGACAAGC
>SYAD01000077.1 GCA_005789005.1 Planctomycetia bacterium | reverse complement strand
GGTGGCGCCAATCAATCCAACAACTGGCTGCGTCACGCCATCAACCGAACTCATAAATTGAACGCGCTTGCCAACAATGCTTCCCGCATCAATGCCGCCGATGGATTTGCAATACACAAAACCATTTGGGTCGATGAAGTTCACCATCAAACCAATTTCGTCGGCGTGGCCGCACAGCGCCAAAGTGATAACGTCTTTACCACTTTTGGCGGGCTCAACGCTTGCAAAACAATTTCCGTAGGCGTCGTTCCAACATCGATCGGCGAATGGCCTGACATAGGAAAGCCAAACTTGTTGGCCGGCTCTTTCATAACCAGAAGGGCTTGGGGTATCAAGTAAAGTCCGAAGAAAGGTCAAGGAGTCTGGGCGCATGGGAAGCGGAATGTACACGCTTGGACCTACGCCGTTACTCGATGACCTCCTTCGGACAAAACCTTAGAAGTTTGGTTAACTCGCTTGCCTGCTTGTCAGGCGCGCGAACGCCGCTTCAAAGTCGCTCAATGACTTTGAAGTTGCTCGAGGCTTGCCACTGGTTGAAGGAGTTGTGATTGGCTTGGGAAACGCAATATTTTGCGGCACCCCTGCCAAGGCCGGCTTGGTTGTGCGACCCATGCGCTCATCCCTTCGCGCCTCCATAGTTTGCTGAAGCTTTGACAAAATGCCGCGCAAATGCTCCAACTTTGAGTTTGCCACTCCTGGTTGCATTGCGATTTTTTGAACTTGACCGTTGCTATTTTCCATAACACTCCCTTTCCTTTCATTGGCGCTGCGAATTGCAGTCACCACACCTACGCAATTCAATGTCGAATATGAAATGATGAAATGCAAGAAATCCCATAACTTTTTCATGAAATTTCCTCTCCCGCACCCCGCATGGGGGTAAATTGGCTTTCTAACACTTTCCAAAGGCTCCAAACCATGAACTTCCGCTTGCTTTACTCGTCAATTCTGCTTGCCGTGTTTACAAATTCGTTGGCGTCCGCGGCCACGATCAACCTTGCACGCTGGCCATCGATAAGTCCAAACGGGCAAAACATGGTGTTTTCTTGGCAAGGCGATTTGTGGCTTGCGCCAAATTCAGTTGTCAGCGATGCGGTGCGAATCACCAACCATCCAGCGGATGAAACGCGATCCGCATGGAGTCCAGATGGCGCGACGATTGCGTTTGAAAGTTCACGCGATGGCTACAGAAATATTTGGACCATGCCTGCGACTGGCGGCGAAGCGACACAAATTACTTTCGGTGAATCTGCTTGTTCGTTGAGCGCGTTCGCAAACAACGCCGCGGGAGTGCCAACTATTTATTTTGATTCGGCGCGCGAAGGAGACTTTTATCGAGTGCCCCGCTGCTACTCGGTTCCTGGCGTGGGTGGCCGCATTGAACGCTTGAACCAAGCCTTTGGAACCAGCGCATCGCCGAATGGTCGCGGTCAATATTTAATCGAGCGTGGTGGAAGTTCGTGGGCGCGCCGCGGGTATCGCGGTTCGGATCAGCGCGATGTGTGGTTGTTCGATTCAAATAAACCAATGGAGCAGGCGTTCACGCGGCTCACTCAATTTGCGGGCAACGATGGGCAGGCGAAATGGTGCGGCCCGAACCAATATCTGATGCTCTCGGAGCGCGATGGCGTGGTCAATCTATATAGAAGAAATGTGGCGGACGCTCTGGAAGCTGCGGGTGAAAAATTAACCAATTTCACCGACGATATTGCGTCATTTGATGTAGCCGCGGATGGTCGCAGCGCTGTGATCGCATCTTGGAACAAGTTGTACACGCTTGATCTTGCGACAAGCCAAGCGCAGCCTCAACCCATCGCACTTTCCGCGTCCGTGGATACGGTCGAAGCCGTCGAGGTGCGCCGTGTTGGAAAAGATATTTCAGAGGCGACCTTAAGCCCGGATGGAAAAACGATGGCGTTCGTTGCATACGGTGATGTTTTTGTGCGCAGCATGGATGAGAAGTCTCCGGTGGCGCGCGTCACGTTGCCACCGTCGCATGAGCGCGACATTGCATGGAGTGCCGATGGAAGTCGATTGTATTTTGTGAGCGATTTGGATGGCAACGAAAATATTTTTGAAGCCATAGTGTCGCGCACGCGCGGCGAAGTGCGCAAAGATGCCAAGACAGCGATGGCGTTGCCAAAAGCAAGCGTGGAAGAACCAACAAGCGCGCAAGAGCCAACGCCAAGCGTGGAAGAACCGAAGACCACGCCAGATGCGCCGCAAGCCAAACAAGACCCCGTGGACGCGCCAGAAACTGACGCGCCAACCACAAATAACACTGAGAAACCCTTGGAAAATCAAGCCGCTGAAAGCGCTGATGCGTCGGAACAAAATCCATCCGAGCCCAAACCGCCAGTGGATTTTCGATTGGATCCCGCTCGTTGGACCGAGGCGGTGGCCTTTGAAATTCGTCCAGTGGTGAATTCACAATTGCCCGAGCGCGAACCCTCCCCAAGTCCGGATGGAAAATTACTGGCGTATCGCCAAGGCAATGACTTGATGATTTTAAATTTGACCACAAACGAAAGCGTGACTCTGCGCGATGGCTGGGATCCGGAACTTGAATTTCAATGGAGCCCGGATTCCAAGTGGATGGCTTTCGCGCAAGATGACCGCGATTTCAACCGCGACATTTGGCTTGTGCCAGTGGATGGCTCCAAAGCTCCTGTGAATATCACGCGACATCCAGACAATGACCGCGCGCCCCGCTTCAGCGCTGACGGAAAGTTGCTGGCCTTCCTTTCGGATCGAGTGAACAATGAGTCCGATGTGTTTGTGGTTGCGTTGGATAAATCCGTAGACGGATTTTCCGCCGCTGAACAAGAGGCGTATTTCAAAGATGCCGCCGAAACCGTGAAAAAGCGCAAGCCCCTCGCGGCTCCGGGCGCCAAGAAAAAAACCAAGAAGGGCGCGGATGCGAAAGACAAAGCGAGCCCCGAGGATGCGGACAAAAATGATGACGCGAAAAAAAGCGACGACAAAGATGGCGATGATGCGAAGAAGAAATCGCTCGCGTCGGAGGGCGATGATGATTCCAAGGAGGCAACCAAATATGACTTGGATGATGCGTACTTGCGCGTCCGTAGATTGACTCGCATCACAGGCGAAGAAAGTGGTTTGTTGATCACTCCAACTGGCGAACGCGTTCTCTTTGCGGGCAATGACGGTGGTCCAGGCGTGTTCAGCGTGAAATGGGATGGCACCGACCAGAAAAAACTGGCGCCCGCGGGCAAGGTGATTCAGATCAATCTCAATGGCGACAAAATTGTTTTGTTCAGCGCGGGAAAATTAAGCACCTCCGGTATCGCGGGTGGCGAAACCAAACCCGTTGACTTTGAAACGGACACCGTGATTGATCCAACCACGTGGAATGATCATCGCTTCGACGAGGCCACACGCGTTGTGGGTGAAGTATTTTACGACCCAAACATGAAGGGGTTGGACTGGGACGCCTTGACCGCGCGCTACAAAACTTTGGCGCACTCCGCGCGCACCGACGGTGAATTTGAATGGGTCATGGCTCGATTGTTGGGCGAACTCAACGCAAGCCATCTTGGTGTATCGCTGACCTCCGACTCCGCCAATACAAGTCGCCAGCCAATTGGCCGTCTGGGTGTTCGCACCCGCATGTTGCCCGATGGATTTGAGGTGACCGAAGTGTTCGCAAAAAGTCCGGCGGCGCTCAGTCAAACTCCGATTGTTGTTGGCGATGTGATTGTGGCCATTGGCGGCGAACCGTTGGCCGCGAATGAAGCGCTGGAGCAGCGCCTGCGCGGTAAAGTTGGTGTTGAAACGCTCGTGTCGGTGCGTCGAAATAAATCAGACGGAACGCCGGTGAATGTGGATTGCTTGATCACGCCCTGCGCCGGGGCTCAAGAATCGGATTTGGCGTATCAAAATGAAGTGCTTAAAAATGCCGCGTTGGTGCAGGATTGGAGCCATGGTCGAATTGGATACCTGCATATTCAAAGCATGAATCAAGCCAGTTTGGATGAATTTGAACGCGATCTGTGCGCCGCCGCGCAAGGCAAAGATGGCTTGCTTGTTGATGTCCGCAACAATGGCGGAGGCAGCACGGCGGACCGAGTGTTGGCTAGTTTGATGGCCCCGGTGCATGCGTACACCGTTCCGCGTGGCGCCGATCGTTCATATACAAACGGATATCCACAAGATCGATTGTTCATTCAACGCTGGACATTGCCCGCCAACATGTTGTGCAACGAGAAAAGTTTTTCCAACGCGGAAATTGTCAGTCACGCGTTTAAAAATCTCAAGCGCGGCAGCCTGGTGGGTGAACAAACCTACGGCGGAGTGATTTCAACTGGCAGCACTTCGCTCACTGATGGAACCACCATCCGCACGCCGTTTCGTGGTTGGTACACATTGGAGGGCAATGACATGGAAAATAATGGAGCCATGCCCAATATCCGCGTGCCCGCCAATCCAATTGATGAATCAAATAATTTCGACGCGCAATTGCGCGCCGCCGTTGATGATTTAATGAAACGTATTCCAGCGAATGAAAATCAGGCGGGAAACGCCTCGCGATAATCAGCCATTGAAGCTTCCACAACTGTGCGGGCGCGCTCAACTCCGTAGATTACTTTTACTTGCACATTCGACTGTTCGCCAGGACGCATTTTGTAGGTGAGAAAATAATGTTGCATGCGCTCCACAAGTCGCGGCGGCAAATCGCTTATGTCGCGGGCTTCGGACCAAATGGCGTCGTCCTTCAGCACGGCCACGATCTTGTCGTCCGCTTGGCCATTGTCCTCCATTAAAAGGCCGCCAAGAACGCGCGTTTCTAGAATCACCTCCACGCGATCAATGGGACGCTCCGAAAGCACGCAAATATCCAGCGGATCATTGTCGCCGCTTTGAATGCCGCCAACTTTTGCCACGCGCGGCCCGCAAAGTGTTTTTGGAATAAATCCGTACAGCGTTGGCGGCGTGCTGCTGGTGCGCTGCGGACGATCCACGCGCAGAAAACCACTGCGCTTATCCACTTCGTATTTCACCAGATCAAACGGCGTGATCTCTATATAGGCGTTCATTAAATCAGGCGGCGAGGAGCCCGCGTCCAGTCCATGCCAAGGATGCGGTCGATAGTGGTAATACGGCGGCTGAATCATGGAGCTCCTTCGTCGATGCGTTGGCGCAATTCGATCACTTTGGCGCGCAGACTGTCCTGCACGCTGGCCAGCAATCCCACCAAAGGAAATTTTCCGCCAAGCGGACTGGCGCCAAGACGCCGTAAAACCGCGTGCGGAATATGTTCTTGCGCTGGCAACGCTTGAAAGTCGCTCAGCTTTTTTCCGGGTCTCCAAAATTCATTCAAGCAAGATTCCAATGGCGGCAATTTTGCTTTTTGCGAGGGCAATTGCGCGCTCTGATGGCTTTGGCTCACGCCCGCGGAATGAACGTTGCGTGCTTCTTGCAAACGTTCAAGCAACTTTGTTCCAGGCAATCCGCGCAACGCAAAAATCACCAACGGATCAACTTCGATTCGTTCCGCCAACAAATACGTCACGGCCACAATGTGCTTGCAAGGAATTTTTTCGCCGCAATCGCATTCAGCTTTCGCGTCCTTCCAAGTGTGCGGCAGCAATTGAACGGCACATTCTTGAAACACTTCCTCAATGTCAACGGGCATTTCGCCCACCAGCAATTTGGCGGCGAACATGGCTTCTTTGGCCATGAGTTGCACCACTTCGGACCATTTCTCCGGCGTGAGGTGCTGCAACGAAATACGCACGGTGTATGGCTTGAAGGCGCGGCCCTGCACCTGCGCCTCCACCAAACCCTCGTCCACGGAAAAGCTTGCGAGCTGGCCGCTTAACGCGTACTCCATGCCCAACACTTGCGCGCCAAGAGATGCCTTCTCTTGAATGACCTCCACAAATGCCTGCGCGGTCCACGGCAAATCCGCCAAGCCGTTTTTGCGGCGAAACTTAATTCCATGGCGAACACGCCGAGGCGCGTCCGGTTTTTTTGGATGCCCCGCCGGGGGATTTAAACTCATACGTCCTCCAAGGCGGTGGTGCGAAGCGAAAGAATTTCACGCAATTGCCCAGTGCTCAATTCTGTGAGCCATGCTTCGCCACTGGAAATAATCTGCGTCGCCAACTCCATCTTTTGCTGGATCATTTGATCGATGCGCTCTTCAAGCGTTCCGTCTGAAATCATTTTGTGCACATTCACTGTGCGCAGTTGACCAATGCGGAACGCGCGATCCGTGGCCTGGTTTTCCACCGCGGGATTCCACCAACGGTCGTAATGGAACACGTGGTTGGCGGCCGTCAGATTTAAACCAACTCCACCAGCCTTCAAACTCAGCACAAAAATCGGCGCCGTTCCTTGCGGATCTTGGAAGCGATCAACAAATTGATCACGCTTGGCTTGCGGCGTTCCACCGTGCAGGAACAGTGATTCCGTGTCCAACTCGCGGCGAATCATGGTCACAAGAAGATGTCCCATTTGCCGGTACTGCGTGAAGATAAGCGCGCGATCACCCGCCGCCACAACCTCCTCCAACATTTCAATCAGACGCGTGCTCTTGCCGCTTCGACTTGAAAGCGATCTGTCGCCGCGGCTTTCTGGAATGGCCAGCGCGGTGTCCAGCGAATCGTCGGACTCGCCAATGTTCTTCAGCGCGTCCTCGGTGGCAATGTCGGGCAGTTGCGTCTGGCGCAAGAAATGCAATGGATGATTGCAAATTTGTTTCAACTTCACCAACGCGCTCAACACCAAACCGCGGCGGCGCAAACCTTCGGCGCGATCAACCTTGGAAAGCATCTCCTCCACCACTTGGTCGTACAAGGTGATTTGCTCGTTGGTCAACGGGACATGTTCGCGCGACTCAATCAACGGAGGCAAATCGCTGATGACATTCAAGTCGGTCTTTAAACGGCGCAACACAAACGGCCGCACCAAATTGCGCAACTTCTCGGCGCGATTGCGATCGCGATGGCGCTCGATTGGAACAGCGAAGCGGCGCTTGAAATCCGCCAGCGTTCCAAGGTAACCAGGCGTGCAGAATTCCATGATCGACCACAATTCGGTCAGGCGATTTTCAACCGGCGTACCTGTGAGCGCAATGCGATGATCCGATTGAATGGCGCGAATTGCCGCGGTTTGCTTGGTGGGCGGATTCTTAATGTGTTGCGCCTCGTCAAGGGCAACGCGGCGCCACGCGATCTTCTCTAAATCTTCCTGATCACGCGCCACCAAGGCGTATGTTGTGATCACCACATCTGACTTCTCCGCCACTTCCTTGAGCTTTTCACCTTGGGGACGATCAAGTCCGTGATGGATGTGCACCGTGAGTTCTGGAGCGAAGCGAGTAAGTTCACGATTCCAATTTCCAAGCACGCTCATTGGCGCCACCAACAATGTAGGACCAACGCGCTCACCCTCAGGAGAGTCTTGCCGCTCAATCTGAAGCAGCGCGATCAACTGAATTGTTTTTCCAAGGCCCATGTCATCCGCAAGACACGCGCCAAGTCCGTAACGACCCAGGAACGCAAGCCATCGAAGACCTGACAATTGATATGGCCGCAACGAACCTTGAAATAATTTTGGCTGCTCAAGTTGAGGCATGCGATCGATCGCGTCGATTGGACCAAACACTTCCGCGACCCAACCCTTGGCGTCCATTCCCACAACTGGAATTCCATTCGCGTCATCGCCAGCGCCGTGCGCCAAACGCAACGCCTCCAGCAAGGACATTTGTCCACCTGGATGTTGCTTCAAGAATTTCAAGCCCGCCTCAAGATCTTCCTTGCGCATTTCAACCCAACGATTGTTGATGCGCACCAACGGTGAACCCTTGCGCGCCAACGCTTCAAAGGCCTCCATGGTGAGCGGCTGATCTCCCAGCGCGATTTGCCAGGAATAATTCACCACACTGTGCAATCCAAATCCGCCTTTTCGCCCAGCAACCATTGAGTTTGTGAGCATTTCAGGGCTTGGACCATCACCTTCGATAAACAACTTCGCGCCAATGCGAGTGCTTGAAGCGCCCCACCAATCAGGAACCGTGCACTGCACGCCGCTCTCTTCAAGCAGTGGCTTGATGTCGCGCAAGAACACGTAAGCCTCGGCTGTTGTCAGATCAAGTCCGGTTGGAGAAGTTTCCTCAAGCGCGTCCTCAAACTTTGGCCACAAGCGCGAGACACGCGCGAGTTCGCCCAACAGCAGCTCGGCGGTTTTTTCCGCGGCTTGATTTGCGCCACCACGGCCGGATGCTTGCGCCCAAATTGTTTCGGCTTCTAAAATCGTTGGCGGTTCTTCGGTCGTGATCAATTGGAATGAAAGTCTCCACGCATGCTTGTCCTCTTCGCCCTCTTGCTTGGTGAAGAGCGCGCTGGATGGTTCATCCAGTTGCAACAGAAGATGCATTGGACGACCTTCGCCAATGTCCTCAAGAATGGCCAGCCATTGACGCACGCCACGCACCAAACTGACATCGCCCACCGCGAGATTTTTCACCTCGATGTTGTTGCCAAGAAGACCACCAAGCCAAGCCACATGTGGATCCACCGTGGGGTCGCGGTCTTCAATCGCCTCGACATAATTTTCCGCCAGCATCACTTGGCGCAGGAATGAATCCACGCACGCGTTTAGAAATGACTCCAACACAAGCCAACCTTCGCCATCGTGCGCATCGGTCACAGCCCTACAAATCGGCGGCATTCCCGCTAAAAGCGTGGCGGCGCGCTCGGCGATGGCGGCGTCATGCAGCCAGGGACGCCAATGCGCCTTGACCACGCCGCTGCGATCTTGCTGCACGGTTGGAACAACGCGCTGATCCTCCATCAACTCCAAACCAAATCGCGCGGCGGCGCACCAAAATTGAAATTCATGGCCGGTGTGCTCGTGATTCAGTCCGCCAGCTATTTCAAACGCGAGAAGTTTTTCCTGCACTTCATTCACAGGGATGATGAGTGTTGGAACTTGCACCGTGTCCAAATGAAGATCGGCGCCATTGTCCACATCGGTATCCATGGCCACGGCGAGTCGATCGCTCGGCGCGGGATTTTTGTGGTCAAATGGAAGCAGCAGTTGCATGGAACTGCTTGTCGCATTTTCCGCGACAGCGAATCCAACACGCGCGGCAAGTTCACGCAGTTCCGCTTGCGCGCATGCGAATGGATGATTCGCGATCACTTCTGATTTTGAATCATCTGTCGCCGCGACAATTTTTTCGTGGGCGCCGGCTTGCGACAACTTTTGAAAGAGGGAGCTTGACTCTCCCCAAATGTGGAGTTGATCACCGTGCCAATTTGCGTGAAGTACAAACATCAGGGATACGGATTCTTTTTTAAAGTGCGCCGAACACGAATGATTGCGCTGGGACTCGAACCCAGAACATGCTGGTTAAAAGCCGGCTGCTCTACCAATTGAGCTACGCAATCAAGAACGAACAATGGTACAGACATCTGCCCTTAAATTTATGCCGTTTTTTTTGAAATATTCTAGGACTTTCCTAAAGTCCGAGAATAGACTCTTCCGATTATTAGTTATGGATCTTTTTAAATTTGAGCAAATAACGTCCATAAATCTGTGTATTTAAGTTTGCAATTCTCGTGTTTGTATCGGACTGTGTTTCTAGACCCGTTTCAACTTGTCTGGATGAGATTTCTGAAAGCGTTTGAAACAAATTTATTCAGGAGTAAAAGTGATGCATGTAAATATTCCAATTGTTGATCGTTTCGTTGCGTACCTTGCGGATGAGAGGCACTTCAGCCCCTACACCGGTCGTTGTTACGCCATGGATTTAAGTCAGTACGCCGATTCGCTGTGCGCCACCGGAAAAATATCATTGGACATGGCCGCGGAAACGGCCGCGATGGAATCGCGCAAGGCAAACATTGACGGTCGCAGCGTGACCGCGCGCATGTTGGCATGCGATGTTGAAACCATTCGCGGTTTCTTGGCGGAGTTGAGCGATAAGAAATATTCGCTTGCCACCATGGCGCGCAAAATTGCCACGCTCCGTTCTTTCCACAAATGGATGGAAAAAACTGGTTTCACCAAGAATAATCCAATGACCATGATTCGCTCGCCAAAGCAAGCCAAACGCTTGCCCAAGGCGATCACCGTGGATCAAATCGAGCGCTTGCTCGCGGCTCCCGATGCTGAGGTACTTCTTGGTGCGCGCGACCGCGCCATTCTTGAATCGCTTTATGCCACCGGCATGCGCGTGAGCGAAGTGGTTGGTTTGAATCGTGGCGATGTGGTCTTTGATGCGGGATCGGAAAGCGTGAGCCTTCGTGGCAAGGGCAAACGCGAACGAGTTGTTCCGCTGAATCCCAAGGCTGTTGAATCCGTGCAGCATTATCTTGCCAAACTTGATGCCGAGCGGAATGTGGCAAAAACCCCGAGTTCCCCGCTGTTTGTCAACAAAAATGGAACTCGCTTAAGCACACGCTCGGTGCGCCGCAAGGTTGCGAAATATTTGATTCAAGCTGGTTTGGATCCAGACATCAGCCCACACACCATTCGACATTCATTCGCCACGCATCTGTTGATGAGCGACGGCGTGAATTTGCGCGAAGTGCAGGAGTTGCTTGGACATCAAAGTTTAAGCAGCACGCAGATCTACACCCATCTCACCTCTTCGCGCACGCGCGAGGTATATGACAAGGCGCATCCTCGGGCCGAAGCCAGTTGATCTGAACAATGAGTCAACCGTTCAGTGCACGCTCCGCAAGACGCGGAGCGTTTTCACCAACGGCTGTGATGTGCCCAAGCTTGCGCCCAGATCGCGGCGACTTGCCGTAGATGTGAGCCGTCACATTGTGATTTTGTTCATGCGCATCAACGACCACTGTGCGGGCCACGGTCGCCGCGCCAATGGCTTCTTTCACAAGCAAGTGTGAGTTGATATTTTCTGACGCCTCAAGGGACAAAGGAATTGTTCCAACAAGATTGATCATCACAGCCTTGGCATGCGTGGCGGTTGAACCAAGTGGTTGGCGCGTGACGGCCAGTATGTGATTTGTAAATTGACTCGTCACGGCGCCTTCAATGGACCAATGTCCACTGTTGTGAACGCGTGGAGCCATTTCATTGGCGATCAATTGCTGCCCCGTGGGCGTGTTGCTCACGAAGAACTCAACGCACAAAATGCCTTCGTAATCAAGGGTTTCCATCATCTTTGCAACCGCCGCTTGGGTGTGCTCAAGAAGCTCAGGCAAAACACCTTCAGCTGGAACGGAAGTCTTGTGAAGAATGCCGTTGACGTGTTGATTGAGACACGGCGGATAAAAGTAAATTGTGGCCGCCAAAGGCGCGCTTGGCGTGGCGGACTTGATTGTTGCGCCCGAGGCGGCCGCGCCAATGTCATACCCGCGTACGGCGATCAAACTGATTTCAAAATCAAATGCAACGAACGACTCAAGAATGCAAGGAACGTTTCCCAGTTGTTCAAGCGCCTCCAACGCGCGCGCGGAATCCGTGATGCGACGCTGGCCCTTGCCGTCATAGCCCTGACCGCGCGTTTTCAACATGGCTGGCAACCCAACATGCTCCAACGCCGCCGCCAGATCAGCCTCGCAAGAAACTGCCGCAAATTTTTGCACATTTAAACCAGCCGCTTGAAAAAACTTTTTCTCTTGAATGCGATCTTTGGCAACTTTCGCGCATGCTGGCGACGGGCGCATGGGCGCGAAACCGGACAGCGCTTCAAGAGTGGATTGTGGAACATTCTCCCATTCAAAGGTGAACACATCCACGCCGCGAACAAATTCCATAAGCAACTTTGTATCCGTAAAATCCCCGCGAATCACTTCGCCTAATGATTCAACGCAACACTCGCCTTGGGGCACGAGAAACTTGAATGAATGCCCGAGTTTCAAGCCAGCATGCGCCAACATTTGTCCAAGCTGGCCGCCGCCAACAATTCCTATGTTCACCGAGCGACGTCCTTGGCGCCCGCCTGTGATGGATCAGGATTGCTCAGAACAATGTGCGCGCGAGCGGCGCGGTCCGCCGCCAACGCCGCGCGAATATGTGGATGGTCGTGCGCGATGATTGACGCCGCGAGCAAGCCCGCGTTCTCCGCGCCGGCGCGGCCAATGGCCAGAGTGCCCACGGGAATTCCTGCGGGCATTTGAATGATGGACAACAACGAATCCACTCCTTGCAACGCGGCGGTGTGCACAGGAACACCAAGCACGGGTAAAATTGATTTGCTGGCACACATGCCGGGCAAGTGCGCGGCGCCTCCGGCCCCGGCGATAATCACGCGCAGTCCGCGCGCGGCCGCGGTGGACGCATATTCAAACAATAGATCCGGCGTGCGATGCGCGCTGACAACGCGGCACTCATGCGCCACACCAAGCTTGGTCAGCATGGATGAGGCGTGCGCCATGGTTTCCCAGTCGCTTTGACTTCCCATGATCACGCCAACAAGTGGATTGGTATGCGATGTCATATCCATTACAACTATCCTACGAAATGAAATTCACTCGCCAAAGCCGTGCTTTTTAAGGTATGCGCGCATGGAAATGGCGAACCGCCCATTCGCGACCACGGCCGCGGTGTCATGCGTCGCGTCGGGAATGATCTCTATAAATCCATCGCCCTTTACGGTCGCAACGCCCGCGCGCCGATCGGCCTCTTGCAGCGCGGCGATTTTCTTTTGAAGATTCTCAACCGCGCGCTCCAAATAAAATGAGTCGCGCCCGCCAACAAGCAAGTGCACCTTGGTCGCGAACACGGGGGCGAGTTCCTTCCAGTTGCGCGTGACGAGACGAACAATGTCGTACTTGCTCCAATATTTTTCAATCAAGTTGTGGTTGATCTTGCCGGTTACGGGATCGAACGCGCGTTGCGGAAGATCTTGCCGAATTCCTGGCGGACCAAAACACGCGGCCCAAGAATCCCACTGCTCACCCGAGCCGCCATCTGGATCAAGAGCGCGCTCCATTCCAACTTCTTGCGCAACGGTCATGAGCACTTTTTCATCAACGGGACCAATTGATTTACGATACGAACCTTGGAATTTCCCTTGGGCATCCGTGAAAATAGTTTCATCGCGATACAGATCGCATAATTGAAACGCGCTGAAGTCAACGGGATCCGGCGAACTGGACCAACAGCCGCCGAAATCATTGGGATGCGTCAACAGCAGCCATAAACTGCTCCAGCCGCCGCTGGAATGGCCGGTTAACAAGCGTGCCGCGGGATCGCGAATCAGGCGAAATCGCTCCTGAAGAAGTGGAATAAATTCTTGCACAAGCGCGTTGGCGCGCGGTCCATTCAGTTGTGAATTGGCAAACGCGTGATGACCTAGCGGTGATTCTGGATCCAGAATCACCCACACCGCTTGCGCGACCACGCCAGAATTTGACGCACGCAATAAGCGAATGGTGGAATCAATATCGGTGAAGCGTCCGCCGAAACCCGGAATGACATACACGGTTGGCCAAACTCTACGAGGAAAGTTGACGTTGTTGTATTCCTTGGGCAACACAACCGCGGCACGTTGACGCGTTGCCTTTCCGGTGGCCAGCGAAAGCATGGGACTGGCTTCGTCTATCCACACCACATTCTCTATCGCGGGCAATTCGATTTCTGGAAGAGACTCGGTGAGCTCGATCACATGTGTGTCGCGCGCGATTGGATCAAACGTGATTGTCACTGGCTTGGAAAATAAATTGCCGGGACTATGATGCCCGCGTTCGCTGTGGTGATTGTCAAACACCGCCTGCACTTGGTACGCGCCCGAAAGTTGATCCAATGGAACTGGCCACCCCGCCGCGTTGGAATCAATCACGATGGGCTTTCCGGGCTTGAGCGATTGAACAAAAACGCTATAGATTGGCTGCGGATCTTCAAAAAATGGACCGTCCGCGGGGTCGCCGTAATTCTTGGAGCGCGTGCTATTTAAAAACAATTTAAGCCGGCCAGCGGCGGCTCCCTTGCCCGCAAGTTCTTGGGATTGAATTGGAAGGACAACTTCAATCCGATCAGATTCCGCGCCAAACGCGGGAACACTCGCGGCGCCAAAAGAAACGCCAATCGACAGGCCAATCGAAACGCCAAGAACATGCTTTAAAAAATAGAGATCCATCGGAGAGCGCATTCACATCCATGCTATCGGTAGACTCGGATTGTGCCTTCGTTGAAGACTTCCATCTTTGTATCACTTGCGGTCGCCCTGCTTGCATCTTGCAATGGTGGAAGCAGCACGGAACGAATGGCAAACCGCGTGATCAACGGAATGAGCGATGGAGTTTCTGGCGCGGTGGACAAACCCATTGATCTTGTCTTTGATGATTCAGCGGATGTGCTTGATGTGCATGTGAAAAATGTTTCAGGCGATGTTGTGATCCGCGGCAAGACCAAAGAAGCCACGGGCGACTCCCTTGTGCGCATTGAGCCGCGGATTGAAATTCGATCAGCCAACGATCCCAAAATGCAGTTGGAGAAAATCAAATGGTCGGCGCATTTAGACGCGAATGATTCTGGAGGACACACGTTGGTGATAGAAGTTGTGAGCACGGACCCCGACGCGTGGTTTGTTGGCTCTGATATTGAGGTGGATGTTGCGAGATTGGGCGCCGTAACTGTGAATACCCGGCGTGGAAAAATTATTGTGGATGACAATCGTGGCCCAGTTGACCTAAGCACCACGGGCGGTGAAATCCGTGTGCGAACCCCGTGGCCCATGGATCAACCTTGCGCCATGGTGAACAAGGACGCGGACATTAGTTGGAGCACGCGTGGCGAAAGCGCGGGTGAATTTGATTGCGAAACCGTGGGCGGAAATATTATTTCGTATTGCCGCTACGGAAGGTGGACCATGGTGGATAAACGCAATGACCAAAACTCGCTGCATGCCAATTTAAATGCTGGAAAAAATCCAATCGTGATGCGCAATGTGGATGGTGATATCCGCATCACCATTGTGGAGGATCCGCACAGCACTGGAACATTTCATTGGCCTTGAACCGCGGACAAACCACAAGAAATACCCATCATGAAAGAAGTCCAAGACCATTGGTTTCGTAAAGCCAAAGAAGATGGCTATCGCGCGCGCAGTGCCTACAAACTGTTGGCGATCGACGAGCGCTTTCGAATTTTGAAACGTGGCATGCGCGTGCTGGACGCCGGCGCCGCGCCTGGATCGTGGACTCAAGTGGCCTCTAAAATAGTTGGCGAACGCGGCGAAATTGTGAGCGTGGATTTAAAACCGATTGATCCACGGGGGCTTCCCAAAAATGTGCGCTTGATATGCGGCGATTTGCGCCAAATTTCATTGGCGGATTTTGGCGGCTATTTCGACTTGATTCTTTCCGACATGGCGCCGGACACCACGGGCGTGCCAATGGCTGACGCCGCGATCAGCGTGCGGCTTTGCAATGCCCTGCTTGATTTGTCCAAAGAAGTGCTGAAAGTTGGCGGCGATTTGGCCATGAAAGTATTTGAAGGCGGTGAATATTTGGAATTATTGGCGCGCGCTAAAAATATATTTTGCGAGGCGCAAGGATATAAGCCCACTTCAAGCCGCGCCGAGAGCGTGGAAATGTTCATCGTGTGCAGTGGATACAAAGGACGCAAATTTGACCAAGCCACCACGACCACGCGTGTGAAGCCGCCCCTTGGACCAGGTTGGAAAAGCGGCGGATGATTGTGGACATGGCATCTATCATGTGTATGTCATGTCAACGCACGATACATCCAAGCAACACATCGCCCGCTTTGAGCCGGTGATTGCCGTCACCATGGGCGACCCCATGGGAATTGGTCCCGAGGTGGTGGCGAAAGCGTTGTGTGATCCAGCGATTTTGCGGCTGGCAAAATTTGTTGTGTACGGACAAAATCAACCGCTTGTTGACGCGGCGGATCGCGCTGGCATGCAGCCATTTTGGTTTCGGATTGCCAAGGAAAATATTCCAGCCACGCGTGGGGTTGCCGCAGAACCTGTGGTTATTGATTACGGCCACGAAGATTCACTGCCGCAAACCCATGCGCCGAGCCGGGTTGGCGGATTGCTTTCCAAAGCGTTTGTGGAAGATGCGATCGCGGATGCGCTTCGACCCATTGGCGATGCGCGGCGCGTGGACGCGGTGGTGACGGCGCCAATCTCAAAAGAAAGTTGGTCGGTTGCCGGTTTCAAATGGCCGGGTCATACGGAATTATTCGCGGCGCGTTGCAAAGCCACACGCCACACGATGTTGTTTGAAAGTCCGCGGTTGCGGGTGGCGCTGGCCACGGCGCATGTGCCGTTGATGGATATTCGCAACATGCTCACCATTGGCCGAGTTTTTGATCCGATTGATCTTGGCTACAACTATTGCCGGCAACTTGGAATTGAAAGACCAAAAATCGCGGTGTGTGGCTTGAATCCCCACGCGGGTGAAAATGGATTGTTTGGCGATGAGGAGGAGCGCGTGATCGCGCCCGCGATCGAGATAGCGCGGCGCAACGGCATTGATGTGCGCGGACCATTTCCAGGCGACACCATTTTCATAGACGCCGCCGCTGGCAAATGGGATTTAGTGGTGGCCATGTACCACGATCAAGGCTTGATTCCAGTGAAGTTGCTGGGATTTGACCGCGCCGTGAACACCACGATTGGCTTGTCCATTATTCGCACAAGTCCAGACCACGGAACTGCGTTTAATATTTCCGGCAAAAATACCGCCAGCCCCAACAGCATGAAGGCCGCGATTGAATTGGCGGTGAAATTATCGCACGCCAAATTTGCCCAGGCCGCGCATGCCAAGGACGATCCCAAGGACCATGCGCTGAAAGATCAAGCCGCGAAAGACGCCGCGCTTGACGCGCTTGGCTTTGAAGACACCGAAGCCGAATAAAATACGCCAGTCGGCGATTCCATCATTGCTGGCTTCGATGTCTTCAAGTGGACGCCCGCGTGTTTCTTTCGCCAACATGAAAACGCCCACCAAGGCTAGAACGTAGGCGCCCATCCCGGTCACCTTGCTGAATTCACTTTGTCTTTCTCGTGATCTTTGTAGCGCGAATTTTTACGGGCACGGTTTCCGCGGTGGGCGCGCTTGGTGGCGGCGTGGCTGCCGGCTGCGTGGCGGTTGGTTTTTCAGCGCTGGTTTCATTCGTGCGTGAGCCGCGACGGGCGCCGGCGATAGCGGCCGCGCCAACGGCGACAATTGCGCCCGGCGTAGGAACAAGACTTCCATCCACGCGAAGGTTGTCAATGCGCGCGTTGCCGCTGGAACTTGTCGCTCCAGAGAACTGCACCCGCAATCGAAGCGATCCGTTGTCGGCGAATGTGTAGGAGGAAAGATCCATGGAATGGCTTTGCCACTGCGTGGTGCTGGCGGAAATCACGCCAACATCATTCCAGAGTTGACCGTTCCAAACTTGCACAAGCATGTTTGAAAATCCGCTGGCGCTGCGCCGCGCGGCCACGCTGAACTGCAATCGATTCACGCCCTGCGTGTCCACATCGATCACAAGCGACTTTGTGTTTTGTGAAAGGCCCGTGAAAGTGAGCGCTTGCCCCGCAAGAACTCCGCTGACGGCATTGATATCGGTTCCAACCAACGGACTGAGGCCGCCCGTGAAATCCGCCAACGAAAGTCCGCCGTGACCGTTGTCTGCCGTCAACATGGATGGAATCGGGTCCACCAAGGCGTTGAAATTCCACGCGGCCACAACATCCGCCGAGGCGCTTTGAGCGCAGAGCAACACCGTCGCCATGAAGGCGAACCATTTTGTACTTACTGACATTTTCCAACTCCTCTATATATGAATTATTTGGCCGACAACATTTTTGAAATTGATCCCAGAAACACTTTCTAGAACGCAATCACGCGATCATTAACGCGTGGTTGCCTTGTACGGCACAATCCAGGAACTTTTTAATTTTGCCGCCTTTTTTCCACAAGATTTTATAGATTTATTTTTGCGGCAAAGGATGGTCGAGCAAACCCATGCCAACAGATTGTCAAGAAACTCTTGTCAAGAGCGCAGCAATAATGTTCTTGTCAACGGCTTGTCAAACGCCCTCTTGTCAAGCCAACTGAATTACAAACCGCGCAAGTGGTTTGGATCGATGAGCCAGAGCCAATCATCAAACAAGAATTCCACGCGCGCCGCCAACAACGCAATGCGACCCATGACCGTGAAACCAAACGCCGCGCCGAAAGTGATCATGAGATACCAAATGCCCACGCGCGCGGCGCCGCCAACCACGCCCTTGTGCTCCACGCTGAAGAAGAAATATGCAAGGCAGCAAATCACGCCCGTCACCAACAACACATTCGCCACGCTTGCCCACCAACTGTCCCAGATATTTGTTGCGCCTGATGCGTCGGTGACCGAAACAATCAGCGGCTTCATGGTGGCCGCGGCCTGCGCCATTAAATCGCTTTCAACATGGCTGACGATTTTCAATCCCGCCGTAACGCCAACAATAAACGCGAGCGGCCACGCGCTAATCCAGCCGCCGCGCGGCAGAAGTCGCCACAACATCATCACGCCAAGAATCAGCGCGAAGACCATGCTGATTTGTTGCAACATTTCTGGCGCAATAAGCGAAGGTTGCACCAAACTTTTCACAAGCCCGGGCGTGAGCGCGCCGAACATTTTTGGAACCAGCGTGTCCCAGAAACCAATCACGCCCCAGTACGCCGCGCTGACTCCAACCACAAGTGATTCCGCGATTTTATAGAACGGATTGTCGGCGTACAAGAAACTAAAGATTGCCAATGTGAAGAACGCGGCAAGCCACAGGCCGATGGTGCGCGGCCACGACAGTGTGATTTCGGTTTGCGCGGGATTTTCTTTTTGCGCGGCGATAAATTCCAGTGGCGGAACTTGTTTCCATTCTTGCCATGACATGGTTGTGCCGCTTGCTAGAGAAGTTGATGTGATTGATGGCGCAGTTGCTTGTGCTGATACGGCAGTTGTTGACGCGCTGGTTGACGCGCTGGCTGAAGCGCT
Organism: Planctomycetia bacterium; assembly: GCA_005789005.1. GTDB lineage: Bacteria > Planctomycetota > Phycisphaerae > Phycisphaerales > SM1A02 > SYAC01. The sequence continues at coordinate 7,043 of SYAD01000077.1, read as the reverse complement.
TGACGCCCCCGCCGCCGCGGAATTCACGGCCGCCGCATCCGGCAATGTCACCGTGACATCGGTGCGCTTCACATACACGCGACCAAGACCTTGACCAATCATGCCGCGCGCCACAAGTAGCGCCACAAAGACCGCGCCGATGACCAACCATGTTTTTGCCTGGCGCGTCATGCGGCACCTCTGCGCTTGCGCGCGAAGAAAATCACGTTGCCAACAATGATCAAGCCCACCATGAGCAAGTGCGCCACCAACTGCGGACCCATGCGCCGCTGCGCCTGCAAATATTTTGGCGCCGTGGCCACGCCATCAACCTCAAGCGACTCGTTGACCATGGATTCATATTCCGCCGCGCCTTTGATGGCGCCCAACAATCCAGCGATTTGCTGCGGGAAATATGGATACAACTGCGGGGCGCTGACGCCGGTGCAGCCCGCGACAAAATTCATTTTATCGTTGTAGGCGCTGATGACATATTGCACCCACTCCTTGCTGCCCGGATACCCAGCGCTGATGCTGATGAGCAGTGGAAAATTGGAGGCCATTTTCACATCCTTCAATATTGGAATGTTGCTGGTGGCCTCGCCACGCGAATCTTTTGGAAACGCTTTTGCAAAGTCCGTCAGTAGCAATTTCATCACGGCCTCGTTGCCCGCTTGATAGCCCATATTCACAAAATCATCGCCTTCTTTCAGCGCGGGATAATCGTCGCGAATCACATCTTGAATTGTTTGCTGGGCCACTTGACTACCCAGTGGCCAGAGCGCGATGAACACCATGCGAAGATTTTTGGCGGCGCATTGGCGCACCAAACTTGTCGCCATGGGTTGCAACTCGCCGGCGCTGGCCGGATCGTAATCAAATGAAATCAGCACCAAACTCCGCGCTGGCAATTGATCGATCTCTTGAAAGACGGCGCGCGCGGCAAGCGTTGGCGCCTCGGGCAAAGTTTTTCCAGTGACGCCAATCCACAAAATGGGTCCCGACACGGCAAGGAACATAAGCAGGAAAATCCAGCGGCGGTCAACGCGATCCAGCCGCTCAAACCACGAACGCGCCGACGCGTTTGTGTTGTTGAAATTTCCGGCGCTCACGCGTCACCTCCGCCAAGCCAACTGCGATCAATGCCGAAAAGAATTCGCAAGCCCGTGGCCGCAACGCCCAGCGCAATGCCAATCATGATGGCGCGATTGCCCGCGGTGTTGAAAACTTGCATGACATAGATAGAGAGATTTTCCAAACGCAAACCCGACGCCCAATCAGGAAACCAACCCGTCAACACCACGCCCGCGAATGTGCGGCCGAGCAACACAATGAACGCCGTGCCCAAAAGCAAAATGGCCTCGGTGTTCTTGGCGCGAAACGCGCGAAACGCGGCGCTGGCCACAAAGAACGCCAGCAACGCAAACATGGTGCTGGTAAGCGGCGTGATCATGTATTCATAAATCCAACTCCACGCGGAGCCCTCGGCATCATTGCTACCGCTGTAGGCCGCTTGGGGAAAACTTGGATTGGGATGAATACCAATCTTCAACATGCCAATGAACAGCGTGATTAAAAAACTTCCAAGCGTGATGATGCTGTAGCCCCAACCCGCGTCGCGCCTGCTGAGTTTTTCCAAATGTTGCTTGGCCAAACTTCCAGCGCCCAGCACAAACGCGATCGCGGCGACCACGTTGAAAACATCCGCGAACATTTCGCCCGCGCTCTCAGCCAGCGGAATAAATGAACTGAGCATCATGGCGAAGCCGCCAATGATTGCGATCCACATTGGAATGATGCGCTTCATGTGTTAGCCACCCAACACTTTCTGCAAGACGTCCAAGAACCAGACAGCGGCCGCGGTATTGGGCGCCATGACAAGAATGGTGGACGCCAGCACGCCCAACGCGATCAACACCACCACGGCGAATTTGCCAACATCTTGGCCGCGCAAAGTTCCAAGTTGCGCGGGCTCGCCGCTTAAATACGCGCTGGCCGCAAAAAATTCCTCGCCAATCAATGTGTAGTCGCAGGCCGCGACAAAGAATGGAAGCTGGCTGCTTTCCGCGGTGCCAGCGATTTGAATTGCGCCAATGGCGTTGCCAGTTTCGGCAAAAATTAAACTCTCCGCGAAGAAGCAGCCCATGTAAAAACAAGTCGCGGGCTTCTCGCGCACCATGGAGCCGACCACGTGCGCCACATATCCAAATTGATCGTCGGTGATGTACGTGATACGGTCGGCGGAGAAACCATCGGCGCGACCAGCTGAAAGATAACTGGCGCGCACCGTGTCACGCGCGGCTTCCATGACAAGCGAGCGGCACGTTGGCACTTCAATGGTGGCGTCGTATTCGGCGGCGGTCTTTGCAACGCGGCCAAGCATGGTCAAGCCGGCGACCGTTTGAATGTTGTCCATGTCTTGAATGCCGGGCACGAACAAAATTGATCGCCCCATTTCCGTGGCGCGGCCCACGGCGTTGTCCACGGCTTCTAGCGCGGCGATGCGGCGAATGCGTATGGGTCGACCACTTTTGGCCAGCCACACGGACACGGTCACGGCGGCGCCAATGAACACAATCCATAGGAAAAGCGCGGTCTTTTCGCTATTAAACCAAGGGGGCGCGGTCGTGGTTGTAGGCGTGGCGATGGCGGTATCCACCAACGGCGCGTTTGAAATACAACTCGATAACAGCGCGGACGCGCTTGCGCAACACATCGCCATACATAGAAAGGTGGCAACGCACTTCCACGAATGATTCGTGAAGATCCTGCAAAGGATCTTGTGCGTGATGCGCATTGAAACAATGTAACCGAAATTTTATGTCGCGATGCGTTCAACGTTGGCGCGTGGCACGGTCACAACGCCGCCACGCTCAAGCGCAACTTCCAACACGCGCGCCTTGCCGCCGGAGTCAAGCATCGCTGGCTTTTCGGGCAGAGCTGTAATGGCGCCGATCAAACCAAAATGTGGATCTCGAATAATTCGCACCACCACGCCAGCAGCCAATTCACCGCCGGAATCCTGCGCAATTTCATTTGCTGAAGTGGTGGCTTCATCAAGAGGAACAACAATTTCTGGCCGCATCACGCCCGCGCGAATTTGCGTTGCGCCGTTCACGCTGCACTCGCGCCCTTGATGGCCCGCGAGCAAATCAAATGTGCGACGCGCCATGGCGATCTCGCCGAAACCCTCGGTCAAGATCAGCGTGAGCCCGCACTTCTCGCTGCCAGTGATGGCCACGCCCAAGTCGTAACCAAGAAAGTCGCGCAGGTCGGCGTCATCCATGCCGCCAGAAACAATCGCGGCCACGCCAAGTGATTTCGCCTTGGCGATTGCGGTCGCCGTCATGCGCGCGCCGCCAATCACAACGCAACCTTTCATCTCGGGCCGAATTAAATCTTCGTGCAACTCCTCGTCCGCCGCGCGGCACGCCAGCGCAATCGGTCCGCGCGCCTCGCCGCCCACTCCAAAAATTCCTTGCACAAGCGCGGCACTGGTTTCAATCACGGCGCCTTCACTCGCCAACACTTCAACAACGCGCCCGGGCACGTGCGCCAAAATTTCAATCGGTTGCGGAGCGCCGCGCAAAAAAACCATGCCGCTGGAATCGCTCACGCTTTCAATGGTGCCTGTGGCGGCGGATTTCACTTCAGTTTTCATCATGCCAAACACGCCCTTGCTGCGCGCGATCACTTCGCCAGCGGTCACGGGCTCGCCAACTTTCTTCAACATCAATGCAGGCAAATCTTTTGGCGGACACGCAAGCAGGCTGGCCACTTTCATGGGCGTGATATCGCCATCCAAATGCGTGAATGCAATCACGGTTGCGCCCTGCACGCGGTCACCTAGCGCCACTTGAACCTTGCCCGCCGTTGGCAAAGCGCGGCGCGTGCGATAGATGCAACGGGCGCTCACTCGCAGACCTGGTGTGTATGCCTTAGCCATGGGTGAATAAACGTACGCGGTTGGAAATATTCATATTGATTCTTTAACTTTACCCATACACGCGCAATGCCTTGATCCATTTGTTCAAGCATGCGCGACGCTCTAACAAATCAGTGGGCAAAGCAAGCGGCCTTCCGCGCGCGTCAAAGATCACGCCAAGCGGACCGCCGCGAACTTTGCGCGTGACGGTTTTGCCTGAACCCGCGCCAAAATCAAATCCGCGTTCGGGGCGAACTTCTATCTCCGCTTCCGCGCCTGGAGAAAGCGCGATTTGCGCAATGTCGCCGCACAGAAGCGTGCCGCTTGCGTCGGCATCTTTGTGTTGCGCCATTGCATTTGCGCCAACAGAATTGTGCGCCGCATTCTCCTGCTGTGCATCGCCAGCCTTTGTGATCTTCATGGACCACGCAAAGCACGGCTTGGACATTTTCCCCTGTCCCTTGGCGCTCACCGCGCTACCCAACACGATCAAGCAATCTTTTTCCACAACTTCAAGCGCGGCCTGCGCATGCACGCTGGCGAACACGCCCAAGTGCGGCATCATAAAAATACTGTCCTTGGCCAGTTCGGTGAAACCTTCGGGCTCGAAACTATCAAGCAACATTGCGGCGGTTTGCTCCAGGCGCGGCGCGTGACTAAGCACGCCGCCAGAAGCCACCAGCAAATCCATGCGCATGCGGTCAACAAGACTGGCACCCGCGTCTTGCTGGGTAAAGACATCGCCCACGGTGCGCTGTTGTTGCACGCCTTTTAAATTTGTGGCGAAAGATCGATGCTGCACAAACGCAAGTCGAAGCGCCTCGCGCGCGACGGCTTGCTCAAAGATGAGCGCCTCAAGTGTTTGCGGAATCGTGGTTGGCCGCACCATTTTATTTTTCACGCGGTTGCGTAGCTCGCGCTCATCCATGTCCACGTGCACCCAGCGCAACACGTTGTCCATGCCGGCCTCGGCGCACACATTTGAAATGGAATAACTCATTCCCAAATTCGCGCTGACCGTGCGATTGAACACGCCGTCGTACACGCTGAACACGTCCGTAGTTGCGCCTCCAATGTCAACGCACACCGCGTTGATGCCGCGGCGCTTGGCAATGTCCTGCAGAATGTCGCCCACGGCGCCAGGCGTTGGCATGATGGGCGCGTCGGACCAACTGATCAGGCGGTCGTAGCCGGGCGCGTGCGCCATCACGTGCTCTAGAAAAACATCGTGAATTTTCTCGCGCGCGGGACCAAGATTTTCGCGCTCTAGCGTTGGGCGTAAATTTTCCACAACAGACAGATCAAAGCCAGGCGCGTCAAACACTTTGCGAATGGCGGCCACGGCTTCGCGATTTCCAGCATAAATAAGCGGCAATTGATACTCGCCGCCAAAGCGCGGGCGCGGTTTGGCGGGTGCGATCAGTTCAGCGATTTCAACAACCTTGCGCTGATCGCCGCCATCGGTGCCGCCGGAAATCAACACCATGTCGGGGCGTAATTCGCGGATGCGTTGAATTTGCTCATGCGGTTTGCGCCGATCATTGCCCGCGATGGTGTCCATCACAATCGCGCCCGCGCCCAACGCCGCGCGCTTGGCGCTTTCGGCGGTCATTTCTTTCACCACGCCGGCCACCATCATTTGCAAACCGCCACCCGCGCTTGACGTGCTGACATACGCGTCGCAACCAATTGGGTCGCTACGCGAAATGCGGCGAATTATTTTTCCATCGTCATCGATCAGGCGGCGGCCAGAAAGTTCTTGCAATTCCATCACGGCGTTGGTCACGCCCATGGTCACGTCGGCCAGGGGTTCTTCCACGGTGGTCGGCGCTTCGCCACGAAAAGTTTGGCGCCAGTGTCCATCTTTTTTTTCCAACATGATGGCCTTTGTGGTTGTGCTGCCGCAATCGGTGGCAACCACAATTTCAAGAGTGTCTTTATTTAATGTGTTCGCGGCGCCGCTCATGATGATTCGGCAAGCCTACACGCATGAAGGTGGCGCTTACATCTGCGTCCAAGCAAAATTGCGGTTTGGGTAGTTAAAATAGAATTGTTTTTATTTCACGCTTGTTTCACTTTTGCGGCGTATGTGGCGGCTCGGCGTTCTTATTCGCGCGCAACTTGTCTTCGCGTTGTGTTTCCAATTCGTCCATGCGCTGCAACATCCACGCAATCGCACCTCGCTTATCCAAATAATCCGCCACTTCTTTCCACGCGTTTGGGTCAAGAAGAATTCCAGCGAATGGCGACAGCGCTTGCATGCCTTGACCAGTCAACACGCCAAGCGGTCGCCAACTTTCCAGAAAAATTCCTGCTGGTTGCGCCATGCCGCGCTCCACAATTTTGGAAAGCAACATTTCAACAACCACGCGCTGTGAATCGGTGGGTTCGGCGGGTCCCGGCGCGTCCACCGCAAAGGCGTGGCGAAATTTTTCGCGCCATGACATGGAAGCCTTAATTGAAGTCTTGATTAAAGTCTTGTCATGCGGACCGTCACTCATGGAGAAACTTTACCCGCCCCACCACATCTACACCTTGAACTGATTTTTGTGGGAACGCCGCGCATGCTTGTGCGACTATATGGATTGATCCGCATGGGACTGAATCAATTTGAATTGCTGCCACAAATCCTCGATAGCGCGCTTGCGCTTGTGCGTGAGATCGCCACGGCCAAGAGGCACTTGCATGCGACCATGCCGGGATCGCCGCGCGGATTGTTGAATCAACAACAACGCGTCGCCGCCATCCTTGCAAAGTTGGATTGAATCCCAACGCATACTGCGCACACGCAGTGGTTCGCGCACAATAATTTTATCGCTGCTCAGCAAAACATCCGTTGGTAAAAAAAAGCCAATCAGAGCCATAAACATGCCCATCAAAGTGAGCGTGCCCCACATCCAATCTCCCGTGGCGAGCAACACGGACCAGGCTAAAAGCAGGATCAATGCGCACGCCAGTAACCCCGCAAGAGGCCTCTCGCGCGCTGGCCAGCAACGCCATTGTTGCGGCACATCTTTTAGGGTGAGGTCATTCATTTCGATCAAGCCCCCTCACAATGAGGCGGGCCAAAAACTATGTGTAATTTTCGGCCACGCTTTGGCATGCGCAAATACTAATGCCATGCCATAAAAATGTATTT
>SYAD01000076.1 GCA_005789005.1 Planctomycetia bacterium | reverse complement strand
TCGCCACGCTCCCCGGCAAGTTTTTGAACCGCCTTCAGGTAAGGTTTTTTGTCCATTCCAACTTGACCGGTAATGACTGCTCTCATACGAAGAGTGTAACTACAAAGCTATTATTCAATCTCTAAAAATTTTCGCAAAATTTTCTTTCTTAAAGATTTAGTTTCGTAAATACTCTTTAACAGCGCCACGCAATGAACTTCAATTGCGCGCCCTTCGCCTACAGCATCCACGCTTTCGTGGGTCTTGCCCTTTACATTGATCTGGCTTGCATCGCAACCTAGAAGTTGCGCCAGGTGATATCTGATTTTGTCCTTCACCGGACCAATCTTCGGGCGCTCGCAAATCACGGTGGCGTCCAAATTTGAAATTTGAAATTTTTTCTCGCGCATCATTGTCAACGCGGCGCGCAAGAAATGCGAACTGTCCTTGCCTGCCCATTGCGGATCTGTGTCAGGAAAAAGTTGCCCAATGTCTGGCAACGCAAGGGCGCCAAGAATGGCGTCGGTGATGGCGTGAAGCAACGCGTCGCCATCGGAGTGGCCAACAGGACCGCGATCATGTTCGATATGAATGCCGCCAAGAATAAATGGTTTTCCTTGACCCACTGGAGTGAGCGGTTCAAGTCGATGCAGGTCGTAGCCATGTCCAACTCGAATCACTTTAATTATCGTAGTTGGTGGAAGTTTTTGTGGGAATTTTGCCGCCTTGAGGGGTGGCGGACGCAGGCCGATCAGCGGCTTGATCAGTGCGCAATCGAACCGCGGCATTGGGCTCCGCCCAAATCGGACCTTTGCGAATATCAATATCAATGCGCCGCGCGCTTGCGGGCGGACATGTCAATTGATTGTCTAATTTTCCAGTTTGCTTTCCAGCAGCCCAGACCGCGTACACCATTCGGTCTGGCGTGTAGACGGGATCGTCACCGCCGCCCTCAAGAAAGTTGAAGGTGAGTTGCTGCTCTGGAGGAATTTCCATCACGAAGAATTTTTCCTCGGTTCGAACATCGGTCACGGAAACCGTAAGCGGCTGCATGCTGGTGGAGATGTATGTGTAGCCGCGGCCCGAGGAAGGCATGAATCCTCCATCAGGGGAGTAGCAGCTTGCAAGCGTGACCACCGACGCGATGAACAATGTTGATCGGAAATGATTCATGCGATTCATACTTTAGCGGACAATCGACAATTCTGCGAAGCGATTTCCGCGCGCCTCGTAATTTTGAAACTGATCCCAACTGGCGCACCCTGGTGAAAGCAACACCACGTCGCCGGGACGGATTTTGCCGCGAATGATTTGAATCGCATTTTCCAATGTTTGACAATTTGTCCCGCCATTTACGGCTAAATCTGCGGCGGCGGTTCCAATGGAGTACAGGCCCGCAAGGCTTGGAGTGAGCGCCGCAAGTTCGGTGAGATCCGCTCCCTTGCTTACCCCGCCAACGATGAGATGAATTTTACTGGCATCTGGAAAACTATTCACCGCGAACAAGGTGGCCGCGGGAGTGGTGGCTTTGCTGTCATTAATCCAACGCACGTTATCCCTTTGGTGAGCCAATGAAAGTCGATGTGGCAAGCCCGTGAATAGATTCATTTTTTTCACCAAGGCGTTTGTGGTTGCCGCCACGTCAATGCTGGAGTTGTCGCTTTGCAGCGCGCCAACGCAAGCGTGCAACGCCAAGAGCGCGTTGTGTTTATTGTGCTGACCAATGAGTTGCATGGATTCAAAGAGCGGCAAACTTTGCTCCAACTGTGGATTCAGTGTGACGTTGCGCCACCAATCTCCCGCGGGCAACGCGGCCCATGTCGCGGCTTGGGTTGGTGATTCAATTTCAAAGCGTGAAAGAAATATTTGATCGGCCGCGGATTGATTCCGAATCACCGATTTGCTTGCGCTGTAGTGCGCGGCATTGCCATGCCAATCCAAATGGTTGTCAGAGAGATTGGTGAGCACGCCGATTCTCGCGCTCCAATGTGGATTTCCTGAATCGGGTCCAAGCCACCACAACATGAAGCTGGAGAGTTCAAGCACCAGCCACTCATTTTGCCCAATTTTTGGGCAATTCTGAAGCAAACTGCCGCCAATGTTGCCAGCGAAATGGGCGCGGTGGCCGTTGTATCCGTTGAGCGCCGCGTGGATCAACGCGGCGGTGGTGCTCTTACCAGAACTGCCAGTGACGGCGATCACGCGTTGCGCGGGAACATGTTGCAATGCCAACCGCAATTCGGTTGTCACGGTCGCTCCAGATTCGCGCGCCGCCAACAAATATGGATTGGTCCACGGCTTTGCCACCGCGGGGTTGGCGACAACCACTTGAGCATGTTTGAAATCTGCAAGATCGTGTCCGCCAAGTCGCAAGCGAACCACGCCGGATTCAATCAGCGGGGAAATTGTGGCGATGGATTTTGTCAACTTTTCCGCGGGCGCTAAATCGGTCACCAAAATTTCTTTGGCGCCATGTTGAGCCAACCATTGCGTGGCGCCAATGCCTCCGCCAAACGCGCCAAGACCCATGACGAGACAGCGTTTGTCTTGGATATTGAATTCATCGTGAAGTGCGTTGGATGAAGTCATGTGCGGCGAAGTCATTGGTTGCGGGGCCATCACGACATCTTGCGGTCGTTTTGGCCCAACTGCAGCAACTCTTCCGAGTAATTGGTCGCGGCCTTGCGTTCCGTCAGCGGTCCTTGCGCGTCGCCGCGTAAAAACTGGCGGATTAAGCGGTCTTTTTCGTTCAAGTTCATCGCGTCTTCCACTGAAGTTTTACGCAACGCGTCAAACGCTTGCCGCGTGTCAATCATCAAGGCACGACCCTTGTCCAGCATTGTCATGCGGTCAGCGATGGTGAAGGCGCTGTCCATTTCATGGGTCACCACCACGCTGGTCACGCCAAGTTTGCGCGTGAGATCAAGCATGAGTTGATCAATTTCCGCGCTGGTGACGGGATCCAAGCCAGCGCTTGGCTCGTCATAAAAAAGAATCCTGGGATCAAGCGCCAAGGCGCGCGCCAAGCCCGCGCGCTTTTTCATGCCGCCGGAAATTTGCGACGGAAATTTATTGGCGTGCTCGCGCAGTCCAACCAACTCCAATTTAATCATCACTTGAATTTCAATAATGTGCGAGTCCAACGTTGTGTGCTCGCGCAGCGGCAGCGCGATATTGTCGGCGATGCTCATGCTGTTGAAGAGCGCACCTGATTGGAAAAGAATTCCAAACTTTTTTCGCACGGCGTCCAAACCCGCCTCGCCAACGGTGGCAATCTCCTCGCCGAAAATTTTAATGGAGCCCTCGCTGGGTTGCAAACTTCCAATCAAATGTCGCAGCAGCGTGCTCTTGCCGCAACCAGAGCCGCCCATGATCACCATGGTCTCACCTTCGGCGATATCCAAATTAATTCCGTCAAGCACGGTTTGGGGGCCAAAGCGTCGAACCAAATTGCGAATTTCAATCACGTTTGCCATGTGGCTCAGGCTACCAAGATGATGCATTCAATACGGCTCACGCCAAGCATGCGAGATGTTGCGCGCCGCTCACGGAGTCTGTTGTGCCTTGGCGGGCGCCGTGGTGGTGTTGGCGCCGCCGCTTGATTGAGGCGCTGGAATTTCCCCGAGCTTGCGGGTTTCCAAAGCCGGTGGGGCGGGTTCGCCCTCAGGAAACAGCACGTCCGCGTTGGCCGCATCTACGATTCGCAAAGAACGCCAAATCATGCTGCTTTTGCCTGTTTTTTGATTGAAGCGTTCAAGGCCCAAGTCCGCCTCAATTGGTCCGGACGAAAAAACAATCGTGATCGGAATCACCACCATCGATCGCTTCCAAGATTGTTCCAAGGGCGTGGCGCGCTTTTCACTGATATGCGCGGAAAGGTATTTCCCATAGCGATCGCTCACGAACGTGGTGAACTGCGCAAGTTGCTCCTGAGAGAGGGCGGCGGCGGGACCGTCCCATTCCCTCTTCATGCCTTGCGTGTCGTTGGCAAACAATGGAGCCAGCGCGAGCGATGGACCAAGCACAATGGTGCGCAAGCCGGAGACCCAAAACATCCATGACGCCAAAATGGTGCAGACCACTCCAAATGAAAGAGCCGTCCATGCGAGCCACGCGCCTTTGGTGTCGGGATTTTTTTTCAGGCTGCGCAGGGCGAAAGCGCCCGCGCCCGCGCCAATCAATGTCATGGGCGGACAGAAAAATGGAATGCAGAACATGGCGGCAAGAACCGCGGTTCGATTCCACGAACGCGCGGGTGCGGCGGATTGATCACTGTCTACAATCGGTTGGTCGTTCATCTCTGTGGTGTTGCTTGCTTTGTGGTGCTGTTTGGATTGATGTATTGGAATTTCCAAATCAAATGCTACGCATTGTTGCGACACTCATATTTATGGCTTGGCGGAAACGGGCGGGCTTGAATCGTTGGTTGATTGCGTTGCCGACACCGCGGGGGCCAAAACCAAGTCGCCCAAATTTGCGTCATCAACGGTGAGCTCAATCAAGCGCGCGGCTGGAATCCATTGCGCGCTTTGTGGAACCAATTGAAAAACCGCGCTTCCCGTGGCGTCTTTTCGCTCAAATCGAAGCGTGATGGCGGAGGTCATGGCCACGTTCAACATGCCTCCATCGCCCACTTGGCTCACAAACGAAACATCTCTCAATTCCCCGTAGCGTTTATTCGCCTCGTTGGCGAAAAGTTTAAGTTGCGCCGCGGTGGGAGCTGGGCGCGCGGAGGGCGAAAGCGGGCTGGGGGCAATGTCAATCACGCAAGCCGCGTACTCGTTGGCGAAAGCGGAGCGAATGCTGGCGCTCATGTTGCGATCCAGATTTTTCATAACCCAATCGCTGAGCGCCTCAAGCGTGACGGCCTGCACCACCAAGCCAACCAAACTTAGAATCATTGCCGCGCGCGCAAGTTGTCTAGAGCGGCGATCTTCGCTGCTGCGAAGTCGCCAAATACTTGCCATGGCTAGCGGCGTGGAAATAAATCCAACAAATGGGCAGCAAGGCACTGGAGAAAGAATGGCCAATCCAAAGGCAATGGTGGCCAGCACGGATCGCGGCGGTTTAGGCGCCACGGGAATGCTCGGCTCTTGGTCTGGCGGAAGTGGCGGGTTGATTTGCGACATGAATGAGCAAGATATAGAAAAAAAGAAAGTCCTCCGCATCGTTGAGGATGCGGAGGACTGAAGAGTGTAGAAAGGAGGCTGTCTACAAATGATTGTTGCAGTGAATTATGCCTTGCGGCGGCGTCCGAAGAACGCACCCGCCACGCCAATCAAAGCCACGGCGCCTGGAGTTGGAAGTGGAGGCGGTATGAAGTCGAACGTTAAAGGAACCGCAGATGTTGTTTGGGTTGGTGAACCATACGTGGTGCGGTTTTGTTGCTGAGTTACGCCACCAATCTTAATGGTGTAAGTGGCTAAGAATTGCAATTGAAGATTGGTTGTAGTACCCAAATAACTAGTGACATCAATTACAAAGTGACCCAACATGATCTTCAAGTCGGCATAACTACCAGCCTTGTTCATCGTGTTGTTTGGATCAGCGGAGTACCAACCTGGTCCACCGTTGGTGGTTGTAGTTGTTCCAGTTCGCAAAGTGCCAAAGCCACTTGTTGAAGAACTGTAGTTGGAAAAGCTTGGATCCTTGGAAAGTCCATTGCCGCTATCAGGATTGCCAGCTACGTCTTGGGTTCGACCACCAATGGTGACGAATGAATCCACAGGGCCATCCGCATTGTCAAAGTCAGGATTCCAGCCCTTATTGGTGCTAGTTCCTTGCACAAACAATATGCCGTTGGTGGTAGTGGTATTTGTGGCGGTTTGAAGGTTGGCCACGCCGTTTTTTACGGTGCTAATGAAGGACTTTGTAGCTGCACTGGTGTTCTGACCGTACACATTCACAATGTAATCAGCGGCATTATCGCAATTCACGAATACGTCGATGGCTGAATACGTTTTGGTGACTCCGCCTTCAACACGAGTGATATAGCTTTGAACACCCGAGTAGCCGGTGACGGCAGCGTGAGTGCTTGCGGCGATGACGAGTGACGCAGTGGCAAAAGTGAAAATAGAGCTTTTCATTTCTTTCCTTTTCCCTCTCTTCAAGAGGTACAAATTATTAACAGAGATCCTTTTCCTTTCGGTTCAGAAACAACATGTCTTTGAACCCGATCCCTGCTGAGTGATCTTCCGCAGAGTCCAATTCAAATGTTCCAATGCAAATGAACATCTTTGAATTTTTTTAAGTTTTATGATTTCACGGACCGACGGCGCGCCTTTGACGCTGGTCAAATTGGCAAAAGCCTTTATTTCAGGCTTGAAATGGCATTTAAATCTAAAAGCTCCAGGTTTACGGGACTCGTGTGTTTGCGGACGTCGTGCAAACATTGCTCTTGTAGCCCGTGGCGGGATGCGCAATGAGTGCCCCATGCATCAGAAGCGCGGAACTGTTCTGCAGCAGCACGGGAACAATTCGCCCAACAAACTCGTTCGGGTTCGCGCCGTGCGGGGTGTCCATGCTCACGATCAAATCTCCAGCGGTGCGGCCGCGCAATGTTGCGCGCGTTGTATCTATTGAGTTGTTCGCGTTCCGCTCCCAGCGCAATTCAACTCCACCACGAATTGGTTGCGCGTCGCGTTGCGTGCAGACTTCTTCAATCAATACATCCACGGTGCGGCCAACCCACGCCGCGTGAACGCGCGCGCTGGTTTCGCTTTGCAGATTCAACAGCACATTGTTACGGAGTTTTTTAAGTTCGTTGGAAATGTCGTCGGGAAAGCGGTCGATGGCCACGGTGCCGGGGCGCGGCGAATACTTGAAGATGAAATTGTTTTTGAAGGGAAGTTTGCGCACCATGTCGCAGGAGGCTTCAAAGTCCTCGTCGGTTTCCGTGGGAAAGCCCACGATGAAATCGCCCGCGATCGTCGCGTCGGGAAGAATTTCCAGAGCCTCGGCGGCGAAAGTTTCGTATTCGCCGCGGGTGTAGCCGCGGTTCATAAGTTTAAGAATGCGGTCGGAACCGCTTTGCGCGGGCGCGTGTAAATAGCGGCAAATACGCGGGCAGTCGCGCATGGTTTCTAGAATGTCGCGCCCGAAATCGCGCGGGTAACTGGTTACAAATCGCAGGCGCGCTATGTGGGGAACCTCATCGTGAATGCGCCGCAGAAGTTGCGCGAATGTGGTCACGCGCTTGCCCGCGGGAATTGCGGCGCGAAAAGCGGCGAGCCCGGGACCAATTTGCGGCGCCTCGCGGCCACTGATAGTGACGGCTGCCCCGTGTTGGTATCGATAGTGGTTCACGGTTTGTCCAAGCAGTGTGATTTCAATGGCGCCAGCGTCGGCAAGTTTGCGGCACTCATCAATAATGTGATCGGGCGGTCGATGCACCTCGGCGCCGCGTGTGTTTGGAACCACGCAATAGGTGCAAAATTTATTGCAGCCGCGGGTGATGCGAACTTGCGCGGCAAAGGCGCTGCGCCCGGCGACAACGGGATCAAACGCGCGGGAAAGATCAAGGTTTTCTAGGTCGTCCTGCACGGCGCTTAGGGCGGCGCTACGGCGCGTGCGATTGCCGGCAAGCGCGGTGCGTTCGGCGGCGGTGGCGGCTTCGGAGCGGCGGGCGGCATCGATCAGCGAAGGCAATTTGTCCAGTTCGCCAGGCCCGCACATGATGTCAACCTGGGGATAGCGCTGCAGTAAAGCCAAACCATCCCGTTCCGCCATGCAACCCAACACGCCCAGCAAGATATTTTCACCAGCCAGCTTGCGCTTGCCCACAATTCCAAGGCGTGAATACACCTTGCTTTCCGCGTGCTCACGCACGGAACACGTATTGAAAAGCACAACTTGGGCGTCGTCGGGATTGTCGGAAAATGTGTATCCCAAAGTGCTGAGTTGGCCACGGACCAACTCGGAGTCGAGCTCGTTCATTTGGCAACCAAAAGTTTCTAGATAAACCGTCGTGGCGGACATAAGAAGCAGTCTAGTGCGGCGCCACGGTTTGCCGATGAAGAAACATGCGCGCTGGACAAGGACTTCTATTTTTTGTGGTGGCTTTATTGGTCACCGGAACCGTCATGGTGAATTCCGCCTCATTGACATCCACCACCGGGGAAGGCGTGTCGTTGTTCGATTTATTGCTGGGGCGAAACACATGGTTCGCATTGGCTTCGGTGGCTGCACTGTGGTTGGGAACGCGAATTTCCGTTGAGCGGGTGTTCTCATTGCGCGGCTTATCAAGTCCGATTCCGTGGATCGTGGTGGTGATGTTCCTTGGATTGGTGTTGGTGCATGTGCCGGGCATTGGTCGCGAAGTGAATGGCGCGCGCAGATGGATCACGATTGGACCGATCGGATTGCAGCCCAGCGAACTTGTGAAGTGGGGCATGCCGGTTGTGATCGCGTGGCATTGTTGCCGTCGCGCGGGTGGTCTAGGAACATTTTGGAAAGGGTTTATTCCGCCGCTGTTGTTTGTGAGCTTCTTCGCTGGAATGGTGGCGCTGCAAGATTTAGGAACAGCTGTGTTGATTGAAATTATCGCGATCGCAATGTTGATCGCGGCGGGCGCGCGATTCTGGCACGCGTTGATGTTGCTACCAGCGGCCTGTGTCGCGGTTGGCGCGTTGATCATCACGAGTCCATATCGAGTGAATCGAATTCTCGCGTACATGGATCCATTCGCGGATGCGCAAGGCAAGGGTTACCACATCATTCAAAGCATGGCGGCCATCACGGGCGGCGGATTACCCGGGCGCGGACTTGGAAATGGCGTGCAAAAGTTTGGCTACTTGCCCGAATCAACCACGGATTTTATTTACGCCATTGTGTGCGAGGAGTTGGGAATTGGCGGAGCGATTGGCGTGCTGGCCATCTTTGTGCTGTTGGCGGTTTCGGGGTTGGCCATCGCCACGGCAACCGCAAAAGTGAAGGAAAATGACGGCAAAATGAAGGTGGTTTCATTGGTGACCAATTTTGAATCGCTGATCGCCATGGGCTTCACGCTGACGGTGACCATGCAGGCCTTGATCAACGCGGCGGTGGTGACGGGCCTGGCGCCGACCAAGGGAATCGCATTGCCACTCATTTCACGTGGCGGCACTGGATGGATTTTGACGGCGTTTAGTTTGGGAATGGTGGCCAGCATCGCGGCGGCATCCGATCGGCGCAGAAAAATGTTGGAGAGCGCGGGCAAACTTGTAGACACTGTGAAACCCAGTGGAACTTTGGGCGCAAATTTGAGCGTAGGTTCTGTCGTTGGTTCCGCGGCAACGAATTAGGCGCGCGAATGAGTGAAGTTTCGCGCTCCGATTCACAAGACGCATTGAATATAAAAAATCAGTCGCATGTGCTTCATGCGCGTCCATCACGTGACGCGAATCAAAGTGGCGCTACGCAGGGTGGCACCACGCAAGGCGACGTTAGTAATAGTGGTGATGACAACAGTGGCGCGGTTGGGTTTGCTGGCGGAGGTTCTGGCGGACACATCAGTCCAGGTATTGCAATTGCGGAGCGGCTGGCCGCTCGGGCGCCGCACATGAAGAGCGTGTTCTTGTGCAGCACTCGCGCCATAGACGCGGAAATGTTGCGTCAAGCCAGCGCCATTGCGCAGCCCATGCCCGCGTCGCCGCCGTCGTTGAAACATGCTTTGAAGTTTGTGCGAAATTTTTTGGCGGCCAAGAAACGCGCCACGCAAGTGATGCGCGAGTACGACATTCGCCACATCGTGAGTCTGGGAGGATTTGTCACGGTT
>SYAD01000075.1 GCA_005789005.1 Planctomycetia bacterium | reverse complement strand
TCCGTGATCAATGGAATGGTTGAAGGTGTTCTGAAGGGTTACGAGAAGAAGTTGGAGATTGTTGGCGTTGGTTGGGGAGCCAAAGTGCAAGGCAAGAAGCTTGTGCTTGCGATTGGTTTCGCAAACGCAATTGAAGTTGCAATTCCCGCCAATCTCAACGTGGTCATCAACGGAACCCTGATCGAAGTTTCTGGTCCAAACAAGCAAACCGTTGGCGCGTTCGCCAGCGATGTTCGCGCCTGCCGCAAGCCTGAGCCATACAACGGCAAGGGAATCAAGTACACCGACGAAGTGATCCAGCGCAAGCAGGGCAAGGCGTTTGGTAGTTAATCAATAAAAGGAATTACAAACATGGCATCCGCAACACTATTGAAATTAAAGCGCCGCACTCGTCGAAAGATGGGCCTGCGCAAGCGCATCATTGGCACCACCGAGCGACCACGCATGAGCGTGTTCCGATCGCTCAAGCACATTTATGTGCAGGTGATCGATGATTCAACTGGCCGCACTCTTGTGGCCGCAAGCGATCGTGAAAAGTCTCCAACCGCCACCAAGGGCAAAGTGACTTCAGCGAAAAACATTGGAAAAACCCTGGCCGAACGAGCCGCCAAAGCTGGCGTGACCAAGGTGGTCTTTGATCGCAACGGATACCTCTTTCACGGCCGCGTCAAGGCGCTTGCCGAAGGCGCCCGCGAGGGCGGCTTGCAGTTCTGATTTCAATAGGAATTAATTATGAGCGGATTCAACAACGATTCTCGAGATGCTGACACCACAACAGTGGGCGTGTATCGAACCAGCACAACGGTGGCCGGTGGCCGTCGATTTTCTTTCGCGGCCATGGTGGTCTCTGGTGATCGCCAAGGCGGCGTGGGTGTTGGTTACGCCAAGAGCACGCAAGTTCCATCCGCCGTTGAAAAAGCGGAGAAGGAAAGCCGTCGCAAACAAAAGAAGTTCAACATGCAGGGCCGCACAATTCCCCACATGGTTGAAGGTCGTTACGGCGCGAGCAAGGTTCGCCTTGTTCCAGCCGCTCCAGGAACTGGCGTTATCGCCGGCGCCTCGGTGCGATCCATCTTGGACATGATCGGCGTGCAAGATTGCTTGACCAAATGTTTCGGCAGCAGCAATCCAAAGAATCTCATCAAGGCCACCATGATCGCGTTGGGCAAGTTGCGCACGCGTGAAATGGTTGAGGCGCTTCGTGGAATCACGCTTAGCAACACTGAAGTGGAGGACGCAATCACTCGTGGTAGCGCCGCTATTCCAGTGGCTCGTGGCGCGCAAAAAGCGCAGGGTCCAGTCAACACTGTTGGCGACGAGCGTCGCAATAGTCGTGGCGGTGGCCGTGGTGGTAGTGGTGGCGGTCGCGGCGGAAGCGGCGGCGGTCGTGGTGGTAGTGGCGGTGGTCGCGGTCGTGCACCGGATGCCGGCGCACCTTTGGCTGGTGATCCACCACCAGCGCAGGCGTAATTGTTTATTCGTGTATTGAACTTTGATTGCAATTTGGATTTGAATTTAAGAACAGAAGGAATTTCATCATGATGATTCAAGACATCACCGCAAAGGTTGGCGCTCACAAGAAGCGAATGCGCGTTGGTCGCGGCGAAGGCAGCGGCAAGGGCGGCACCAGTGGTCGCGGACATAACGGTGCGAAGAGCCGCGCGGGTTGGACCAGTCGTCCCGGTTACCTCGGCGGTTCAACACCAATTGCTCGTCGCTTTCCTAAGCGCGGTTTCTCCAACACGGGCTTCCGCTCTTTGTTCTGTGAAATCAACGTGCAGGATTTGGACAAGCACTTTGAGAACGGCGCCACTGTGGATGCCACGGCTTTGGCCGCCAAGCGTTTGATTCGTGATGACAAGTTGCCATTGAAGGTGCTTGGTCACGGCGAGATCACCAAGAAATTGACCGTCAACGCTGCCAAGTTCAGCGCCACGGCCAAAACCAAAATTGAGAAAGCAGGCGGAACCGCGGCAACTGCCGCGTAATCGCCAATTCATTTCGTGATTCAAGCTTTCATCAACATCTTTCGTGTCGCAGAATTGCGAAACCGCGTGCTCTTTACATTGGGCATGTTGGTTATTTATCGCATTGGATTCTGGATTCCACTTGTGGGTGTTGATCAAAGCCAGCTTGCGGAAGCCGCCTCCAAAGCCAGTGAAAGTGCGACGGGTTTCGGCCGCATCGCGCAATTCGCCAGCATCTTCTCCGGCGGAAGTTTGCAACAAAGCACCATCTTTGGTTTGGGGATCATGCCGTACATCACGGCCAGCATTATCTTTCAGTTGCTACAAAGCGTGGTACCAGCCCTCGCTGACTTGAAAAAAGAAGGCAACAGCGGCCAACAAAAAATCGCCGAGTGGACCCGTTACGCCGCGGTTGGTTTGTGCGTGTTCCAAGGCTGGATGTGGCTGAGTTACTTGCGCCAAACAAATCTTGTGCAACCAAACTTTGACTCGGGCGCGAACTTGATCGTGTTCTACGTCGCGGGTTTCTCCGCGCTCACCGCTGGAAGTTTGTTCCTGATGTGGTTGGGCGAGCAAATTGACAAATACGGAATCGGCAACGGCGTCAGCATTATTTTAACGGCAGGAATTCTGGCGCGCATGCCAGCCGCGGTGGGTTGGGTGGTTGAGAATTTTGATCCGCGCCAAAGCAGCGACGCCGAAGGCAAAGTGGGCCTGGTTGGCGTGCTCTTGCTCGCTGGCGGATTCATCCTTGTCACCGCCGGCGCAATTGTGATCACGGTTGCGCAACGACGCATTCCAATTCAACAAGCCAAGCACACCACTGGTCGCCAAATGTACGGCGGTCAGAAGACATATTTGCCGCTGCGTCTGAATCATGCGGGCGTGATGCCAATTATCTTCGCCTCAAGCTTGATGGTTTTTCCATCGGCCATCTTTGGTTGGCTTGCCACGCGCTCGCAAGCCGAGGGTTCAACCGGAGTCATCTCTTGGATCTCAAATTTCTTGTCCGAAAATTTCCAGCACGGCGCGTATCCATATGTTGTCACTGAAATCGCCCTGATTTATTTCTTCAGTTACTTCTGGACCACGGTGCAATTCAGCCCAGATGAAATGTCCAAACAACTGCGCGACCACGGCTCAATGGTTCCGGGCATTCGCCCTGGACCTTGGACGAGCGAATATCTCGAGCGCACCATGGAGCGAATTACCTATGTTGGGGCAGGTTTCTTGGCGGTCATCGCCATCATTCCAACGCTTGTCACCCAACAATTGGGCATTCCATTCAATGTGAGCCAATTCTTGGGCGGCACAGGATTATTAATTGTGGTCAGCGTGGGGCTTGATTTAGTACAGCGTATTGAGGCAAACTTGGTGATGCGCAACTACTCGGGGTTCCTGTCCAAAGGCAGTGACTCCAAAGGTCCGCGCATTAGGAGTTCGCGATCATGACCACTGCATTCAAATCAGAAACGCAATTCACAACGACTAAGCCAGCATGGTGGTCCAAGCTTGTCGCTGGAACAGTTGCCGTGCGTCCAAATGATGACGCGCGCGATCTCCGACCAACTCGTCGCGCTACAAGTGAAACGCGCACCGCGCAAGAAATTCAACACATGGCGGAGGCGGGTCGCATTGCGGCCATCGCGTTGCATGCGGCCACTGTCGCGTGCGTGGCTGGAACTTCCACCGCAAGTTTGGATTGCGTGATTGCCGGCGTGATTGCCGCCAACCGCGCTGAAGCCGCGTTTGTTGGCTACGGAAAGTCCGACACGCGCGAGGCGTTTCCAGCAAGCTCTTGCATTAGCGTGAACGATGAAGTGGTGCACGGCATTCCAAGCAGTCGCGTGATTCGCGACGGCGATGTTGTGAAGATTGATTGCGGAGTGCGCTACCGCGAGTGGTGCGCCGACGCCGCCGTGACGGTGTGCGTGGGAAATGTTTCTCCAGAAATTCGCGCCATGGTTGCGCACACGCAAGCCATGTTGCAAGAGGCGATTGATTTGGTGCAGCCCGGCGTGCGTTGGAGCACGATTGCTGAACGCTTGCAAAACATGGCAATTGAAGCCAAATTTGGTGTTGTCACAGATCTCATGGGCCACGGAATTGGTCGCACGCTGCATGAATGGCCCGAGGCGCCAAACAGCGTCAGCCGTTCATTGCTGGAGCGCCGCGACTTCACGCTTCTTCCCGGAATGACCATCGCCATTGAGCCAATGTTGACTATGAACGATGGTTCTGTTTGCGCCACCGACCGCGATGGACATTTGCTGGGCGTGGCCACACGAATTCTTGCGGACAACTGGACGGTCGTCACCGCCAGCGGTCTTGCATCAGCGCATTTTGAACACACGATTGTGGTCACCAACACCGGTGCCCGCGTTCTCACGGCCGTTCCGGCGAACGCGATCTTAGAAGGCTCCAACTAAATGGCCAAAGATGACAAGATCACACTCGACGCCGAAGTCACTGAAGCTCTGCCAGACGCCATGTTCAGGGTGCGCTTGCAGAACGACAAAGAAATTCTCGCCTACGTCAGTGGCAAGATGCGGAAGTTTTTTATCCGCATTCTTCCCGGCGACAAAGTCACTATCGAACTGAGTCCCTACGACATGACCAAGGGACGCATTGTGTACCGTTTCTAAGAAAGAGAAATTATGAAAGTCCGCAGCAGCATTAAACGAAGAACCCGCGATTGCCAAATCGTTGTCCGCAAAGGCAAGCGTTTCGTCATCAACAAGAAGAACCCCCGACTCAAGCAGCGTCAAGGCTGATTTGAAACTGAATTTAAGGAGCACCCCATGCCACGACTAGCAGGTATCGACATTCCCGAGCGCAAGAAGATTCTTTTCGCTCTTCAATACATCCACGGTATTGGCCCGAAGTTCGCCAAAGACATCCTTGCCAAGACCGGCATCGATGGCGACCGCCGAGCCAGCACGCTTGATGACAAGGAGCTGGCCAACATCAGCCAGCTACTCGACCAGAATTATATTCTGGAGGGCGCGCTTCGTCGTCAAATGCAGCAAGATATTCACCGCCTCAAGGACATTCGCTGCTACCGCGGCGAGCGTCATCGCAAGGGATTGCCTTGTCGTGGTCAACGAACTCGTACAAACG
>SYAD01000074.1 GCA_005789005.1 Planctomycetia bacterium | reverse complement strand
TCTTTGCAAAAACTCTGTCCCATGTCACAGTACCCGCACAACTAGGTTCACATGACTTCATATGTATATAGATCTGCCCAATCTATTTTCAACGCCTCGCTCATTGTGAACAGCGTCCAGACCGCCGGTGCATTCGTCGCCGTTGCCGCCACCGCCGCCACTTTCATTTGCGGACCAACACATGCTCAAGCGTATGAACCAGTCATTTCCGCGTGGCGCGTGAATCTCACGGGCGCGATTGGCTTCAATAATCTCACCGCCGATGTGCAGCAAGTTCGTTACAGCTCCACGTATGTCTATGTCAACAGCAGTTCGGTTCCTTCATATTCAATTGGTCCGTGGATGGGCAGTCCCAACACCGTTACCAATCAGAATTTTTCGTTTCGCATTTCGCGCACGCCTGTTGTGAAGACTGGCACCAAGACGCCGACGGGTTTGGGCAATATTGGTATTTGGGTCAACGGCGTTGGTATTTTTAATTACTCCGACGGCCGCAGTTACAACAATAGAAACATTTGGCACAACGATGCCATCCGCGTGGAGGGCCCTTCATTTGATGCGTGCGGTGGACATCCATCGCCCAACAATCAATATCACAATCACCAAAATGCGGCGTGCATGTTCAGCGAGTCCAATCAAGTGCATTCGCCCATTGTTGGCTATGCATTTGACAGCTTTCCAATTTACGGTCCGTACGCATACGCCAACGCCGATGGCAGCGGCGGCATTAAGAAAATGCGCAGCGGATATTCGCTTCGCAACATGACAACTCGCACCACGCTCCCAAATGGAACCGTGCTGACTTCCGCCAATTACGGTCCCGCTGTTTCCGCCACGTATCCACTTGGATACTTTGCCGAGGATTACGCCTACAGCGCCACCAACGCCGACCTTGATTTGAACAATGTTCGCTATTGTGTCACGCCTGAATATCCAAATGGAACCTACGCGTACTTTGTCACCATCAATGAGCCGGGCTCGCCGGCGTATCCATACATTGTTGGTCCTTCATTTCACGGTGTGGTTGACACCAGCAACATCGGCGGCAAAGTCACCGTGCCAACGGGCGTGACCAATTACAATCCCATCGACATGGACAGCTCTGGAACCGTGGACAGCGCGGATCTCGGCCGTTTTCTAACTCAATTTGGAACATACGGGCCGGGCGATTTCAGTGGAAATGGCATTGTGGATTCGGAGGATCTTGGAATTATGTTGGGGGGTTTTTGAATCATCATGCATGAACCCAAGGCCAAGCAAGTATTTGAAATTTTGGTGCGCGAGCATTCGGATCGCTTGATGGCATTCGCATGCGCGGTGTGCCGCAATCGCTCCGCCGCCGAGGATGTATTTCAGGAAACATTGTTGCGCGCGTGGAAAGGTCTTGAAGGCTACGACCGAGCGCGGCCTTTTGGCGCGTGGTTGCGCGGCATTGCCCGCAATACCGCGTACGAAATGTTCCGCAAAACTTTGCGCACAGTGGATGACGAAGTATTGAATGTCATCGCCACACAGGCGGATCGCTTTGATGGCGTGGAGGGCACCGAGTTTCGTGAGCGCATGGAAATACTAGAGGAATGCATCGCCGCGTTGTCGGGACCATACGCGGAGACAATTGATTTAACGTATCGAGGCGGCTTGTCCGTGGATCGGATTGCTGAGCAAGTTTCTAGCACAACCGAAGCGGTGAAGAAAAGATTGCAACGCGGGCGCGCCATGATTGCGGAATGTTTGGCGCGCAAAGGATTACTCGCATGAACACAAACAATATGGAATCTATGAACGACAACATGAACGACAACGACAACACGCAAGGTAGCGAACCCAACAACATGCATAACCATGCGATGAACAATTCTCAATCTGGCGGTGAAGGCCCAGACAGCGAACTTGAGAAAAATGGCGCGCATATGTTTGTGGATGGACTGTTGCAGACACATTTTCAAACGCCGCTTGAGCGCGAGCGCCGTATTGCGCGCCTTATGAATGCAATCGCAGAGCCGCGCACATTTGCCGCGCGCGACTGGATGAAATTTGTTCGACAAAGTGGAGCGCTGATCGCCACCGCGGCCGTGATCGCGCTTATGTTCATCATTGGTCCACGCGAAGTCGAAGCCAGCGCGCAAGCCAAGAGCGTGGTGACCGCGGAGCAAAAAACCCGTGATCGCCGCGTGATTTTTCAACTTATTCCGCCAAAGGATCGCCTAGACGGTCCAGATTTTATTGGCACGCTTGATATTCGTGACGCCAAGCATTTGGTGATGACGATTCGTCAACCAGATGGAACAATTGAAGTGCGCGGCCGCGACGGTGAGCGCTATTGGATGATTGATCGCGAGGGAAAGTTGCGCGATTTACCCAGAGACATGCCGTGGCCCACATGGGTTCAATCGCCGCGCGGTGGTTTACTTGTGGACATGGCGGAAGCGGTGAGCCAAGGTTTAAATGATGAATGGAAGTGGAGCCGCGGCGACACTCAAATGGAAAATACGCCATCAAAGGCGGGCGATCATTTAATTGCCACGCGTGTGAAAAACAAACCACAGGAGCCCAACAAGATCGATGTGCGCATCAATCAAGCGACTGGTCTTGCAACGCACATTGAAATGTGGTGGCCCGAGAATCCGCAACCGCCACATGGAGTTGGTGGCGGCGATAAGTCTGGACCAATGCGCGATGGCCCGATGAATGGCGAAGGTCGTCCGCCGCGGCGCATGGATGGCGAAGGCGCTATGCGCGATGATTCGATGAATGGTGAAGGTCGACCGCCGCGGCGCATGGATGGCGAAGGTCCGATGGGTGATGGCCCGATGAACGGCGAAGGTCGTCCGCCGCGGCGCATGGATGGCGAAGGCGGGATGGGTGATGGCGCGATGAATGGCGAAGGTCGTCCGCCGCGACGCATGGATGGCGAAGGCGCGATGCGAGATGGTCCACGCGGTCCTGGCAGTAAAGACGGCGCTCAAGCGAAAGGCCCAAAGCCAAGCGTGCCCATGGGTCCTCCAAGCAAAATGATTTTAATTGTGGAGCCTCCAATTACTTTCGACGCCGCATGGTTCACTCCAGAGAAACAACTTTCCATCAATGGAAAATAAACAACCACTTCTGTGGAGCATGTTGTCGTTGGCGTTCTTAACGCTGTTGATAAAGGCGGCGGCTCACGCGCCAATCAAAATAGAAATGATCAAGGTGCCTGCCGGGTCCTACATGATGAGCCCGTTGGATTTGGGCACGCAACAATTTGAAGCCGACGGTACAACGGTGCGACCAAGCGTGAAGGTTGTATTTGAAAAACCATTTCTGCTTGCGCGCACAGAAATCACGCAGGAGCAATTCGCCGCCGCGCTTGGACGCAATCCTTCGCTGCATGTGAAAGGCGACAATGTCGGCAATTTGCCCGTGGAAAATGTGTGTTTCTATGACGCCATTGAATATTGCAACGCGCTTTCAAAGATGGAAAATTTTCCACCGCGCTACACATTGGAGCGCGTCACGCGCGGCGCGGACGGCGCGATCACATTCGCCATGGTGAAAGATGTTGGCGGCGCCGGCTATAGATTGCCAACGGAAGCGCAATGGGAATATGCGTCGCGCGCCGGGTCAACCGCGGGTTGGAGCCACGGCGACGATGAATCACTTGTGGGAAAATTCGCGTGGTGGAAAGCGGAGTCAAGCGGCGAGAGCAAGCCTGTCGCAACCAAACTTCCAAACGCCTGGGGCTTTCACGACATGGCCGGCAATGTGTGGGAGTGGTGTTGGAATCCAGAATCAAAAGTTGGCGGCACTCAACCCATGCGCGGCGGAAGTTGGTTTAACTGCGCAACATGTTGTCGCAACACTGGTCGATGCGTGAGCGAACCAACCTCGCGTGAAGGCACCGTTGGGTTTCGCGTGGCGCGAGACGTCGACTTGAATACTCCAGATGCCCACGCAAAAGTCCAATGATGAGCAAGGCGGATTTACCCTATAGTGTGGGGCTGTCATGCTTCCCAAACTCGCCATCATTGGTCGACCAAACGTAGGTAAAAGCAGCCTTTTTAACCGGCTCGCGGGTCGCCGCATTTCCATCGTTGACCCCACGCCAGGCGTGACGCGCGACCGCATCTCCGTGGAAATTGCCCTGAAGCCAACCAAGGGTCCAACGCGCGCCATGCATGTGATCGACACAGGCGGATGGGGAATTTACACCACTGAAAAAAATCGCAAGGACGATGCGGGCGTTGATCTCACTCCGCTCAAGCCAAGTATTGAATCGCAAATTATGGCGGCCGCGAAAGAGGCCGACATTATTTTGTTTGTCACCGACGCGAAGGACGGCGTGATGGCGCTTGATCGAACCGTGGCCACATTGTTGCGCCGACGTGGACTCACTTCAAAGGTGATCGCGGTCGCCAACAAGGTGGACGACAGAAGTTGGGAGTCGGCGGCACAGGAAGTTGCGCGACTTGGTTTCGGCGCGCCAACATGTGTCAGCGCTAGCAGCGGTCTTGGCCTTGCGTATTTGCGCAATCTTATTGTGAGCAAGTTGCCCGACGTGGAGGACGACGCGCCCGACGAGAAGCCGCCCATTCCTGAAATTCGCATCGCGATTGTTGGTCGACGAAACGCCGGCAAAAGCAGTATTGTGAATTGGCTTGCGGGCGAGCCGCGCGTGATTGTCAGCGAAATCGCGGGCACAACTCGTGACAGCGTGGATGTGCGCATTGAAAAAGAAGGACGCATTATCACGTTGATTGACACCGCGGGTGTTCGCAAAAAGAAAAGTTGGGACGGCGACATTGAATTTTACGCCAACACCAGAACCGCCGACGCCATCGCGCGCTGCGATGTTGCGTGGCTGCTTCTTGACGCCACTGAAAAAAGCACGCAAATTGAAAAGACGTTGGCTATGCAACTTGCTGATTCATTCAAACCAACGCTGATCACGGTGAACAAATTGGACTTGGTTCAGAAAACCCTCAAGCCCGCCGACTATCAGGCGTACATCACGCAGGAGTTCCCGCAACTTTCCTATGCGCCTATTTCGTTTGTCAGCGCCAAGACTGGCAAGGGTTTACGCGACACGCTTGCGCTTAGTTTTTCCATGCAAGAGCAGGCGGCGCACCGTGAGGGAACCGGCAAACTGAACGCCGCTATTAAAAAGATTCTTGCCGAACGCGGACCAAGTTCAAGCCTTGGAACCATCGCCAAAGTGCTGTATGTCAGCCAAATTTCAATCAATCCACCAACCATTGCCATGGTGGTGAATAAGCCCGCGTTGTTCAAGGGCCAGTACGAGCGCTACTTGCTCAATCGTCTGCGTGAAACGTTGCCATTTAGCGAAGTGCCGATTCGCCTGCAGTTCAGCGAACGCAAGCGAACGCTTCGACCAGCCCGTAAATAAATTCACATCGCCGCGCATGGTTCAAATGCGTCAGCGAAATACGGCCAAGAAATTTTGCACGCATTTTTGAAATAACAATGGCGTGACGCGCCCGCCGCTGGTTAGCATGGTCGTTGCGATGTCCATTCTTCCGCTTCCAATGTTTGAACAAGATTCGGACCCCGCGCGCCGCGACGCCATGACCGACGCGGAAATTTACGCGCGCTTGAAACCGCCCACCAGCATTGTTGTGAAGTTTGGCGCCATGCGCCAAGTTGGCGAGTTTCCATACAAGGGCGACGCCAAACCTGGTTGCGGTTCGCGCCTTGTGGTTCAGACACC
>SYAD01000073.1 GCA_005789005.1 Planctomycetia bacterium | reverse complement strand
TCGACGGCGTGAAATCAAACCAGCCAAGCCAAGCAACGCAACCGCGCCTGGAGCTGGAACGGCGGCTGTACCAATAGCTGTACCAAGTGAGCCAGTGTCACCAGAGCTGGTGAAAGTCACTTGCGTACCAATGGTTCCAACAGAGCTCACCAGGCCGTTGTAGGACGGATCAACCACGCCGGTTGCCGCGTTGTAACCCCAATAGAAGGTACTGCCTGAGGTCGCGGCGCCAAAGGAAACACGCGTTGCTTCTGCGGCTGAAGCGTTAAACAAAATCACGCCATCGCCACCAGAGCTGAAACCGATTCCACTGCCGCTGTAGTAGCCAACCTGCACGCCAGTCAGGCCACCCCAAAACGACTTGAAGGAATTCACTGCAGCGCCAGCAACTGACTCAATGAAGATCACTGATTCACCAGCGCCAATGGAAGTGATGCCACTGAGAGCAACAGCGCTTCCAATTGCGAAGGTGTTGTCATCCATCTTCCAGCCAGACATGCTGACAGCACTCGAACCATAATTGGTGACTTCAAAGAAATCACCAGTTGGCGAGCCACCGCCAGCGCTTGAACTCATGACCTCTGTAATACGAATGCTAGCCGATGCTGAACTTGATATTGCAACCAACGCTGTGGTGATCAATAACGACGAAACTAATTTCATGAAGAGACTCCTAGAAAGGGATAGGAAAGAAAGGGATGTAAGAGAGGGACTCTTACTGCAGGGAAGATGCACCACATTTGTGATGGTTCCCCATATTCCATGTTTGCAATTTATTAAGAATGAGTGAATGTATGTATGCAATTCGGACCAGCAAAAAAGCAACCGCCCCCATTTTCATGGAGGCGGTTGGAAATTGTGAGATCAATCAAATGCAAACTTAGCGTCGACGGCGTGAAATCAAACCAGCCAAGCCAAGCAACGCAACCGCGCCTGGAGCTGGAACTGGGCCAACGCTGAATGAACCATCAGCAGTGTCAGTTGTGGCAGCGCTTGTTGTCCAATTGGAGGCAGTTCCAATGCGGGCGAGCCAAGTGGCGCGATCCGCTGCACCGCTAAATGCAGCAAAGTTGAAATTGGCGAAGTTGGCGCTAGTTGGCGAAGGGAGCAAAATTGCGCTGGTTCCTTGCACAAGGCCAGGAGCCAATTGTCCTGTTCCAGAAGTCGTAGCCGCTTCGTATGCGCCAGTGTTGTCAAAGTTGTAGATCGATGTGTAGCCGCTAAGCAAAGGCTGCACATTATCGCTAATTAAAGCAGTAATTTGCTCGCCAGTACTGCTTAAAGACAATTGCGAGTACGCAGCAGTTCCACCAGTTGAGGAAATTTGACCGCTGAATGTCCAATTGCTTGCATAAGCAGTTGAACGTGAGCTGATCACGGTGCCAGCAGCAAGTCCGCCTGAACCTACTGTGAACTTCATCAAGTTCTCATTACCATCGTTGTCGGTGCTTAGCACGCCACGAAAGCCAGAACCTGTTGTGAATCCGTTGTCTGTGAAATACACCACGGTGCCCGCATCCAGATTCACCAAAGAGGCGAATGCAATTGAATCAGTTACTAATCCGGAAGCTTGATAGCCAACAATGGCAATGTCGCCGGCCACAAGTGCGGCGGACGCGGTTGTGGAAACGGCGATCACGGCTGAGGTGATCATTAAAGACGAAAGTGATTTCATGAAGAGACTCCTAAAGGGGGATAGGGAAACGAAAGGGATGTAAGAGAAGGACTCTTAATGCAGGCAAGATGCAACACATTTGTGATGATTCGCCATATTCTGTGTTTGGAGTTTGTTAAGAATGCGTGAATGTCGCCATGCAATTGCTTGACGTGATCCACGCATTGACTTTGATT
Organism: Planctomycetia bacterium; assembly: GCA_005789005.1. GTDB lineage: Bacteria > Planctomycetota > Phycisphaerae > Phycisphaerales > SM1A02 > SYAC01. The sequence continues at coordinate 10,038 of SYAD01000073.1, read as the reverse complement.
ACAATGTATTTGCGCAGATTTCACGCGCCTAACCAAGGACTCCACCATGACAAGCAATACACCAGCAAATAATTCGTCCAACAATTCCAACAACAATTCCGACGCTCAGAAAAAATCCACCCTTGGCGCAAAGTCGGGCGGCGTCTTTGGCGCTGGATTGGATAACGCAGGCAAGCCCGCCGCATTCAACTTTGGTGGCGCTGCTGGAACACCATTTCTCGGCTAGGGTTCCACATTTGGTGGCGGCAAGGGCTCCAATAAAGGCGGGGGCAAACGCTCGGCGCCCGCTGGTGGACAAAAGCGTTCAGGCGCTGGCGGCGCGCGCGGTCGCTAAACAAATTCTGTGTTGGCTTGCCAGGGAATTTTTTTAAGTGGATCACGCGCCAACTATTGTGCGCCCGTCATTCTTACTAGCCCAATCTGACCCGCCAACATTTATCTTGGCGTGATCTTCTCAACGCCACCCATGTGTGGCCGCAACACGGGCGGAACATTCACGGATCCATCCGAGTTTTGATTCAACTCCAAAATTGGAATCAGCACGCGCGGACTTGCAAGCACCGTGTTGTTGAGCGCCCATGCAATGTGAATTTTTCCATCGGCGTCGCGGTAGCGCAAATTCAAGCGGCGACATTGAAAATCACCAAGACGGCTGGCTGAATGCGTCTCGCCCCATTCGCCGCTTGGAACGCCATCGGCGCCAATATCGCCGCGGCCTGGCATCCAACATTCAATATCAATCATGTCCTCGTTCTTCATGCCAAGGTCGCCAGTGCAACATTGCAGCAAGCGGTACGGCAGCGACAAGCCTTGCAAAATCATTTCGACTGTCTCCAACATGTGCTTGTGCCACGCGCGGCTTTCCGTGTCGTCGGCGCGGCAAATCACAACTTGTTCAACCTTGTCAAATTGATGGATGCGATAGAGGCCCGCGGTGTCCTTGCCCGACGCGCCGGCCTCGCGGCGAAAGCAAGTGCTTTGTGTGGTGTACTTCAGCGGCAGTTGCTCAATGGGAATAATTTCGTCGGCGTGAAAACCCATCAGGCCAACTTCGCCTGTGCCCGTGAGAAATAAATCGTGGCCCGCGCCGCGGCGCGACTCCTCAATGTGATAGGCCTGATCGCGGCCAAACGGAAAGAAGCCCGTGCCTTGCATGCACTCTTCCTTCACGATCACGGGCACGCCCATGGCGGTAAATCCGCGCTTTTCCGTTATAAAGTCAAAGGCGTAGCGAAGCGCGGCCTGGTGCAATTTCATGCCAAGACCAGTGAGCACATAGTGGCGCGTGCCCGCGGTCTTCACGCCGCGCTCAAAATCCACAAGGCCAAGGTCGCGCACCAATTCCAAGTGCGTCTTTGGTTTGAAGCCGCGCTGGCTCTGGAAACTTTTGGAAGGATCAAAGTGCGGCGCGTTCCAGCGGCGAATTTCCTTATTGTCCTCGGCGCCCGCGCCCACGGGAACATCCGCGGCGGGAGGTTGTGGAATACGCATCAATAATTCGTGCCACTTGGGCGATGTCTCCGCTAGTTGCTTATCGAGTTCAGCGGCCTCCAATTTTAATTCCGCGGGGCGGCGCTCCAGTTCCTTTAATTTGGTTTCAATCGCCTCGCGCTCGGCGCCCGTGGCGGATTTTAATTGACCTTTCAAGCGGCCAAGTTCAGGACCCGCCTCCTTGCTGAATTTATTTTGCTCGGCGCGTTTCACTTCAACCGCGCCGGTCAACTCGCGGCGGCGCGCATCAATGGCAAGCAACTCGTCAATGTCCACATCGGCGCGCTTCAATCGCACGCCAGTTCGAAATCGTTCCGGGTCATCACGCAGTGCTTTAATGTCAATCATGGAATGAGCGAGTGTAGAAAAAAGTGGCGTCTATGGTTGGCGGATAGAAGGCGTGATTGCGCGACTGATTTTGGGCGGAATTTCAGGCGGAATTTCAATGAGAATTTCTAGCAGAAATTCAGGGAGAATTTGGGCGGCGATAGCTTGGCGCGGCGGCCCATCGCATGGTGTCGGCCAATGTGTCCCAATACGTTCGATCAGGATTTCCAATGAATTTGGCTGCGGTATGGTGTCGCCCAACCATCACGCGGTCGCCAGCGCTCAGCGGAACAATCGCTTGGCCATCAAGCACCAACGCGGAACCGTCATTGGCGCGCATCACTTCAATCATGATTTCCAAATGGCTCGCGGTCACGATTGGTCGAAATGCCAAACTATGCGCGCAGATTGGAGTGACAATCATGGCCTCAAGATCGGGTTGCACAATCGGTCCGCCAGCGCTCACGTTGTAGGCGGTGCTTCCAATTGGCGTGGCCACGATCACGCCGTCGCCAAGAAGGTCTGGTCCTTGGTCGCGTCCAAAGGAAAGTTTTAATTCGATCATGCGAAACGGAGTGCCCGCGGTCACGGCTGCTTCGTTGATCGCAAGGCCCTCATGCACCAAGTCTCCGCGCGCGTTGCGCACGATGGCGTCAAGCACCATGCGATTGCGCACAATGGCGTCATGTCCAAAAATCATCGTGGCGTGTTGGCGCAGCGAATCCAAATCAAACTCCGCCAAGAATCCAAGTCGACCAAAATTCAAACCCACCATGGGCACACCGCGGTCAAGCAAGCGGCGGCATTGCGCGATCAATGTTCCGTCGCCGCCAAGCACAACAACTAAATCAAAAATAGTTCTAGGCGGAATCGGGCGAAGGTCGGCCTCGAGCTCCTCCACAATGCGGCCATGCGGCGTGATAATTCGGCGCACTTCTTCAATGGCCTCGGGCACGCCTTTGCGCCGTCTATCCGCGATAAGAAGAACATCTGTCATTGCTGGTTTCCCACTTTACGCCACCAAACCCTTGGTCAGGCGAAGGAAGGCGGTTTCAAGATCCGCTTCCGCTTGCTGCAAGGAATTTATACGAAATCCCGCCGTGACGAGGCGGCTGGGCAAATCGCTCACGGATACAGCGGCGTTTGCGTCCAGAGTCACTTCGATGCGCGTGCGACCCTCGCTGCTTTTTAATTCCACCAAGCTCACGCCCGGCACCTTGCGCAAAAGTTCAGCTGCGGCCTCCGGGCGATCATCCACCACGATCTTCACCAACGTTCCCAAATGCGCGCGCGACAAAACATCTTTCATGCTGCCAGCGAACACCAATTTGCCGCGCTCGATAATGCCAACGCTGGTGCACAACTCCGCCAGCTCCGGCAGGATGTGGCTGGAAATTAAAATCGTTTTTCCCATTCGCAAAAGTTCTTTCAGTAGTTCGCGCATTTCAATGCGCGCGCGCGGATCCAAGCCGGAGTTGGGCTCGTCCATCAAAAGCACTTTGGGATTGTGCAGCAGCACGCGCGCCACGCTGAGTCGCTGCTGCATGCCGCGGCTGAGTCCATTCACTTCAGTCATGGATTTGCCGCGTAAATCAGTCAATTCCAGCACGTCCTGCACCGCGCGAAATCGCTCGTTGCCGTGAATGCCATAGCAGGCGGCGAAAAATTCCAAGTATTCGTTCACGGTCATTTCTTCGTAGGCGCCCATGAAATCCGGCACATAGCCAATCAATGGGCGTATCAAATTGTTTTGATAGCCGATTGTTTTTCCATCAACGCGCGCCTCGCCCCAAGTTGGCTTCAGCAGCGTGGCCAAAATTTTAATCGTGGTGGTCTTGCCCGCGCCATTGGGTCCAATGAATCCAAAGCACTCGCCGGCTTCAATGGACAAATTTAAATTGTCCAGAGCGATCAAGTCGCCATATTTTTTGGTGAGGTTGACTGTTTCAATCATCGCCACGGTGAACTCAGGGTACGGGAAGTGGCGGCCAAAAGATGGCCGAATCATCGGGCAGGGGAATGATGTAGCGAATCATCACATCGCCATTGCTATTTGCAATCTTGCTCGACAATGTCACCGCAACTGGCGCGGGAACATTTTCCAGCGTGCCCATGACAATTAAACAGGGCTGCGTCATCCAACGGGAAAGATCAATGTTTTTTCCCACTTCCCGCGTGACTCGCACCGGACTGGGCGCGTCGGGCGGGTTCATTTGATAGGCCGGTGGTTGCAGTAGTTGATAGAGCGAAAGCATTTCCATATTTGTTCGCCATCGGGTTGCCTCAAATACGTCGTTCATTCGATTCGGCAAAGTTTGCGCCGCCACTTGCAGCAGTGGGCGTTGATAGCGGGCAAAAATTTCCTGGGTAAGCGAGCCAGGATTTAATTTCGCGGGATCGCTTGGTCCGCCGGGATAAAGCGCTTTGGCGACATCAAGTTCTTGATCAGGCATCCAGTCATCCGCAAGCACAGCCATGCGCCCCGCGTTTGGAAGCGCCGCGCTTGGGCGCAAAGTAAGGCGCGCGTCGGTTTGCCATTGTTGGGTTTGAAATTGAAATGGAGAGACGTGGATCAGCGTCACATTTTTCAGCGCGCCCGGCAAGTGATGGGTGAGCGAGCCACTCAGTGAGATGCGATTCACATTTCCGTGCGCGGTTGTGGCTTGGATTTTTTTACCGACAACTTGCGTCGGAGGCGTGCCCCATTCATTTGGAATCTGACCCAGCCATCGAATTTCAAAGTCGCTGGTGGTCGCGCGCGAGGGAGGCGCCGTCTTTGATGGTTCGTCCACGGGCTGGTCAAATCGCGCCGTATCTGGAAATTGTTGGATGCCTTCGCCCGTTGGAGACGCCCAAGTGCTGATGATATTTCGTTGATTTTCAGGGCAATCAACCGCAATTTCAGAATTTCCAAATCCTGGCAGCAGGGCGCTTATCCACATTGTGGCGCGGGCGGATTGCGCGTCCGCGTTTGTTGACGTGAGTGGATCAATCGTGTCAAGCACAGTTGTATGCAGCAGGTTGTTGGAAGTGGTTGCGAAAAATCCGCCAACCACAAAGGCCGCCACCGAGGCGGCAAGCGACACGCCAACAAAGACCAACCATGAAAGTCGGCGCATGTTTTTTTTTCGCAACACGTACCAAGCCAAGGGGCACGCCAAGACCCAATAGCCCACGAACAAAGCCAGCGTGGCGAGCACGCCTCCAATGGCGCGGCCCTTCAAGCCGATCGCGCTTGAGATTAAATCGCCTTGACCGCAGTCGTATTGCTCGTATGACCTGGCAAGCGCGATGCGCGGTGGTTCCAACTTTATAAGCCGATCAAAATCATTCGCGCTCATCGCGTCGGCGCGCCTTCCCAATATGCGATTCCAAAACACATCCACTTGCGGCAATGACTCGTTGGCGTACGCGCCCCGGTGCAAGGCGTCAATATCCAGTCCAATTAATGTGATCATGCCATGGCCAAATGTGCGTCGCGCCACAATGCTCGCGTGGCCATTGAGTTTGCGGATTTCATTGGAAATGCCTGTAATTCCATTCATTTCTGGCAACGCAATCAACCCGTTCCAAGGCGCGCTCAATTGGAGCGAGTCGAACACGTACATGGGAGTCCGCACATTCGGGCGCCGCATTTCCTTGGCGCGTGTGAGAATGGGAAGCAACGCCTCAACCGGTACGCCATCTATTTGCGCCACGCCTTTTGTGGGAAGTAGGTCCGACAGAAAATGTGTCGCGCCTCCGCCAATCGACCAAGGGTTGCCGCTTTCGGGTAACACAATCACAAGCGAACCGCCGTGGGCGATCCAGTCCCGCAATGCTTTGGCGCGGTCGCCCGTGAGCAATTGCGGAGACGCTTGTGACCAGACCACTTCATTGAAACTCCAAAGACCTTCCCACCGATCAGGAAAATCCGCCGGAGAAATCCCGCGCGGCAATTGCGTGAGCGAATTCATGCTGGGCACAAAATCAAATCCAGTTGGGACGGCGCCAAGATCTTCCAGGCCCATGCGTCCGTCGCCCACGATGGCGATAGCGTCTTGATTTTTTTCTAGGGGCATGGACTGTTCTTCGGCTTGCGACGGCGTGAAGCGCAGCGTTCCCAATCGACGCATTCTGCGCCCATCTTGCGCCTGGAAAACGCTCACATTAAAGATGCGCGCGGCGAACGAAGATGCCGTAAATGGCGGCAATTTGGCGTACAACCAACGCGTTATGTTTTGCCCGGGCGGCAGCGTTACTTCGCGCCAATACGACGCCATGTCGCCGTCCGCGTTTTCAACATCCCACTGGACCAAGGCGGAAGTGGGTTCGTTCAAGTCGCTTCGTAGGCGCACTCGAAGCGCCGTCATATCACCACCGCGATATGCGTTGCATGCGCCAAATCGTTCGACATAAATTTCAACATCATCCGCTTGCGCCAAGCGCGCGGTGGCGCACAACATCAAAGTCATCACCACGAACGAGAATCGAATTGTTGGAATGAATCTCATCGCGTGATTTGCCGTCCAGTAATTTATGGACGAAGTCCAGCAAGCTCCGCCAAAATTGCGGCGTGGCTTAACGCTCCGCGGCGGAAACATGTCAGCTCAAATTTCTCGTTAGGGCTATGCACGCGGTCGTCATCCAAACCAAATCCAACCAGCAAACTTTCAACGCCAAGAATGCGCTGAAGCAAACCCACCGCTGGAATGCTGCCGCCAGTTCCAATGCACACCGGATTCATGCCATAGACTTTTGCCAAACCGCGTTCCGCCGCCACTAAGTAGGGGCTCTCATCTTTTACGCGAATTGGCGGGTTTTTGCCGAAAGTTTTCATTTCAAGCGTGTAGCCCACGGGCACGCGCGCGCGCAAATGCGCGGATAATTTATTGAACGCGTCATCTGGATCCATGTCGGCCACCAAGCGGCAGGAGATCTTCGCCGTGGCCTCGCTGGCGATCACCGTCTTGGCGCCCTCGCCTTGATAGCCGCCCTTGATGCCGTTGCAATCGCACGTGGGTCGACACCATGTTCGCTCCATTGCGTTGAAACCCGGCTCGCCAAAACCTTTTTTCACGCCGGCTTTACCTAAGAATTCCGCATCGTCAAAATCCAACTTGTCCCACTGTTTTTTTATTTTTTCTGGAAGCGGCTTCACTTGGTCATAAAAACCTTCAATGGCAATTCGACCATCATCGTGATGCAAGCTGGCGATCATGCGCGCCAATGAGTTGATGGGATTCGCCAAAGCTCCGCCATACAAACCTGAATGTAAATCATGCGACGGCCCTTTCAATTTGGCCTCCACATACACCAGTCCGCGCAACATGGTTGTGATCGCTGGAGTGTTGATATCCCACATTCCAGTATCACTGACAATGGCGACATCGGATTCCAATTCCGCCGCGTATTCCCGCAGAAAAGGCTCAAAATTTTCGCTTCCAGATTCCTCCTCGCCCTCCAAAATAACCGTGACAGGGCAGGGCGGTCCACCTGCGCACGCATGCCACGCGCGCAGCGCCTCCAAGAAAGTCATCACTTGTCCCTTGTCGTCCACCGCGCCGCGCGCCACCACGCGCTTGCCCATCGGGCCCTCCACAATCACAGGTTCAAACGGGGGACTCGTCCACAATTCAATCGGATCGGCGGGCTGCACGTCGTAGTGGCCGTAAAAAAGTACGCGCGGAGCAGTCACGCCCTTTGGGCCAGGGTGCTTGGCCAACACCATCGGGTGTCCGTGAGTGTTCACCAGGCGCGATTCAAAACCACATTCCTTAAGCACATTGGAGGCCCATTCACCTGCGCGGCGAACATCGGCGGCGAAAGCAGGATCGGTGCTCACGCTTGGAATCCGCAAGAAGTCCATCAAGCGCTCAATGCCCGCGGGTTGATTGGCGTCGGTTCGTGCAAGCACGCTGTCAAGTTGTCCATGTGCTGAAATACTCATGCCACGAAGGATATCCAAATCACACAACCACTCATCTGACAACCCAACTATATTGAGTTAACATTCGCTTGAATCATTTCGAACCAGCAACAGGAGATACAACAATGGCAGAGCGCGTGGTGGTAGATCAAATTGACTTTCGCTCAGCGCTTGTTTTTCCGCGGGTTCTCAACGCCGCAACCGGCGCGTTTCAGCCGGCCCGACTCTTGGCAGCCACCTTTATTGTCTTGGCTTTAGCGGTGGCGGGACGCTTTTATGACGCCCTTCGTGGACCCACAATTCAGCCCGCGGGCTTGCTCGCGCCAAGCCGAAGTCAGATTGATTCAGCGGTGGCCTCCGATGTGGCGCGGCGCGCGGCGCTGGAAAATTTACCGCCTGAGCTGCGCCCCGCAGGCATGGATGTTCGCGGTGGAATCGATGTGGAGACGGTCTATGTCTCCCTGCAAAATCGCCTTGGTTCGGTGAGCGACCGCGAGGCGGACGGAATTCGGCGCGCGCTGGAACGATTGGATTCCTATCGACCCAAGGGAACATTTGATTCTTTCTCCATTGCGGTTGGACGCTGCGTTGATTCGCTCGCTGTGGGTGTTCTCACTGTGAGTCCCGCCGTGTCATTGGGCGCGTTCGCCAATTTATTTATTGATTTACCGTTGGCGTGTTGGCGCGAGGATCGTTGGTTTTGTTTTATCTTTGGGGCCGCGTTTCTCATCGCCATGGGCGCCGGCGGCGCCGCGCTGTGCCGCATGACAGCCATGGATTTGGCGGGCAAGGACAAACTTTCCGCCGCCGATGCGTTTGCGTTTGTGAAACCGCGTTGGATCAATCACGCTCTGGTTCCAGTCTGGCCACTGCTCACGCTTGTGTGTTTTCTTCCAATTACGGCGGTGCTTGGTTGGCTCAGCCGTATTCCGCTAATCGATATCTTCGCCGGTCTCGCCTATGGACTTGTGATTGTCTTGGCATTTTTTGCTGCAATTGCGGTGATTCCGTGGGGTTTTTGCATGCCGTTGGCGGTGGCGGCTTCCGCATGTGAAGGCTGCGACGGTCTTGAAGCCGCGCAACGAACCGTGGCCTACGTGTTGCGCCGGCCATTGCATGCGTTGCTCTATTTCATCATGGCCACTATCGGAGTTTCACTTGTCATCTTTATTTCAGACCTCTTCGCAATGGCAACGCTTTCACTCGCCGCGAACTTTGTTGGCATGACCGCTGGCGAAGGACCGATGGCTAGTCAGGCAACAATTCGATTGCTCTTGCCAGATGATCTCTCGCCCTCGCGCAGTCTTGGTTTCACGGCCTCCATGTCCGCGGGATTTGTCGGAATGTGGATCACGGTGGTCAAGTCGATCGCGGTCGGCGCGTGCTTCGGAGCTTTTTGGTCCGTTGCCACGGGCGCGTATTTGTCCTTGCGCAAAACGTGTGACGATCAACCCTTTGAGGATCTTTGGATGCCAGGCACGCCCGCAGGATCGCGGCAAGATCAGGCGGCTTAAATTGTATGTTGAGTGACCAGTGAATGATCATCTAGATGACATCGCTCGACGCGCCGCCAGCCTGTTGCAAAAAGACCCAAATCTTGCCGTAATTGAGGCTATTTCGCAAGCCGTCGCGCGCCTTGGTCTGCCGCGGGAAACGCCCACGCCGTCCATGGCGCTTGTGCGCAAGCACGCCCAGGCGCTTGCCATGGAGCAACTTGGCCAGCAAGGATACGAGCAGCAGCGCTACCAACGGCTCGTCCTCATTATTGATTTCATCCGCCAGCTTGAATACGAATTTCCACACGCCAAAATTTCCGTGGTGGGTAGATCATGCGACGGCCATTTTGACGCCGATCCACATGTGCACATTCGGTTTGTCCACGACACGCCCATTCATTTGATCGCCGACGCCGTGGTGCGCGCGCGATTGCCCGAGCCCGAAATTAAAACGTTCGTATCACGCGTTGGAGTGTTGGAGCAAATTCTTAGCGCGTTTGATTTCGCGCCGCTCACAATCACGCGTTGTCCGCCGCGGCAACTCACGCATGCGCACCTTGATTTGAAAACAGGCAAGCCCATTGCGCAACGCACTCTGCTGCAATTAGAGCAGTTGTTGATGCGGTGAAAATAAGTTTCACCCGCGCCGCAAGCCCGCGAAATTGCCGAGCTTGAAAGCCATTTTTACTGGAAAAACAAGCGTAAATACACTTAGGACAATCCGCCCTTCAGCGAATTCGCCGCGCCAAATTTCAAGCGCAATTTGCGCATGGCTGGATCATCTTCGCGCACCGGCTTGGCGCTTTGTCGATCATC
>SYAD01000072.1 GCA_005789005.1 Planctomycetia bacterium | reverse complement strand
GCCGCATCATGGTGCCAACCGAAAAGACCAAGACCATCAAAGCCGGCAAGCAACGCGTGACGGAGACAAAGTTGTATCCCGGCTACGTGTTTGTTGAAATGAAGTTGGAGCCGGACGGACGCATTCCGCAAGACGTGTTTTTCTTGATCAAGGAAACAACAGGTGTGGGCGATTTCGTGGGCACCGCCGGAAGGCCAACACCAATGGCGCCGCCAGAAGTTGAGAAGATGTTGTTTGACAGCAAGAAGCCTGATGAATCACCGACCGTGCGCATGGAGTTTGTGAAGGGCGACGCGGTTGTGATCAAGGAAGGTCCGTTCCAGAATTACGAGGGAACGGTGGACGAAACATTGCCCGAGAAGGGCTTGGTTCGCGTGTTGGTTACTATCTTCGGTCGTCAAGCTCCTGTTGAGCTTGAGTATTGGCAAATTGCCAAGGCTGAAAAGTAAGTACCGGGTTACATCGTATTTGAAATGGGAGCAGCTCTTATGCAACGAATCGGATCCACATTTGTGCTCGCAATTGTGTTTGCCTCTGCTCTGATTATTGCGCTTACGGGTTGCACTGCTGGCGCCACCTATCCACCAACAGCTGGCAGGACAACGCTTTCTCCATCCACGCCGCCATGCCCGCAACTTATGGCCAGCGGTTTGCGCTATGCGCAACAACGTCTTGCGCCAGCCGGTGAAATTCTTGTGTTCAATTTGCCTCCGCAAACAGCGCAATATGTTTGGGATGATGTTGCATCCAAACTTGGCGAAGGCTCGCGCCCTATGACTGCGAGTGACACCACGGGCATGACGCTGCAACAACTTCGCCTCAATGGCAGCTTGGCGGAAGTTGATGTGATCTACGTCACCACCGAGGGTGTTTGGCAAATGGCAACCGTGCATTTGGAAGGCGCGTTCGGCGTGGAATTTCGCCCGTCATTTGTGCAGCGTTGGCTGATTCCAGTGGAAAAACCAGTGTTCAATCCACCTCTTGTTGGATCCTTTGACGATGCTCCGGAGTCGCCTGCTGCCTCGCCAATTATTCCAAGCACGCCAACTCCCGCTGTTTCCACAGAGCCAGCGTCGCAGCATTGATTTGACGAAGCGCTCGGAACTTTGGCCGCTCTTTCGTAGCATCAGAGTGTGAAACCGCACGCGCCCGCAGCCAAGTTGATTCATAATGTATTGCATCAAGAATGCGAGTCGGCGCACAGAAGATTGGCGCAAGCCATGGGTGACGCTGAGCGGGATCAAGTAGAGGGGATTCGCGGATACAGGCGAGCCGTGAAAAAAATTCGTTGCGCGCTGCAATTAACCGCCGGGGGTTTGGGTTTGGAAAAACGCAAAGAGCTCGATGCTCAGTGGGCGTCGTTGGCGCGGCGACTCGGGGTTATGCGGGACAGGGACGCGCGCGATAAAAAGATCAATGAAATTATTTCGCTGTTGCCAACTCATGCGCAAGAAGGCGCACGCTTGGCATGGGTTGCCGCACGCGGGCTGCTTAGTGGAACAATGCGGGACGCGGAAATTCAGGATCCGCCCACGGTTCATCAGAAAAATTTTCCGGGGCAGCGCAATGCAACTGCGCCAAAAATAGAGCCGGCGCCTTCTAGCCATGATCGACGCGAAGTGCTTGAAGGTTTATCCCACGACACGGAGCGCATCATTTTGGCCACGGAGGCGATTCGGTTTTTGGATCTCACTCCGCAGATGGTGGCGGGCTCGGTTGAGCATCTTTGGAATCGCGCGCAAAGGCAGGCGCGTAAATCATGGGATGGTCGTGATCAGGTTTGGTTGCACGCATTGCGCAAGCGAGTTCAGCGCGCGCACATTGCGTTTCGACTTCTACGCGCGCAAAGTGGCGAGCGTGGTTTGGAGCTTGAGAAACGCTTGGATGTGGCGGCAAAAGCAATGGGGGAATTTCGTGACGCATGCATGCTTGAATCGCAATTGCGAGACCATTTCGCGCAAGTGGGATTTGTGCAAACGGCGCCAACGCAAATACCGCTCCAACTAATTTCTTCAGAGCAACCGCAACTGTCGCCAATTGTTTCCGCGCCAACTCCGCTTTCGGAAATTATCCCGCCGCTTGAAATGCTTCGAATTCAAGTTTCACAAACCGCGCTTGCGGCCGCCACGGAATCACACAAATTGGTCACGAAGGCTTTGAAATCTAGTATTCAAAAAACTCTCAGGCATATCGCGTTGCAAATTCGCGCTTTGTGAGCGGCGACATACATCCTGGCGAATCCCAACGCGCCGCGTGCAATTCGCCGTGGCGTGTTACCTTGGAGGTTGGTCCTCCAATGAATCAATCAGCAAAAAATCAAAACGTCAAAGTACAAACCGCAATCAATCCCACCCGCGAGCAAAATTATTCCGAGTGGTATCAGCAAGTGGTCAAGGCCGCTGATTTGGCGGAAACCAGCGCCGTGCGCGGCTGCATGGTGATCAAGCCGTGGGGTTACGCCATTTGGGAAAATATCCAGCGCACGCTGGACAAAATGTTCAAGGCAACTGGCCACAAGAACGCTTACTTTCCATTATTCATTCCGCTTTCATTTCTGGAAAAAGAGGCCGCGCACGTGGACGGTTTCGCCAAAGAGTGCGCGGTGGTGACGCATCATCGTCTTCAAATGAAAGATGGAAAGTTGGTGCCAACCGGGGAACTGGATGAGCCTTTGATTGTTCGCCCAACCAGTGAAACAATTATTGGCGCGAGTTTTTCAAAGTGGGTTGAGAGTTACCGTGATCTTCCACTATTGATCAATCAATGGGCCAATGTTGTGCGTTGGGAAATGCGCACGCGTTTATTTTTGCGCACCACGGAATTTTTGTGGCAAGAGGGTCACACCGCGCACGCAACCGAGGCGGAGGCGCGTGAGGAAACTATGAAGATGCTGGATGTGTACGCGGACTTCGCCGAGCAATGGATGGCCATGCCAGTGATCAAGGGTCGCAAGACGGATGGCGAGAGATTTCCGGGCGCCGTGGATACGTTTTCCATTGAATCAATGATGCAAGATCGCAAGGCTTTGCAAGCAGGAACCAGCCATTTTCTTGGGCAAAATTTTGCCAAGGCCAGTGAAATTAAATTCTTGGATCAGGCTGGCCAATTGCAACATGCGTGGACAACAAGTTGGGGCGTGAGCACGCGCTTGGTGGGTGGACTCATTATGACGCACGCCGATGATGATGGATTGATTGTTCCACCACGACTTGCGCCCACGCACTTTGTGATTCTGCCGATCACCCCCAAGCCTGAAACACAGGTCGCGGTTCTTGAGGCGTGCCACAAACTTGCGGCGCGGCTGAGTGAAATTGCATACGCCGGTCGCACAATCGAGGTGGAGGTTGACACGCGCGATTTGCGCGGCGGTGACAAGATGTGGAGTTGGGTGAAGAAGGGCGCGCCAGTTCGTATTGAAGTTGGTCCGCGTGATTTAGAACAAGGCGTTGTAAGCATGTCGCGGCGAGACCGTGGCGTGAAGGAGAAAGAAAGTATTTCTCCAGACGCGTTGGTGGCCGGAGCCGTGAAGTTGCTTGAGGAAATTCAGTCGGGCATGTTGGCAAAGGCCAAGGCGTTTCGGGATGCCAACACCAAGACCATTGATGACCCAAAGGAGTTCCGCGAGTACTTCACTCCCAAGACCGCCGAAAGCGAAAATTCGCCAACGGAAATTCACGGCGGCTTTGCCAATTGCCGTTTTGCCATGGACGCTGAGGCGGAGGCCAAGCTGAAGAACGAACTGGGTGTCACTGTGCGCGTGGTGCCTATGGATGACGCCACAGATCCTGGTCCATGCATTTTGACGGGTAAGCCGGCGCAGCGGCGCGTGTTGTTTGCAAAGTCATATTGATCTAAAGGTTGATCTATAGCTTGATTCACCGGTTGATCCATAGAGGTTGATCTAGGCCCTTGGACGCGCTGCCGTTTCATCAATCTCTAGCCGTTTGCGGCGTGGCGATTGCTTTGTATTTGCACGCCATATTTTGACGCATGGTCTCTCAGTAAAAATTGGGTTACTTAGGTTTCAAGTAAGTGCCCTATAACAGAATTTTTCCACAGGTTTTCCACCACAAACACTTATTTTATATTGATTTCCATCGCAAAATTTGCAACCCGACTGGCGTGTTGTGCGGACTAATAGATGTTGAATTAGGTAAGCAATTTGTTTTGCTTTGAATTCAAGTTGAGGTTGAGGAAAAAGGACATTATGAAAATCTGTTTTGCACCAATTTTTGCCATTGCAGCTTTTATGCCTTGCGCGGACGCGGGATTTGTGAATCCACTCAGCCCGTCTTGGCGTGCCACTGCCGGAACCCAGTACCTGGGATGGGAAAATTTCGCATCCGCATATGGTGGCGCCAATCTTCCTGATGTGATTGGCAGCAACAATTTGGGTGCTCTTTACAACTTTGGAACAGGGGCAGTGCTTACGAGCACGCAGAATATTTACGGAACAACGGGTCCCTTGTTTATTTCCATGCTTGGCGGCATGGCCACAGCTTCTAAAAATCCGCTTGAAGTTGTATTAAATGTTTCCGCTGCTGGGTCAGTTATTGATTTGAACAGTATCGCACTTACGCTCATGGATAATGGTGGTGGCGTGCTTCGGCTCAATCCTAGACTGACCGAGATTCGATCTGATCAACCATTTTCATTTGGGGGTCGCGTTCAAACGTTGGCCTTCTCGTGGAATCTTCTACCAAATCTCATTGCCGCTACTCAGTGGCAAATAAACTTTTCTGGCACCGGCCCCAACACTTCGTTGGACGCCGTGTCGCTAGACATGAACTTCATACCCACGCCTGGAGCACTGTCCGTGCTGGCCATGCTTGGTGGTGGGGTGAATTGTGGGAGGCGTCGTCTGTAAAGACGATTTAGCCTCGTCCACGCCCTTTTTTGAGCAGGCGGGTCCAGACAACTGGGCCCGTCTGCTTGATTTTTAGGGGCTTCGTGTTTTTGAAAAAGTAGATGAAGCTAAAACGCGGCTTAACTGGGCGCGGATTCGATGCGCGGATACAACGCAACTTTAGTCACCGCACTGCCGGTTTTGAGCAACCCCCAGCGCGATCGAATATCCCAAGACGTATCTGCGGATACGCCGAGCAAGGCTGAAAACTCACCCATCTTTTGGGGCAAGAAGGCTTCCAAAAGAAGTGATGCAATGCGAACACTTTCAAGGCACTGGGCAAGAATGGACGCCACGCGCGCGCGTTGCGCGGGGTCCTTGGCCAACTTAAATGGCTCGGTTTGATTGATGAATACATCAACATCGCGCAGCAATTTCATGGCGTCATCGGCTGCGTCCGCCAATTTAAATTGATCGAAGTGTTTTTGCCAATCAGCCACGGCTTGTTGGCAACGCGCCGGCCAAACTCCGCCACGCTCAATGTCTTCAGGCATTTGGCCGTTGAATGTTTTGGCGATCATTGCCGTAACGCGGCTAGAGCAATTGCCAACCGTGTTCACCAAATCCGCGGTGTATGTTTCGTGAAACGCGTTGGCGCGAAAATCCGCGTCGGTCGCGTCAATGGGACCGCGCGTCAGCATGAACCATCGCCAAGCGTCAAGCCCATAGCGCGCGATGTAATTTTCAATCGTTGGTAGATCAATGAAGTTCCCCAAACTCTTGCTCATTTTTTTGCCTTCGCTAATCCAGAAACTATGCGCGTGAATATTTTTAGGCAGAGGCAAATCAAGAGCCATCAACATGGCGGGCCAAATCACGGCATGAAACCAAAGAATTTCCTTGCCAATCACATGCCAATCCGCGGGCCAATATTTTGCGCGCGGATTTTTCTCGCCAACGTCGCTGTAATCCAAGGCGGTGATGTAATTGAAAAGCGCGTCGATCCACACGTAAATCACATGTCCGGGATCGCCCGGCATGGGAATGCCCCACGTGAAATTGGTGCGCGTCATTGGAACGTCTTGCAAGCCTTCGCGAAGGCGTCCAACCACTTCATTCATGCGCGCGCTGGGCTGCACAAAATTTGGTTGGCTTTCAAAGTGCGCCTTCAAACGGTCGCTGAAGGCGCTCAGTTTGAAATACCAATTCTGTTCTTTGGCGCGCACCAATGGTTGGCCATTGATTGGACTTTTATATTCACATTCTTTCGCGCGCGTGTCGGTGAGATATTCCTCCTGGCCCTCGTCGTACCAACCCTCAAAGGAACCCTTGTACAGCGCGCCGGATTTTTGCAGACGTTCAATGAAATTTTGCACCTGGCGTTCATGCCTAGGTTCAGTTGTGCGGATGAAATCTGTGTTGGTGATATGAAATAGTGGAAGAATTCGCTTAAATTCTGCGGCATTTATGTCCGCCCACGCTTGCGGCGTGACGTGGTGCTCGGCAGCGGATTTTTCCACCTTCACGCCGTGCTCATCGGTTCCAGTTAGAAAAAACACATCGCAATTTTGTAGGCGCATGGCTCGCGCCCATGCGTCACACAACGTTGTGGTGAAGATGTGCCCAATATGCGGGCGATCGTTGACGTAATAAATTGGAGTGGTGATACAGGCAGTGCGGGTCATGGGGTGCAGTCTAATTAGTTCACGCCAACGCAGTGGGGGATTTACAAAATTGCGTCAAAGGCAAATCCCAATATGTTTTGCCCTAAACGGACTCGCTTCAATAAAAATAATGTGAAATTTTTAAGGCGCGCCAAGGAACGATTCAAGCTTTTGAAATTCTTGTTCGTCTTCTACGCAAGCTAAATAAAGCACCAAGCCATCGCTCCAGATAAAAATCATGCCGCCAGTCCCGCCACTGTCTTCGGAATCGATCACAAGCAGATTATTGGGCATATAGGGGTGCGAGCGTCCAAGTTTATCGAAGGAGACATATTGACCATCATCCGCGGCGAGATAAAGCGCAAGACAATGATTTTCATTTGGCGCGGTTTGTTGATACACAAGTT
>SYAD01000071.1 GCA_005789005.1 Planctomycetia bacterium | reverse complement strand
TGGAACGCCGCTTCCAATCGATCGCCGTTGAGCCGCCAGGACCGGAACAGGCCTACGAAATTCTCAAGGGCTTGCAGGAAAAATACGCCACGCATCACCGTGTGGTCTATACAGATCAAGCGTTGCGCGCAGCCGTTGAATTGTCGGGCCGCTACATTCCTGGCCGCGTTCAACCAGACAAAAGCATCGATGTCATTGACGAAGCTGGCGCACGTCTGCGATTGAAGACCATGGCCAAGCCGCCTGATCTTGCGGATCTAGAAACTCGCATCGAGCGCTTGAGTATTGACAAGGATGACGCCGTGAAGAATGCGGACTATGAAAAAGCCGCGGACTTGCGCGATCAAGCCGAGAAACTTCGCAAGGAAAAGGAGAAGTTGCAACAAGGCTGGCGCGATCGCATGAACGAGACCACGGGAACCGTGGACGAGGAAATGATCGCGGAAGTTGTCAGCAAAATGACGGGCGTTCCATTGACGCGTTTGGCCAAGGAAGAAAGCAAGCGATTGCTTCAACTGGAGGCGGAACTTCACAAGACCGTCGTTGGTCAAGAGGAAGCCGTCAAGACCGTGGCCCGCGCCATTCGCAAGAGTCGCTCTGGATTGAAAGATCCAAAACGTCCAATGGGTTCATTCTTGTTCCTTGGTCCAACTGGCGTTGGAAAAACGTTGTTGGCCAAAGCCATCGCCGATTTTATGTTTGGCGATCAAGACGCGCTGTATACCTTGGATATGAGCGAATACATGGAGAAACACAACGTTTCTCGCTTGATTGGCGCGCCTCCAGGATATGTGGGCTTTGAAGAAGGCGGTCAACTTACGGAGCGCATTCGCCGCCGTCCATACGCGGTTGTGTTGCTTGACGAAGTTGAGAAGGCGCATCCCGATGTGTTCAACATGCTTCTGCAAATCATGGAGGAAGGCCGCCTCACGGATTCATTTGGTCGCCATGTTGACTTCCGCAATTGCATCATCATCATGACCAGCAATCTGGGCGCCGATGTGATCAAGGGCGGCACGGCGTTTGGTTTCACCAAGCGCGCCGAAGTTCAGGACTATGAGAAGATGAAGAAGTCGCTCACCAGCGAGGTGGAGCGCTTCTTCCGCCCCGAGTTTGTGAATCGTTTGGATGACATGATCGTGTTCCGTCCGCTCATCAAGGACGACTTGAATCAAATTATTGAGTTTGAGTTGAGCAAGTTGCGCAAGCGCCTCACCGAAAAGGGAATGGCTCTTGAGATTGATCAGAAAGCCAAGGACTTTTTGATTGACAAGGGCTACAACCCAGACTTTGGCGCTCGTCCACTGCGTCGATCTCTGTCGCAATTTGTTGAGGATCCGCTCGCGGAGAATCTGCTTAGCGGTGAGTTCGCCGCAGGCGATGTGATCTTTGTCACCCGTGAGGGCGAGAAGGAGCACTTGGCATTCAGGGCGCAAAAGCCAGCGGAAGTTCCGCCGCCGGCAACCCCAACAGCCGCGTAAATCACTGTATTTCTTGACATTTTCAACCGCGCTTCCTTCAAAAGAAGCGCGGTTTTTCTTTCAGCGAATGCCCACGAGTTTCATGCCTGTCGGAGTGGATTCAAAATCAATCACGGTGAATTTGTAACTTCTTCGAAGCGTGGAATCAAGCTCGGCGGTCATGTGCGAGTCGTCTGTTTTTTGCAGCGCGACATGTCCATTTTTTAAATTGATCCGCATGCAATTCAACGTCGCCATAACCTCATTGCGATTGTTTGTGAAAAATGTCTTGAAATATTTGATGCCCCCGCGGCTTTCAAGATCCCGCTTGGCGCCCGTGGAGAGTAATTGATTCCAAATCAATTCATACTCCTCATTTCGCACGCACTCCGTGAGATGATCCACGACATGCTCTGGAAAAGTCGCGCGCAAAATCACCTCCCCGCTGGCTTTCTTCTCGCGCAAATCCACGGGTGGTTTTTCTAGATCGGGCGTGGATGATCCGTCGGTGCCGCTGGGCGTATTTCCATTGATCTTCTCACGGCGCTTGGACGAATAGACAACCTTGGTGCCATCGGCCTTCACAAATGTTTCGTCCACGGGTCGACCGATCGCGTCCGCCTCGGCCTGTGAGCGATAGTGATACTCGGTTCTTTCCTCGGCGCACCCAAGCAAAAATACAACTACGCTCGAGTTGATAAAAATCAATAAAAACAAGCCAAATTTCATGTTCATACTCCGCTGGACTGGGTCGGCGCAAATGCCCCGCGCGCCTTCCAATCAAAGTCCTCGCGGTTGATGTTCCACATAAAATGACCCTCAAGTTCAGGATCAATCAAGGGTCGATCGATCCGCGTATGCGTTCCGCGACTTTCGTTGCGCGACAACGCCGCAAGCACCATCAAGCGCGCGCTGGTGAGCATGTTCTGGGTTTCCCATCCCATGGGATCCTCAAAGACGCAATCAAATGCGTAGCGACCCCAGAATGAGAACATTTCAAGCATGTCACTTAATTTAGCGGAGCTTCTTTCAATGCCAACATTGCGCCACATGGCGCTGCGCAAACTACTGCGCACATCCGCCAAGTCCAACTCGCCGCGCTCGGGCCGCTCCACTTCATGGTTCAAGGGCACGGGCGTGGCTGCGGGAAGTGAATCAATTTCAATCGCTTGCGCCACGCGCCGACCAAACACCCAGCCCTCCAACAAACTGTTGCTGGCTAATCGATTTGCGCCATGAACGCCCGTGGCCGCGCATTCACCACACGCGTACAGTCCGGTGACATTGGAGCGTCCAAACAAATCGGTGTGCACGCCGCCAATCGAATAATGCGCGGCTGGATGAACCGGAATTAAATGACGACCCGCGTCTAGGCCAAAGCCCTCCAACATGCGCGAAAGGCCAGGAAAACGCTTGGAAAACCCTGCAGAACCCATTGCCCGCGCGTCCAACCACACGTGCGATTGACCGCTCTTGGCCAAATGCCGCACGATGGCGCGGCTGACCACGTCGCGAGGCGCCAGATCCGCGAGCTCATGCAAATGACGCATGATTGACTCGCCCTCACGATCCACCAGTTTCGCTCCCTCGCCGCGCACAGCTTCGCTGATCAAGTGCCGCGGCGCGCCCGCCACATACAGCGTGGTGGGATGAAATTGCATGAACTCCAAATCAGTCAGGTTGGCGCCCGCGCGCCACGCCATGGATACTCCATCACCCGTGGCAACTTTCGGATTGCTGGTTTCGCGGAAAATTTGTCCGCAGCCACCACTGGCCAACACCGTGGCCCTGGCCCAAATAATTTGCAGTCCATGACGCGGATGCCATGTCAACACGCCCGCCGCGCGGCGCGCGCCTTTGCGTTGATCCACCAAAATATCAATTGCGAAACATCGATCAAACATGCGCACTCGCCGCTGCAGGCGAACCTTCTCAACAAGACATCGCGCCAGTTCAACACCCGTTGCGTCGCCATCGCTATGAATAATTCTGTGGCAATGATGTCCACCTTCAAGGCCAAGCGCGGGCTCGCCACTTTGATCGCGGTCCACTCGCATTCCCCAAGCTAGAAGTTGCCTAATTTCATCCGGGCCCTCTTGCACCAATGCGCGCACCGCGTCGAGTTCGCACAAGCCAACGCCAGCCTCAAGAGTGTCTTGAATATGGGCGTTTACGCTGTCTTTTGCATTCATCACAGCGGCAATTCCGCCTTGGGCCCACGAAGTGTTTGAAAGATCAATCGACTCCTTGGCCAACACAATCACATCGTGGCGTTGCGAGGCTTCTATGGCGGCGCGCAATCCGGCCACGCCCGTGCCAACAATCACAACATCGGTGAAAATTTGCGGCAGCAATGCCGAGCGAAAGGGAATAAGCATTTCTCGTTCGTGATAAGAATTCATTTGGGTTGAACCACTGGCGTTGTCGTGGAATGTGTTGGGCTTGCTGTGATAGGCGCGGTTGCGGCTGGTGTCGCAGTGGGTTGGACCACGGGGGAGATAAGTTCTCCAGAAAGTAAATCATTCTGCGATATCTGCGCCAGCCAAAGTTGGCTGGAGCGGCCAGCACCTCGTTGGCTTGTCCACATTAATAATTTTCCATCAGGACTCATCGCGGGCAAAAGATCCGCGCCACCCGCATGCGTCACGCGCCGTGGTTGACCAAGCGGCGCCGTGTGATCCGCGGGAACAGGCACGGCCAGAAGTTCATAATTGTCGTGACCCACACGGCTTGATGCGTAAACAATCACCTTGCCATTGGGCGAAACATAGGGCGCCCAATTCACAGCTCCATCATTGGTCACGGCGATGGGTTCGCCAATTCCAACAACCGCGCCCGTGGAATCAAACATAACGTCCGCGACGAAAATTTGCAGCAAATTGTCGGCATTTCTGTCGGCTCGCCAAACAATCTTCTTGCCATCGGGGCTGAAAAATCCGCCGCCGTCATAGCCCGCGAACGCGGTGAGCCGCGTGATTTTATTTGTGGGTAGATCCATGGCGTACAAATCGCCGTCGCCACTCTCAAGGGTTGTGTAAAGCAACGTTCGTCCATCGGGACTTGTGGAACATTCGGCGGTGTACGCCTTGCCATCACCCACAAGCGTCTTCAAACTTTCGGTATTGATCTCCTGCGCGCTCAAATTCACTTCAACCACGCGCATCTCTGGCGGAAAACTCCAACGATAATTTCTGGTGCCCCGCTGATACCCCGGCGTCTCTTGCTTAGCGGGCGCGGCGATCGTGCTGGCAAAGATCAACTTATTTGGATCGGTGGGATGAAACCAACCGCAAGTATTCGCACTTCCAATTGGACTGATTCGTCGGATGTTCTTTAGTCGATATCGTCGCTGGTCGGGTTCGAAAGATTGCCCCTGCCCCTCGTCGCGCAACTGCGCCACATACATGCTGTAATACTCGCTCTCAGGATTTCCCTGCGCATCATATTCAATGGCTTGAAATACAATTTGCGTGGCGTCTGAATTAAAATAAGCCTCGCCCGCTTTCACAAATCGCTCGGAAAGAGTGAGTTGCACTTGATGCGATAACAAACCCTCGAACTTGCGCCAATCCACGGGATCTTTTGCGGCGTTTGTTGCCTCGTTGCTGGAACTTTGCCCGGGCGCGGTCGTGGTTTCAACCTTGACTCCACTTGCCGCGGAAGCTTGCGCCAAGGCGCACATGAAAATAATGATCAATGTCATAATCAACAAGTGTACGCCTTGCCACTTCTGCTTTCTGCTCAAGTTTCATTTATACAACGCGAGCAATTTCATCGCACATTTTTTCCTGAATCATGAGAGAGCCCACCATTACTCAAGACGGATTTCGCGTGATTCACGCCCAGCACGATTTTGTCGTGCTTGAAAAAGCTTCAGGATTACTTTCCGTGCCTGGCATTGGTGCGCACAACGCTGATTGTCTGGCAACTCGCGTCGCGCTTGTTTATCCAGGCGCACGAAATGTACATCGCCTTGATCAACACACCAGTGGGTTGATCGTGATGGCGCTCAATACTCAAAGCCACCGCGCGCTCAGCATGTTGTTTGAGGCGCGACTCGTGACCAAGGCCTATCACGCCATCGCATTTGGACACCCGGTGCAAGACTCCGGCGAAATCAACTTGCCGCTGCGCAAAGAAGCCCTGGGTAGCGCGCGCCAAATTGTGTGCCAGACGCAAGGCAAGGCAAGCGTGACCCGATGGAAAGTTGAAGCACTGCTTGATCACGTTCCGGCTTCCGTGGCTACTTCACCCGAAACTTGTCGCTGCACGCGATTTCGCTTGGAGCCTATGACAGGCCGCAGCCATCAATTGCGCGTGCATTTGTTGGCGCTTGGCCAGCCAATTCTTGGCGATGATTTGTACGCGCCAAACGATGTGAAAAAAATGGCGACACGCTTGTGCTTGCACGCGAGCGAATTATCTTGGGACAACTACGCGTTCACCGCGGCGCACCCATTTCATTGATATTCATTGATGCAGCGCCACATCACTTGTCGCGTTGCGCTGGAGCAGACAAAGCATTTCCATGCGCTTGCAGATATCGACCTAAAGCCATCAGTGGAAAATAAAGTCGGTATAAGTGGTATCGCAAATAAAATACTTTTGGAAATCCCGTGCCCGTGAATTCAGTTTCACGCCATGATCCAGCGGGGTCGCTGTCAGGATTTTTTAGCGGATTTTCCGCGTCAATTTCACTCAGTTGCGTTTGCGCCAGCCACGCCAGCGCGCGCGCAAGATCTGCGTCATTGGCGCCGTAAATCTCCTGCAGGATCATCGCGCCCCACGCGGTTTGACTCGCGGTGCTCTCGCCTTGACCTTTTAGGGAGGCATCCAAATAAGTATTGGCGCTCTCGCCAAAACTACCGTCTGGTTTTTGCACCGACTTAATCCACGCTCCCGCGTTGGCGATCCAAGATTCCGTGCGCGGCACACCACAGCGGATTGGACCAATCACCGCTTGCCATGTTCCATAAATATAATTCACGCCCCAGCGACCAAAGAAGCAACCCTCTGGCTCTTGCTTTGACTTGATGTACTCCACGGCGACGCGCACCGCCGGATGATCGCTTTTGATTCCATGCCAGCTCAAACATTCAAGCACGCGCCCGGTGATATCGGGGCAACTTGGATCTTGAATAGCGTTGTGATCCGCGAAAGGAACATACTCATAAATTTTGCGATCTTGCGTGCGATCAAACGCCGCCCAACCACCATCATTATTTTGCATGGACAACATCCATTGCACGCCGCGCAGAGCCGCCGATTCATTGGTTGGTCCGCCGATGCGCTTCAGGGCCATGGCCACCATCGCGGTGTCATCGACATCTGGATACCAAGCGTTGGCGTATTCAAAAAACCAGCCCGCGGGCGCGGTGCCTGGCTTTGTATTTTCAGCCCAATCGCCACGGAATCGGCATTCTTTAGCGCGCAACCAATCACCCGCGCCTTCAACCGCGGCGTCCGACACGGTGAATCCGCAATCGGCTAGCGCGTACAAAGCGATGCCCGTGTCCCACACTGGACTAAAGCACGGCTGAATACGAATGCGGTCGCCTTGTTCAATAAAAAATTCATCCAGTTCATTTTCCGCGCGAACCACCATAGCGTCACCGCGACGGACACCTAAAGCGTGGAACACGATTTGGATATACACCATTGGCGGAAAGATGGCTCCAAGACCGCTTGTGGGCGCGGGCAAATCTTGACCGCAACGAATTGCGCTCCAACGAAACGCCGCCGCGATGGCGCGCTTGCGCCAATTGGTTCCCAGAACGGCGTGCGCCAATTTCATCAAGCGATCAATAGCGTGGAAAAACAATCGCCACCCGAGCGGCACATCTTGGCGCACTTTTAACCGGTGTCGCGCGCCTTTATCCACAAAGAGTTCGTCAATACCTTGGTCTGCCCGTAAATGGCGCGTTGGACGAAGCGTGGCCACGATGGCCAGTGGCAACAACATGGTGCGGCTCCACGCGCTCATTTTACTTAAGTGAAAATAAAACCATTTCGGAGCCCAAACTAATTCTGGCGGAATCGCTGGCACCGCATTCCACGAAATTTGCCCCAGACAGGCCAGATAGAAATTTGAAAAACTATTGCAACATTCGGCCCCGCCCATGGCACGTACCACATCGCGGGCCTTCTTCATGTGCGGAGCATCCGGCGAATCTCCATATAATTTAAGGCAAAAATAGCCTTTGACCGTTGCACTTAAATCAACGTCGGAGCCTGGATATTGTCCCCATCCACCATCCGGTCGCTGCTGATCCCTAAGTTGCCGGACCAATTTCAACAAAGTGTCGGCGCCACGACCATCCACCATGGGCGCCGCCTCTTGCGACAAAATCCATTTCATAAGTAGATATTCGCTTTGCAAAATGGAATCGCCTTGCAGTTCGGCGCACCAATGTCCATCCGTTTTTTGCAAGGAGCGAAGTGCGCGGTTGGCGGCTTGGGCGCACGCGCGCAATGTGTGCAAGCCCGCGTCATCCTTGGCCACTGTTTGCGTTGATGCTGTTTGCGAATTCATGCGAATGAAAAAGTATAACGAGCGCCGCCACGCGCTCCAACTTTCTAAATTGCGTCAGTTCGCATCCAGCATCGCTCGCGCGCGCTGATCATTGCGGCTTCTAGAACTTGTTGGGTTCGATAAGCGTCCACAAAATCAGCCAGCGGTTGCTCCGGCTCGCCCCCCGCCAACACCGCGCAAATATCCGCGGCCATGCTGATAAATCCATGCTCATAACCAAGCACATGCCCTGGTGGCCAATAGTGGTCGATATATGGATGCGACGGATCAGTGCACAAAATGCGGCTCCAACCCTGCTCACGCGCGGGCAATGTGTCGTCCCACCATTGCAATTCGTTCATGCGCTCAAAATCAAATTTCACGCTGCCAAATTCACCATTCACCTCCATGTGATTGGCATTTTTATTTCCCGTAGCCATTCGACTGGCCTCGAAACTTGCGACCGCGCCATTGTGCATGCGCGCAAGAAACAAGAAAGCATCATCCACAGTGCATGCTTGCCGCTTAGCGCCTCGTTTACTTTTTTGCGCGCCCAATCCCAATCTTTTTGAACTCGCCGTCACCACCGCTCGCTCTTGAATAAATTGCGCCTCCATTGCGCCACACACTTCCACAATTTCATCGCCCGTGACAAATCGCGCCATATCAATCAAGTGCGCATTCAAATCACCGTGGGCTCCACTGCCCGCAAGCTTTGAATCAAAGCGCCAAGAGTGCGGCGTGCTGTCTCGGCCCCAATCTTGCAAATACTGCGCGCGGATATGTCGAATACGCCCCAAGCGACCTTGTTGAATCAGTTCGCGCATAAGCGATACCGCGGCACATCTGCGATAGTTGAACCACACAAAAGTTCGCACGCCTTTCTTGGCTCCAAGCGCGGCCAAAGCCATATTGCGCGCATCAGTGATCGTATTGGCGAGAGGTTTTTCGCAAGCGACATGCTTGCCCGCCTTCAACGCGGCGATGGAAATCTCGGCATGCAAATAATTTGGAACACAGACATCCACCAACCCAACTTGCGGGTCCTTGATCAGGCGCTCCCAGCTTGGCGATGACTTTAAAACACCCCATTTGGCGGCAAATTCACTTGATTCGCTTGCGTGTCCACCGGCCACGGCCGCCAACCTTGGTCGACACTTCAGATTAAAAAACAGTGGCGACTGTCGCCATGCATTGGCGTGGACGCGCCCCATGAATCCCGCTCCAACAAGACCAATTCCAACTTCCCGCATGGACTTCGATTTCAAACTTCGCTTGGATTTTGTTTTTTTCATAACGCCACATCATCTTTATGTTGAATCGTTCAACTGAGAATGCGCACACTGCGATCCACACTCGCCGTATGCTAACGGCTCAACTCAAGGAGCTTCCATGTCATCAATCGAAACCCGTCTTGAACACATCGAACTACAACTGCAATTGATCAAGCAACAACGCCGCCGCGAACGAGCCATCGGTTTGATCTGCGCCACATTGCTCGGTGCCGCGGCTCTTGTGGGCTTCACACGCGCGCCTGTGCCTGAAGTGATTCAGGCCAGCCGACTTGAAATTTTAGACTCCGAAGGAAAAATCACCTGTCTGCTTTCAAACACTGCCAACGGTGGACAAGTTGATGTGTGGAGCAAGGGCGGCGCCAACATCGCACGAATTTCTTCCAGCGAATCAGGTGGAGATCTTGCGCTTTGGAATTCCGCGGGCAAGCCAGTGGCTGGAATTTTTGCAAACAGCACAGGCGGTCGCGTTGAAGTGACGCGAGGTTCCGGGCAAATCGCCGCCTATATGGAGGCCACCAACGATGGATCGGACTTTGTGTTGACGCGTAGCGACAGCGAGGAAAGCTCCTTGCAACTCAGCGTGAACGCCCAACGAACCGTGGGCACTGTGCATAGCTCCAACGGCAAACAGGCGGTGCGATTTGGCGCCAGCGCAAATGGCGCGGCCTTCAGCGTGCTGGACGATTCTGAAAAAGAAGTCGCCTATGTAGGTTCCGACGCCAAACATGCGGGCATGTTTCGCATCGCGGGCGCCAACGGAACCACCGCCGTCGAATGTGGCGTGAATGAGAACGGTGGCGAATTTCGTATCGCAACCACAAAAGGAAAGACAGCCGTTGAATGCGGCGTGAACGATAACGGTGGTCAATTTCTTATCGCTGACACAAATGGAACCACCGCTGTTGAATGCAAAGTGAACGATGGTGGTGGCGAACTCGCGGTGCGCGAAACCAATGGAGATGGCGGCTGCATCTTTGGCAACACCACCATGCGCGGAGGATTCACTGAAATTCGAAATCATGATGGCAAAGCCGCGCTCTCATTTGAAGTGCAAGAAAATCTTGGCGGGCGCGCCACCGTGCGCACCGCAACCGGGCAAATCGCCGCCTTGATGGATCAAGGCAAGGAAGAAAGTGGCACAGTGCAGGTTTACGCTGGCGCCACACGCGTGGCGGCCTTGGGTGGCGGACCAACTGGCGGACTTCTGAATCTGTTCAATATGAAGGGCAAAGCCGTGGTTGTGACTGGCGCGGCATCGGATACCGACGGCGGGTTGCTGAGTTTGCGCAATAGCAACGGGCAACAAACGGTGCGCGCCGCGGCTGAACCGAGCGGCGAAGTGGGAAGTTATTCCAGCGATTGCATGCGTAAACGTATTTTGATCGCGCCCTGATGAATCACTTGATGACTAAGCTGATCAATCACTTGCGCGCATTTACAACGTGTTCAAAACATCCGCTGCGATGAGCCGTTCTCAAGCAACTGGCGTGAAAGTCGCGCCAGATTGCGCGTAGAAATTCACCATGTCGCCCGCGTTAAAATCCGCCGCGCTTTGGCCATCAAATGGCTCAACCCACATAGGCACAACTACCTCACACAGCAAACGATTTTTTGCAAGATCAACCGCCAACACTCGCGCCTGCACAACTCTTGGGTGTCCATAAATTGGCTCGATGAAGGAACCACCCGCGCTCGCCTTGTGCATCCGCAACGCCTTGATGTCGATCACGCCTTGAATTCTTTTGCCAACTTGCGCGGAGGTCTTTCCACTGCACACTAGGTGGATTTGATAATCGGTTGACGGAATCGCCAAGATGATTTTGTCGCCATCCAATTGTTGAAGGATGGCGCGGGTGATATCGCTGGCGGTGCTTTGCATGGAGATCAGTTTAGCGCACCACCGCGGACATGGCTAAAAAATTCGACAGCAACTTTGGTCCGTCGGGCGTTAAAAAACTTTCGGGATGAAATTGCACGCCCTCTATCGGAGCCTCACCTGGCTTGATTCGCAGGCGAATTCCCATGATAATTCCATCATCGGTTTGGGCGCTCACCTCAAACTCGCTCGAGAGAGTGGCCGGATCAATCACCAACGAGTGATAGCGCGTGGCTTGAAATGGCTGCGGCATTCCCAGAAAAACTCCGCGCCCATCATGATGTATTTGGCTGGTCTTGCCATGCATGGGTTTGTCGGCGCGGCGCACCGTCATACCGTGGCAATCACCAATCGTTTGATGCCCAAGACACACGCCCAAAATTGGAATGCGCCCGCGAAAATATTGAATCAACTCCGCGCTCACGCCGGCTTCTTTGGGAGTGCATGGCCCCGGTGAAATCACAAGATGAGTTGGCTTCATCGCCGCCGCGCGCGCGCAATCAATGGCGTCATTGCGAACAACGTCCACTTGTAAACCAGGACGCGCCTCTTGCATGCGGTGCACCAAGTTCCAAGTGAATGAATCATAATTATCGATCAGCAGAACCACGACACAATGCTAGCGAAGCGCGCCTCGTTCTTCAGGCTGCTTCTTCCGCAGTACCCGCCACGCCATCACGTGTGACAAGAAACAGCGAACTGGTGATTGGGTATGGAAGTCGTTGATAATCGCGGCCAATACGTTGCGTAATGCGCTCAACAAACTTGGGCGGATTGCATGTCATGGCAACAAACATGTCGCGTGCCGGGGTGGCAACAAAAAAGTCGCCGCCGAGTTGCGGAGCAAGTTTCAAATGCAGCGAATCAAGCAACAACCGCGCGGCGTCGTATCCATCTTGCAACGCCACAATCGCGGCCTTGCCGCCATCCTCGCCTTCGACAATGCGCACCTTCAACTCAGGCGCGTAGCGGGCCAAATTTTCGCGAGCCAGGATTTCCAAATCATCCAATTGAACTCCCCAGCGCACCATCTGCTCCACCGTCACGCTCACGGTGACATGCGGCATGTCAATCACAAACACAACAACTGTTTCATTGACAAATGGAATGTGCGCCACTTGCTCACGGTCCAAGTGCGTGAAAATACTTTCTGGTTGAATGCGCGGCATGATGCGATTGCGCACCAAGGAAAACGGCATGGGAAGACCGCCAATGGAATCGCCCTCCATCAATTTGTCGATGTAGCTTTCCACAATGTCCTCGGCGCGCGCGGGATCCTGTTTGGCGATGCGCCAAAGATTTTCCAACCCAAGGTGCCTGCCATCAATCACCAAATCCATTGGACCGGCGATTTCAAACTTGTGGTTGGACCATTGTCGAAGAAAAATTCTCTTGACAAAGCCTGTAAAATCCTCGGGATTCATAGGAAATGCTTCCATGCTTTCGACTCCTGAAACGGTCCACCACCACACGCGTCCGATACGCTCGGCTCACATATCACATACGGTGTATTACAACTTTTATACTGTCGGGTGAAATTTCTAAAAAACCGTAAAATGAACGATTATGTCCCACCAAAACGATGTTCTTGAAACGTTTTTCGCCCATCCGCACCAACGCCTGCTTGTCATTGGCGGTCCATGCGTGTTGGAGTCCGACGCCATCAATCAACAGATTGGCGAAACACTGCGCGACACGTGCAAAGAATTGGGATTGAGTTTTGTCTTCAAGGCCAGCTTTGACAAGGCCAACCGTTCAAGCGTGAGGAGTCCGCGCGGGCCGGGAATCAAGTCGGGCTTGGAGCGCTTGGGGAAATTGCGCGAGTCGCTTGGCGTTCCAGTGACCACGGATATTCACGATGCCAGTCAATGCCAAGCCGTGGCCCAAGTCGTTGACATGTTGCAAGTGCCGGCGTTTCTATGTCGACAAACGGATTTACTTTTGGCCGCCGCCGACACGGGTAAACCAGTGAATGTGAAGAAAGGTCAATTCATGAGTCCAGCGGAAATGGGTCATGTTGTGGCGAAAGTTCGCGAAGGCGGTTGCCGCATGATCATGCTGACCGAACGAGGAACAACATTTGGCTACAACCGATTGGTGAATGACTTCATGGGCATTGGTGATTTAATGGACTTGGAAGTTCCAATTTGCTTTGACGCGACACACAGCACGCAGCTTCCAGGCGCCGAAGGTGAACGCACTGGTGGCCGCCCTGACCGCGCTCCCTTATTGGCAAAAGCTGCTGTTGCCGTGGGCGTTTCCGCTATTTTTATTGAATGCCATCCTGAGCCCGCCAAGGCCCTGAGTGATGCAAGCACCATGCTGCCGCTGAGCAGCGTGCCTCAATTATTAAAAACACTCGACGCGATTCGCCGCGCCACGAACAATGGCTGAATTTATACATAATTGCCGCGCGATCAATCAGACGCGGCGCCGCTGTTGCCTATAATGACTCCGCTATGAAATGTGATCTCTGCGACAACCCAGCGATGGTGCATGAAGTTGTCATCCAAAATGGAAACAAGATGGAGTTGCATTTGTGCGCCGAACATGCGGCGGCCAAGGGATACATTTTGCCCACGGTTCCAGTGACGCAAATCCTAAAACAATTCGCGGCCACTGGAAAATCGCTCAAGGCGCAGAAAGCCGCCGCGCGATGTTGCGAGGCATGCGGACTCACCTTCGCCGAGTTCCGCCAAACAGGTCGTTTCGGTTGCGCCACGTGCTACGACTCATTCATGCCATCGGTGGCGGCCATTATTGAACGGGCGCAATCCGGCGCCGTGAGCCATCGTGGTCGCACGCCCAAGCGCATCGAAGGCCAAGCCGATCGCGCCGCTGTTCGCAGGCAATTGATCAAGGAAATAGAGTCCGCCGTTGCCGCGGAACAGTACGAGCGAGCCGCTTCTTTGCAAGGACGTCTGCATCAAATGGGTGCGGAAAAAAAACCGCCAACCGAACCGACCACTTGAGCATGAGCGACCAAACCGATTTCAATTCAAACAATGACAATGACGTGGTTGTCAGCGTTCGGATTCGCGTGGCGCGCAATCTGGCTGGCTTTCCATTCACTGGGCGCGCCTCGGATTCGCAACGACAAGAAGTTTTGCAAATGGTCACGCATGCGCCGCTGGGCGGAGCATTTCCCGATGGCTTGGCGTGGGTAAACATGACCCAGGCTTCGGCGCAAGAGCGTCAACTGCTTGTGGAGCGCCATTTGGTCTCCAAGCATTTTGCCCAAAGCACTCTGCCGCGCGCGCTGGGATTGGGTCACGGCGAGCAACTTGGAGTGATGGTGAACGAGGAAGATCATCTTCGCATTCAAAGTATTTTTCCGGGATTCCGTTTGAACGAGGCGTTTGATCTGGCCCGCTCCTTTGATCAAGCGTTGGAGGAGACCGTTGACTTTGCGTTTCATCAACGCTGGGGCTACCTCACGGCGTGTCCAACCAATGTTGGTTGCGGCATTCGCCTGGGCGCCATGTTGCATTTACCCGCGTTGCGTTACTCGGGCGAAATTGAGCGCGTCAAGCGCGCCGCGAAAGATCTGCACTTGGCCGTGCGCGGTTATTACGGCGAAGGCACCGACGCGATCGGCAATTTTTATCAAGTGAGCAATCAAGTGACGTTGGGCGCGTCCGAGGAGGAATTGCTGCAGCATTTCCGCGACGAGGTGATTCCAAAGTTGATCGACTACGAGCGCACGGCGCGGCAAATGTTGCTGGAAAAAAATCGCCCGCTGATTGAAGACAAGGTATACCGCGCACGCGCCACGCTGAAAGTCGCCCGCTTGCTTGGAGCCGAAGAGGCCACCAAATTGCTTTCCACTTTGCGCTTTGGAATTTCAAGCGGGCTTCTGCACAATCTCAGTATTGAATGCGTGGAGCAATTGTTGCTGCAAGTGCAACCGGCGCATTTGGCGCAGATCGATCCCTTCGCGGCCGAGGAGGAAAAAGGCCGCTTAAGCCGGGCGATCTTGGTGCGACGGGCGCTGGGCGATTACGCCGAAGGCAATCCAGAAATCTGATCGGCATTGGCCGCGAACGTCATGTCCTTCTCGCTGATTCCACCCACATCATGCGTGGACAATGTCAGCGTGACTTTGTTCCATCGAACCAAAATATCTGGATGGTGCTGGACGCGTTCAGCCGCCTCCGCCACGCTATTTAAAAAACGCATGCTGCCCACGAAATTTTCAAATTGAAACGTGCGCTGGATGGCGTCGCCATTTTGGCTCCACTGCGGGAGTTTGGCCAGGCGGGAATCCACTTGGCGTTGAGAAAGTTTTTTCATACAGGTAATTATTTTAACCGTTCCTGAGTTTGAAATGTTGCTTGAAATAAGCCAAAATGAATCGCCGATAGAATCATGAGGCATGTTGGCGCAAGACGATATCCCCCTTCCTCACCCGCTCGTTCGGGTTTTATTTGTGCTTGGAGATTCAGACACGGAACAGTTGCGCGAACTTCCAAATACGCTCGCCAAACTTCTGCAACATCACGCCATCTTTGAACGCGTATCCATACGCGCGGCGGGTGAACATTTGAACTCGCAAGTTCACGCGGTGGTGATTTGTTTAATCCGTGGCGACAACTCCGCCGGACTTGCTGATCTGCTTGATGGCGTTGAAACGCGCAACATTCCTATTTTACTTTTAACCGACGCGCCACTCACCGCGGCATCCCAGACCGCATTGTGGAACACATTGCCCATAGGTGAATCACCGCAAGTGATCGCCGCAATGTTGCGCGGTTTATTTACGCGTCAATCTGAAATCGACACGCTTCGCCA
Source organism: Planctomycetia bacterium (assembly GCA_005789005.1). Taxonomy (GTDB): domain Bacteria; phylum Planctomycetota; class Phycisphaerae; order Phycisphaerales; family SM1A02; genus SYAC01. The sequence continues at coordinate 9,855 of SYAD01000071.1, read as the reverse complement.
AGCAAACCGCGGAGCGAAAATTCAAACCGATCGTTTGCTCGGCGAAGTCACCCAGATGCACGACGAATTACATTTGGCTGGCCAAGTTCAACGCGATTTTCTGCCTAAAAAATTGAAGGAATTTTCTGGTGGCGCAGTCGCCGCTTTGTGGCGCCCCATGAACTATGTCAGTGGCGACATCTACGATGTGCGACGCCTGGATGAGCATCATGTTGGCTTGTTCATCGCCGACGCGGTTGGCCACGGCGTGCCCGGGGCGTTGTTGACCATGGTGATCGCGCGTGGACTTCCAACCAAGGAAATCATTGGAAATACCTATAAAATTATTCAACCTGGCGAGGCGCTGGCGAGCGTCAACCGTGAATTACTGGCGCGCCAAGGAAACACCACCCGATTTGCAACGGCTATTTACGCGATCATTGATCTACGAACACGCGTCATGCGCATGTCGAGCGCGGGACACCCCAGCGCCATCATCATGCGCGGCACAGAATCCATAGAGCTCATCCAGTGCGCCGGCGGATTGATCGGCGTGTTTGAAGGAGTGGAATGGATCGAGAAAGAAATTCAACTTCACGCTGGAGACCGGATCATTCTGTACTCGGATGGATTTGAATTCGCATTTCCAGATCCACCAGAATCATCAAGCGCGGCCGTCAAACAAACGCCCCGCCACTTGCAAGAATTGTGCGCTCTACTACCAATCACGCAGCCCTCGGACATGATCGCGGACATGGAACGCAGGCTTGATCAACAAGCCTTGGGTTGCACCCAAATGGAATCATTCGCCGATGACTTGACCATGCTCGTGTACAAAGTGTCCTAGTCGCGCCCGCGGTCAATTTTATGCTGGGCAACCTCATGGACTCAGCGAGATTTTACAAGTGATTCCGCAGATATTCCCAGTATTTGCATTTGCCGAGCCACTTCGGCGGCGATATTTTTCGCCATGGCATCCGCCTCCAGATTCACGCGCGACCCTTTCATACGAAACTGCAATATTGTTTTGGCCAGCGTTTCTGGAATCAACGCCACTTCAAACCAACCTTGGCCTTTGGTGGCAATTGTCAAGCTCACGCCGTCAACGGCAACACTGCCACGCTCTTGCAGCGCATGATCGATCGAAGTTGGCGACTCAATCCGCGTGCGCCACTGCCCATTGGAGCGATCCACATCCAAGACCGCCACCGTGGTGTCCACATGTCCTTGAACCATATGGCCACCGAGCAATGAATCAGCGCGCAACGCGCGTTCAACATTCACCATGTCCCCGCCGCGTAAATTTCCAATGGTTGTATGTTGCAAAGTCTGAGGCACCACATCAAAGGCCAAGGAACCACGGATAATTTCCACCACCGTTAAACAACATCCATCCACGCAAATACTTTCACCAATGATGGGATTGTTCGGCCACTCGCCGCAGTTCAAAACCAATTGTTTGCCATACGGTTTCTCCTGGAGGGATTCCACCGCGACCATATGTTGAATAATTCCTGTGAACACGATTGAATCCTTGGGGCAATTAAGGTTTGGGAGAACTCACCAACGCCGAACTTGTGGCGGTGGCGCTGGAAGTTTCTGGCATGGTGACAACGGTGGCCCCAGGGTAGTAGCGCTCCAAAATCGCCCGCGGAGATTTTCCTGATTTTGCCATGAATTCCGCGCCATATTGGCACATTCCCGCGCCGTGACCATAGCCGCGGCCATCCAAAATCAAGCGTCCTCCATCTAGGCGCGGCTCAAGCGCGGAAGATTTCAACGAGTCGCGCGAACCATTGGCGCCACTGTTCAGGGCCACACGAAAATCGGAGGCGTCCCAGGTGAATCGCTTTCCATTTTTATCGGTGATCAGAAACGTCATGGAACGCCCGACGGAATTTTTATCGACCACAACAAAACTTTTCATTCCATTCATTGGACCCAAATCTTTGCGCCCAGCTTGCTTGGCCCATTCATTCATGCGATCGACCGTTTCTGAAATTGAAAATGACGCCTGCCACTTTGCCACAGGCGCCTTCTCGCAACACATTGTACGGCGCCCCTTCTCGGTGATCGCAAGCGGCGCAATCTGCGTCCATGTTCCGTCGCGGATGGAATCCACCGCGGACGAAGGCAATCCACCGCAACAACTGGAGTAGTACGTCGGGACAACGCGACCATCAAACACAAGATATTGTCCGCGCGTATTGGCGACCGCGTCCAAACTTTTCGCGTCGCTTGTTGCGCCCACCCACGCTTGGCTTGCCTGTCCAGCGACCACGTCGTAGTGGCGGCGATTTCTCCACCACTCCATTTCACACGCGGCGTAACTGCGCGCGGCGATGGCTTGCGCCTGATACGTGTTGGCTTGCCAACCCTTGAATAATTCCTTGGCCAACACTCCAGGCAAATACTCTTCCAAGGCCACAACAAACACCAAATCCGCAGCGTTTTCATTGATATCCGCGCGGCGAACAATATTGACATCGCCTAAATATGCGGTGCCACCAAACTGAATATCCCCGCTGGAATTTTGCGGCGCTTTCACTTGCAGCGTTCCAATTTCCTTCAATCGATAATTGTCCGCCTGCGTGGTTCCAAATGCCTCCACGATGCGCCACCCATCATTCACGGGATACACCGCAATGGGCGCGCGAAATGTTCGACCCGATTGCGCGTTCTCACCCTTGAGCCAAAGCCAACCAGAGGAGTGCGTCAGCTGCACCGGTTCGTCGCGCACAGCCGCAACTCGCACACGAATGTTCGGCTGCGACGTTGGTGGAAATGGCCGCTGCAGTGGAGGCGGAGTCTTTGGCTTTTCAACAACATCCGTGGCGCCGTCAACGCTTGCGATTGGTGCGGCCGTGGATGAGCCAGTGGAATTTTTTTCCAAAGGACTGCCTGGCAACGCGGTCCGCGACCTGACCGCGCCCTCCGTTTCACATCCACTTGGAATGGTCATGTAGCCCCAAGCGACAATCACAATTGCCGCGAGCGTGGCGATAAATCGTCCAGCTTGCGAGGGAGGTTGCCATCCATAGTTCACCGCCATCGAGGCTCCTTCGCCGCCTCAGGCGGCTTGTCCTCACTCAAGCGTACGCAAGGCGAGACCGTGTTCAGCAAGACGCTCATGAATTTCCACCAAACTGGTGGCGCCAAAATTCTTCACGCCCATCAACTCGGCTTCGGTTCGTGCGGCAAGATCGCCCACAGTTTGAATACCCAGCAATTGCAGAGCTTTTCGGCTGCGAATGCCCAAGTTGAGCGTTCCCACCGTCTGGCCCAGAACGCCGTCAGCGACAGTGCCCTTCATCTTCTCCAACACTTCGCTGCGAACCTTGTCGTAGTGGCCGCGATCAAGTTGCTGACCCAAGCGCAAACCGCGCGCGGTGAGCATTTGCTTGATCTCAACCAAACTGGTCTCGCCAAAATTCTTGTATGAAAGCAACTCGGCCTCGCCAATGCGAAGCAAATCACCCAAAGTGCGGATGCTCATCTTCTTCAAGCAATTGCGCGCGCGAATGGAAAGTTCAAACTCGGCCACTGGCAATTCAAACATGGCCTCCTCGCGTCCCTTCATGCGCGCGAGCTCCTCGTCGTACAACATGTTCTTGCTGGCTTGCACATCGCGGATGAACAACTTGGCGCGCGGATGATTTGGATTGGCCTCAAGCACTTTTTGAATCAACTTGCTGGCGCGGGTGAATTGCGCGGCGTCCTCAAGCAGAACGGCGAGATTTAAGAACGCGTTGATCGGAGGATTCGGCATACGAGTGCACTCCTCGTAACTGCGCATGGCGTCGTCGTCATAGCCGAGGTAATCCTGCATGCGCGCCACATTGAACAGCGTGGTGGTGGTGCGGTTGGCTTGCGCGGCGTTCTTGTAGGCCTCAAGCGCCTCGAAGAATTTGGCGTCGGCTTCGAAAGCTTTTCCTTGCTTCATGAAAACTTGGGAAGCGGCGGGATCGGATGTTGCGGCAAGGACGGTATCAAGGCCAGTGTTTGACATAAATCTCCAGTGGTAAAAGGTGGTCGGGCAGTCTAACCGTGAATGGGGTTTGATTCCAAGAGGCGAATGCGCCGCCAATGCCCTGATTCAAAGCGCTTGGTTAAGAACACGCTCAGCACAATGATGTAAATAGCCGAGGCAATCCAAGGGCCCAGGCTCTCCAAAGCCGGCCACAGGACCACAAAGAGCCATCCGCCGAGCACGATAAAAATCCAATTGAAGGCGATGGTGTAGAGGCCGGGAACAACCGTGTCGCCCGCGCCGCGCAACGCCCCGTTATAGACAATTCCAATGGCATCGAAGGTTTGAAACACCGCGGCGCAAATCATGAGCGTGGAACCAATACGAATAATTTCCGCGGTATTGGCGGCATCCGTGGTGGAGGTAAAAAGTGAAATGAGCGGCGCGCGAAAGATGGCCATGGCAACTCCACACAGCGTCATATAGATGGTGGCCAGCAATAATGCCCAGTGCGCGCGATTGGCCGCGAGATCTTGCCGCCCCGCTCCCATATATTTTCCAACCAAAGCCGTGGTGGCCACGCTGAATCCAACCGCTGGCATGAATGACAGATGCATGAAGCGCAGCGTGGCCCAACCCGCCGTAAGATGGATCTCGCCAAATTTTCCAACCAGCACAGTCATGAAGATCGCCCAACATGTGATCTCATTTCCAAACTGAATTCCAACGGGCCATCCAACTTTCAAAAGTTTTTTGCAGTCACCAAGAGATGGCCGCCAAGATTGCCACACGCCGTGGTCCTTGGCGAAGCGCGCGGAGAAGAACAACGCCAGTGGAATGGCCACCTCGGCGCATGTGCCGCATACAGTGGCGATTGCCGCGCCCAACACGCCAAGTGCGGGCATGCCGGGAACGCCAGGCAACCCCATGGAAGGCAAGCCATTTTCGCCGTAAATCAGCACATAATTCAGCAGGATGTTCACGACATTTCCCGCCAATGCCGCCACCGCGATCACCCGTGGCCGCTGCAATCCAAAATAGAAATTGCTCATGCACTTGCCTGTCAAAGCAAAGATCGAGCCCAACACAAGCGTGACCGCGTATTGAGTTTCCAGCGTGAGAAGTTTTTCGGAGTGGCCCGAGAATCGAAACACCATTGGCAAGCACGCCGCCCACGGCAACATGATCAACACCCACACCACAAGTGAAAACCAAAATCCTGTCCAAGCGAACCGCGCGATCTCTTCGCGGCGACCGGCTCCAACATTTTGCGCGGTGAACGTGTTCACCATGGTCAACACGCCAAACAGAAACGCCAGCGGAACAAAACTCCAAATGCCTCCGTTGCCTTGCGCCGCCATTTCCACGGGACCCACTTGCGCCACCATGAGCGAATCAACAAACTGCATCATGGTGTAACTCACCATGGTCAAAACGCTTGGCCATGCCTGCGCCCACACTTCACGAATTGGATGCCGCTCAACCACGCGCGTTCGATCCGCTTGTTGACAGCACGGGGGACAACTTAGATTTCAATCAACACCATGTCGCCCGCGACCTTCGCAGGTTTGGGCGGCGCATGAAGATCGGTGGTCAATCGCTCCAAGCCAACCACGCGCGCCATCTCGGCTCGGGTATTGGCGGGATCAAAAACTTTGGCTTTCATTCCGGCGCGCGCAGCTTGAAGATCAAGGGCGATTTGGCTTTCGCCCTTGGCAAAATCAACCGTGGAAATGGCTCGTTCAAAGCCTTGCAGGCGATTTTTTGCGTTCTCAAATGTGCCGGATTTTTCAGTCCAAGTGGCTCCAGGCAACACAACCTCCGCCATGTCCGCCAGCGTGCTTGGCAAGGTGTCAATCACAATCAACTTCACATTGCTCAGCGCGCTTTGCAGCGACGGCACAACCCATTCACTTGGATAATTTCCGGTGATCACAGCGGCGGCGATCGCTTTGGACTTTGCCGCGGCCTCAAAACCAGCGGCGTCATGAACCTTGCGTCCCTTGGCAAGCGCCTCGAGCACGCGGCGAACTCCACGCGCGTTGGGCGCCTTCTCCGCGTACATGGTGAACCCACCAGGGAAAGTTTTGTCTTCACCTAAAACAGGAATTGGACCAACGGCAAGTTCGGCTTGCGCATCAATTGTAAGAATAGTTGTGGCCAACAAGAATGCGTCTTCGCATGTCAACATGGGGCTCACCATCAAACCAAGGCGACCACCATTCTTGACCGCGCTCTCCAATGTATTCACGGTGGCGCTCAACGCGTCGCTCCACGCCGCGGCGGCATCATCCGCGACAAACGCGTCGCAACCCTTGATCGCGGGCAACTTCAAACGGCTCTCGCTATGCACAAACTTCCAACCGTAGCGCACTTCATCGGTGATCCACCATTTGTTAACTTCAATATTGTCGCGCGGCTTCACGCGGTAAATCACGCCTTCATTGTGCTCAACGCTGATGTTGTCGCCACTGGCGGTAATCCCATCAATGCTCGGGGTTTTCTTCAGAAACCACACGCGTTGCTGAAAGAGAAAATCTTTATCTAGCAGCGCGCCAACGGGGCAAATATCAACCACATTGCCGCTGAGTTCATTGTCCAAGGCGATGCCCGGAAACACATCAATCTCTTCAATGCTGCCGCGGCCATCCACCAACAATTCACCGGTGCCTGTGACCTCGCGTGTGAAGCGAACGCAACGAGTGCACATGATGCAACGATCGCTGTACAGCAACACGTGCGGACCGACATCTTTTTTGGGGCGCTTGTTCTTGGCTTCCTTGAAGCGACTCTCGCCGCGTCCAAATTGATAACTGTAATCCTGCAAGTGGCACTCGCCCGCTTGATCGCACACGGGGCAATCCACTGGATGATTGATGAGCAGAAATTCCATGACGGCTTTTTGATTGCCGACCGCCTTGGGCGAATCGGTGTAAACCACTTGGCCTTCAACCGCTGGTGTTTGACAGGTTGGAAATAATTTGTTGCCCGCGCGCAAAGCGCCGGTCTTTGGATCTGGACTCCACACTTCCGCCAAACAAATGCGGCAGTTGGCCACGATTGAAAGTCCGGGGTGGTAGCAATAATGCGGAATCTCCTCGTCGTGTCGAAGAGCGGCCTGCAAAATGGTTTCGCCCTTTTCAAAAGAGCATGTCTTGCCGTTAATGGTGAGCTGTGGCATGTGGGAATTTCTTGGAGGGTTGCGAGGTGAAGAGTCTAGTAAACAAAAATAAACGCGTCCGCGGGTTTAGCCACGGACGCGTCAACGGGGGAGTGACTGATTGCAGTTTTCTGGGGCTTTGGCCTGCGAATGACTTGCATTGTCTCATTGGCGACCATTGCGGCGCCAACCCATGGGACAACACAAACCTACATTTGGCATTTCCTTTTCCCTCAAATCCCTGCGATATTTGTTCCCAATTCCCTCAATCTGCTCTCACCAGACATGGTGATCGCCCTCTCTTTTTCCTCACCTCGATGTCGGATTCACTTGTTGGTGCTTCCGAAGACATATCCGCAGAAAAGATGTAAGTGGTTGCAGTCAAGGGATCTAAATATGTATTTTTTTAGATATCGGGTCTTGAAGTTGTGGCAACTGAAACCCTTGAACCAGAAACAGGCCAGGTGCAACGGAGCAAACTTTGCGCGCTGCCGCAAGGAAAATAATAGGCAAACACAGAGAAAAAGGCTCAGTTTTTAGTGGGTGAAGTTTGCAGTTGCATGCGAATTTCGCCTGGCAAAACTTCAATATCTTGCACCTTCACTCGGCGGCCGTCGGCCAAACGGAACTCGGATTTTTGCAACGATTCAAACATATCCGTGGGGCCAAATGAGGAAATAATAAATGCAGGAATTGCCAAGGCTCCAATCGCCGCGGCGGTGGGCTCCAAATTTAATGTTGCAACAGTGACGTTGTCTTTGGTGGCGGATTGAATCTTGGGCGTGATCTCTATCACCCCCACTCCCCAGGAATTTTCCGCCGCGATTTCCAGGTGATCCTGTTGGCAGCGCACTTGCACTTTGCGATTGAATTGCTCCGCGCTCTTGCCTTGGTACTCAAGCCATTTGGGAAGGCGCGATGCCAACCATTCGTTCATGTCTTTTTCGGGAATGCGAATCGCCCATACAGAATCCTGCCCGCGCACTTTGGTGAATTGCGCCGCCAATCCTTGCTCAAAATCCGCCGATCGACTTTCCATTTGCGCGTCCGATGAGAAATCCGCTTGAAACCATTTGGGGTGAGATTTGGAGAGAAAAGCCATTACCCCGGCAAGAGATAAAAAAACCAGCGCGCCGAACGTCACTCTTTGAAATAGTCGCGACTGAGTCGTTTGCTGTGATGGTGTGGATATATTTTTTGTCATGTTTGATTTCATTTCATTTATAAATCAATCAAAGTGGAAATTTCATGCGTATCAAAGTTCGCATCGATTGCCTAAATGATTGGCATTTCATCCGCGCCGCAACTGTGTGTTGAAATGTCCCCGCCCGAAAAATGTCTTTTGAAACTCAAGCGCTCAAACTCAAGCATTGAAACGCGTGACAATAAGTGTATCGTTTTGTCCGCCGAAGCCAAATGAGTTGCTCATGCATGTGTCCACGGCGCATTTGCGCGCCACATTGGGAACGTAATCAAGATCAAGCGCGGGATCCGGATCATTGTGATTGCGCGTGGGCGGCAACATTCCTCGCTGAATAGCCAGAATGCAAGTCATAAATTCCACGGCGCCGGCCGCGGCGATCAAATGGCCCATCATGCTCTTGATACTGCTCATTGGAATTTGCTTGGCGCGCTCGCCAAAGACAACTTTTACGGCGCGTGTTTCAATGGAATCATTTTCCTTGGTGCCCGTGCCGTGCGCGCTGATGTAATGAATCAGTGGTCGACCGTCGGGACCAACGGCGGCGGGATCAATATTGGCTTGCTTCAAAGCCAAATGAATGGCGGCGGCGGCGCCGCGGCCATCAGGCTGAATATCCGTGATGCGAAACGCGTCGGCGCTTGATCCGTAGCCAATCACTTCCGCAATCGGCGTGGCTCCACGCGCGAGAGCGTGCTCAAGTTTTTCAAGAATCACCATGCCGCTGCCCTCGCCCATGACAAAGCCGTCGCGGCTCATGCAAAATGGACGGCTTGCCATTGTTGGGTCGCCTTTGAAAGTGCTCAACGCGGTGAGTCGATTGAAACCAGTCACGCCAAGCGGATGAATCATGGTGTGCGTTCCACCAGACATCATGATGTCGGTGTCGCCGCGGCGGATCATGCTGAAAGCTTCGCCGATAGCCTGCGTGCTGGCGGCGCACGCGGTTAAACAATTGGAGGCGGGTCCGCGAATTCCAAACTCGCGCGCCAAGTGCGCAAGCGACATGTTTGGCTCTTGCTCTATTTCTTTGAACGCGTCCAGACGCGCAAGCGCGGCCTTGGCCCAGCGCACGCCATCAACTTTTTGTTTGGCCGCGTCCCATGCCGAGATCAACGCGCCGGCGTAATTATCAAAATCAAGAACGCCTTCACCGGCGCCCAAATACAAACCAACGCGGCGCGGGTCCTTGGGCGGATTCGTGTGAAATCCAGCCTGATTCCAGGCTTGTCGCGCGGCGCCCAAGGCAAACTGCGCGTTGAGGGCCGTGGTGGCGTGGACTTTTGGATCGGTCAAAAATGTTCGGTAATCAAAGTCGGGCTTCACCTCCGCGGCGAATGTGGTGGGAAATGTGGCGGCCTTGAAATGCGTGATAGGCGCCATGCCGCTTTCGGAATTCATAAGGCGTTGCCAAACGCTGTCGACCGAGTGACCAAGACTGGTGACCCAACCCATGCCCGTCACAACCACGCGTGGCGCGCTCATGAAATCCTCCGCTGAACAATGGCGGCATTTTGTCCGCCCAAACTTGTCGTGGTGGCCACG
>SYAD01000006.1 GCA_005789005.1 Planctomycetia bacterium | reverse complement strand
GCCTATCACACGCTTACGCACGCTTTCTTCAAGGCGCTTTTGTTCCTCACCGCGGGCGCAATCATGCACGGGTTCGCGGGTCAACTTGATCTGCGCAAATTGTCCGGCCTGCGCAAAGTTCCTGGCTTCAAAATTGTTTCATGGACCATGTTGATTGGTTGCCTGTGGCTTTCTGCCTTTCCATATTCAGCGGGAATGCTTTCAAAAGACGTCATTTTGGCGCAGGCGCTCGGTGGCAAGGACCACGGCTTTGTGTGGCTTGGTTGGATTGGTTTAATCACCGCCGCCATGACGGCCTACTACGCGTTCCGTGTGTGGTTCCGCGTGTGCGCGGGTCCTGTGTTCTATATGCCGGGCGAAGAAGCACACGATGATCATGACGCGCATCACGATGATCACGGCGCGCAAAATCCGCACTCCACCCCCGCCGCAAATAGCTCGCATGAATTCCATCCGCATGCGCCACGATGGGCCATGAACGGCGTGCTCATTGTGATCATGCTTGGCGCGTTCGCCACTGGTATTCCGGGCTACATGGAACTGCGCGGTCAATCCAATTGGGCGCAAGTCATGATGGCGCACTCGTCCGCTTTCGCCGGAAGCGTGCAAGCGCATGTCACTGACGCGGTGAACTTTGGAATGAATCCACATCAGTTGGTGGAGCTCTTTGGCACCATCGCCTCGCTGGGTGGAATCGCGATCGCCATGTACTTCCATTTACTGCAACGCAAGTCCGCGGACAAACTTCGCGCGTGGTTGTTGGCGCACAATTCCATTCGCTGGATTCCAGTGGCCATGGAGAACAAGTGGTATGTCGATGAGTTCTATCACGCGTGCATTCGCGGACCAGCATGGATCGCCGGACAGATTCTGCACTTCACTGACAAGCACGTGGTTGATGGCTTGATGGTCAATGGAATCGGCCGAATTCCACCCGCGCTTGGACGCCTGTTTCAGCCGCTTTACAACGGTGTTTTACAGGGTTACGCCACCACCATGGCTGGCGGCGCCGCCCTTGTTGTGGCGTGGGTTGTCTATCGCTGGCTCACCAGTGGAGTGGGAGCATGATTCAATATCTTCTTCTACTTCTTCCAATCATCAGCGCGTTGGTGATTGTCCTAAGTTCGCAGCGCGCCGCCAAATGGATTGCGCTCATTGGATCCACCGCTTCGCTTATTGTGGCCGCCGTATTTGCGGTTCAATTTCCGCATTGGACCACGGGCGGATTCTGGCCTGATCTAAACACCTCGCCAATTCTTGGCAACTTTGGTGTTGATCTAAAAATTGGCGTTGACTCCGTCAGCCTGATGTTGGTGTTGCTCACCGTGTTCCTCACGCCGCTTGCCATTGCGGGAAGTTTCAGCGCCATCACTACGCGCATGCGCGAGTACTACGCCTGGTTCATGATTCTTGAAGCCAGCATGCTGCTGGCGTTCATGAGCCGAGACATTATTTTCTTCTATGTGGGATATGAATTCACTCTCATCCCCATGTTCTTTCTCATCAGCATTTGGGGCGGCCCAATGCGCGGACCTGCGGCGATCAAGTTCTTCATCTTCACATTCTTGGGCAGCGTGTTCACGCTCACCTCGGTCATCTTCGTGGCGGTGCGCCACTTCGACAGCACCGGCACATGGACATTCGCCATCGCGGACTTGGTGAAATTCTCCTCAACGCAACTCAGCGACAAGGAACAATTCTGGGTGTTCGTTGGCTTGATGAGCGGCTTTGCAATCAAGACTCCATTCTTTCCCACGCATGCGTGGCTGCCACTGGCGCATGATCAAGCGCCAACTGGCGGAAGCGTGGTTTTGGCTGGCATTCTGCTGAAATTAGGCACATACGGAGTGTTCCGATTCGCCCTTCCCATGGCGCCAATCGGCGCGGTGGAGTGCTCCACTTTCTTCGCCATTCTGGGAATCATCGCGATTCTGTACATGAGCTTGGTGTGCTGGGTGCAGACAGACATCAAGAAGTTGATCGCCTACTCATCCGTCAGCCACATGGGTTTCGTGGTGCTTGGTTTATTCGCGCTCAATCCAATTGGCTTGCAAGGCGCGGTGATGTACATGGTCAACCACGGTCTCAGCACTGGCGCGTTGTTCTTGTGCATTGGAATGATGTACGAGCGCTACCACACCAAGGATATGGAACAACTTGGCGGATTGGTTTCCAAAATGCCAGTGTGGAGTTTCTTCATGATCATCTTCACTCTTTCAAGCGTGGGCTTGCCTGGCTTGAATGGTTTCGTGGGTGAATTCTTGTGCTTGATGGGCGCGTTCGTGGCCGAGCATGATCAGCCCGCTGGTTATCCCGGCGTGCTTGGTCCTTGGTACGCGGTCGTGGCCGCAATTGGATTAATTTTGGGCGCCATGTATTTGCTCATCATGCTGGGAAAAATTGTGTGGGGCTCGTTGCGCGAGCCGCACGGCCAAGAACACGCGCAAGATCATGCTCAAGACCATGGCCAAGCTCACTCACAGCGCGCCGAGATTCAATTACCAACAGATTTAAACTTCCGCGAGATCGCAATCTTGGCTCCAATCGCATTGGCGTGCCTTGCGATTGGCTTGTATCCAAAGCCGCTCTTGAACGCTGTTGAACCTTGCGTCAAGGATGTGCTGGTGAATTATCCCGCGGTGATTGATCAATACAACGCCAAGCATGGGCTTGTGAATCCTGGCGCGCCCGTGAAACAAGCGGAGGCCAAGCCATGAGTTCTTTCCTTCCAATGGGGCCAAAAATCGTTGTATTGATCCCTGAAATGATTGTTTTTGGTGGAAGCGTTGTCACCGGCATTATTGGCTTGAGCCGCAGCAAAACTTTGCGAAAGTCCGTGCCATTTCTTGCGGCGATCACATTGCTCGCCTCACTGGTGGCTCTTGCAATGGGCTATTCATACGAGGCCGCCGAGCAAGCCGGCGTTCTTATGCCGCACTTCAACAAGATCATCAAGGCGATTATTTTGGTGGTGGGCATTGGCCTTGTCGCGATTTCAGTTGGGCATATTGATCGCCGCATGGAAGAGGCCGTGGCCCGTGGCGCAACAACATTTGATCCCATGCGCGTGGTGCGTGGAGAATTTTACTCATTCATGTTGCTCAGCATTTGTGGCGCCATGCTTATTCCAGGCAGCCCAGATTTAATCTGGCTTTTCTTGGCGCTTGAGCTGACAAGTTTGCCAACCTACATCATGGTTGCCATGAGCCGCGGAACACGCCGCGCTCAAGAAGCCGCCGTTAAATATTTCTTCCTTGGCGCCATGAGCACGGCCATATTCTTGTACGGCTTCGCGCTTATCTATGGAAGCACTGGATCGTTGCAGCTTTCAACCATCCGCGAGGTGTTCGCCGATCAATCCGCGCGTGGCGGTATTGACACGTTGGGAATAACAGGATTGATTCTTTGCATTCTTGGCTTCTGCTACAAGTTGGCCGCCGCACCAATGCATTTCTATGCGCCTGATGTGTATGAAGGCGCCTCCAATCCCGTCACCGGCTTCCTCTCGTTCATTCCAAAAATCGCTGGTTTTTCCGCGCTTGCCGTGCTGTTAAGCACCGTGGGTTGGTCTGGCCACGCGGGCTTCTCGGAAACTGGCGCGCTGATCAGTGGATTGCCCGCGCCAATTCTTGCCACGCTATGGATGATCTGCGCGCTCACCATGACGCTGGGAAATATCGGAGCCCTGTTGCAAAAATCCGTCAAGCGAATGTTGGCCTACAGCTCCATCTCGCACACGGGCTACATGGTTCTTGCGATCATCGCTGGACCTGGTCTGGGCTTTGAGGCGCTGCTCTTTTATCTGATCAGTTATGGCGTCACCAATCTCGCGATCTTTGGCGCGCTTTCAGGATTGCAAAAGCGCGGCGAAGATGTTGAAAGTTTCGAGGAGCTCAGCGGCATTGGTCGCCGCTATCCCGGACTCGCCGCATGGCTTGCGATTGGATCAGGCTCGCTCATGGGCATGCCGCCACTTCTTGGATTCTGGGCGAAGCTGATGTTGTTCATGGCGGGTGTTCAAGCTGGACACACTCCGCTGGTCATCATTGCCGCCATCAATAGCGCCGTGAGCGTTTGGTATTACTTGAGACTGATTGGCGTTCCATCTTTGTCACCGCCAGGAACCTCGTCCGAAGGCGTGACCAAGGGACCAAGTTCTTGGCCGCGATTCGCTGGAGCTGTGGCCGCCGTAACGGTCATCGTGTTGCCGTTGTTTGCCTCTCGCATTCTTGGCAATAGCGCTGAATTTGCGCCTACAAACGCAAAACCAACCTCTGCCACCACTCCCACGGCGCCAGTCGCCACCCCCAAGCAGACAACTGAAAATTCCCCGCAAGAAACACCGCGCCAAATCGATACGCAAATTGCGCTACACTCTTCGCCCACGCGGCTGTAGCTCAATTGGATAGAGCACAAGCCTACGAAGCTTGGGGTTGCAGGTTCGAGTCCTGCCAGCCGCGCTTACTTTATTCCGCGTGAATTTGAAATCGCTCCGCTTGCGAGTCATCGCGGCGCTCACGGCAACGCATGGGCAACACACTCACACACTCTTGAGGAATTCCGGATGAGCGCCAACGCATCGATCGCCACTTTATTCAGCCAGATCGCGGACGCTCTGGAAGTGCTGGGAGAAAATCAATTCAAGGTGATGGCGCACCGCAAGGCCGCGCGCATTCTTGAGGATCTTTCAGACGATGTCGCTGAACTCTGCAAGAGCGATCCAGATAAATTAAAATCAATTGATGGCCTTGGCGCGTCGAGCGTGCAGAAGATCCAGGAGTTCGTGGCCACGGGAAAAATAAAAGCGCACGATGAAATTTTGGCCAAACTGCCACCTGGATTGATCGATGTGTTGCGCGTGCCTGGTCTTGGACCCAAGACCGTGAAGCTGCTGTGGGATCAAGGCGGCGTGACTGACTTGACCACGCTGAAATCGCAACTTGCTAGCGGCGCGCTGGAGAAGTTGCCACGCATGGGCGCCAAAACATTGCAAAACATTGCGGAAAACCTTGCATTTTTAGAGACCGCTGGCGATCGGGCCCGCCTGGGCGACGCCATGCCCATCGCGGAAACTTTTGTCACGCAACTGCGCGCCATCAAAGGCGTAACTCAAGCCGAGTTCGCTGGAAGTTTGCGCAGAGGCCGCGAGACCATTGGCGATATCGACTTGTTGGTGGCCACGGAACATCCCGCCCCTGTCATGCAGTATTTCTGCTCGCACCCGTTGGTGGCCAAAGTGCTTGTTTCGGGCGACACCAAATCAAGCGTGCGTTTGAACAACGGCATGCAAGTTGACCTTCGCGCCGTGCCCGCCATGAACTGGGGCGCGGCGCTGTTGTACTTCACCGGAAGCAAGGACCACAACGTCATCTTGCGTGAGCGCGCCATTGAGCGCTCAATGCGATTGAACGAATACGGATTGTTCGCCGACGACGGCGACGAAACTCCACCGCAACAGCGCGGCGTGAAACCCGTCGCTTCAATAACCGAACAAGAGATTTACGTGAAGCTTGGATTGGAGTGGATCGCCCCAGAGTTGCGAGAATCTCACGGCGAGTTTGACAACAATCTCACAAAACATCTCGTTTGCGCTGGCGATATCCGCCGTGAATTGCATTGCCACACCACGGCCAGCGACGGCGTCCTGTCCATCGAGCAACTGATTGAAACCGCCAAAAGCCGCGGCTTTGACGCCATTGCCATCACGGATCACAGTCGATCAAGCGCGCAGGCAAACGGACTTTCCGTGGAGCGTCTGCGCGAGCACGCCGCCAATATTCGCGCGGCCAGCGCCAAAATAAAAGGCATTCATGTTCTGGTTGGAAGTGAAGTGGACATTCTTGCCGACGGACATTTGGATTATCCAGATGATGTTCTGGCCGAACTTGATTGGGTGGTGGCAAGTCCGCACACCGCGCTCAAGCAAACGCCAGAGGCCGCCACCGCGCGGCTTCTTGCGGCAATCGCCAATCCATTTGTGCATGTGATTGGCCACCCCACGGGACGGATTCTCAATGGCAGACCTGGCCTTGAACCAAACATGAAGTTGGTCATTGCCGCCGCCGCCAAGGCGGGCGTGGCATTGGAAATTAATTGCAATCCCGCGCGTCTTGATTTGCGCGACGCGCTTGTTCGCGCGGCGCATGAAGGCGGCGCAATGATTTCCATCAACACGGACGCCCATGACGGCGAACACTTTGATTTTCTACGCTATGGAATTCTCACCGCACGGCGCGCCGGACTAACTGCCGCTGGTTGCGTGAACGCTTGGCCTTGGAAACAATTTGAAACGTGGCGCCTGTCGCGTGGACGCGCCAAGTAATCAACGAAAATTCGTAATTGCCCGCTTCACTGCGCGCCAGGCAGCGTTACCGGTGATTCGCCGCAACACCTTCATGCACGCGGTCACCAGGCATAAGTAAAGTGTTCACAGCGTCAAAGAATCGCCTTCCCAGGCGCTCTTGTTCGGCGGCGTTGGCCTCGGTTTGCAAACGCAGAGCGTTCACATCAATACCCGCGCTCTGAAACTTGGCCGTGGATCCGTTGATCTGTTTTAATATGGTCGCGCGATTCCACTCGGGGTGAAATTGAATGCCGTAACTTCGAAGACCAACGGAAAAAACTTGAATGGGGCACGCCTCGCTGCCCGCCAGAATTTGTCCACCCACGGGCAACTTTGTGACCTCATCGGAGTGCCAACACATTTTTAAACTTGACCAAGGTTGGCCCGCGAACAGAGCGTCCTCGCGGCCAATGTTGTTCAGTTTCACGGTTTGCCAACCCAGCTCCGATTTTTTCATGGCCTGAGTTTCGCCTCCCAAGGCGGCCGCCAAAAGTTGCGCGCCCAAGCACAGTCCAAGCACTGGAACATTGGCGTCATGCGCCATCTTCAAGAATACTTTTTCGGCCGCCATCCAAGGCGCGTCATTCAAGTGCACGGTCTGCGGTCCACCAAGGGAAATCACGCCGTGCACATCGTCCAAGTCGGCGGGCACAATTCCTCCGGCGTTCAGTTGAATCACGCGCAGACGTTGGCCGTGGTGGCGCAGCGAATCCATAAGTAAATCGGCGGGACAATCGGACGAATGTTGAAGAATGACAATGGCCATAGTGGAGCAAAGATAGCACAAGAAAAACCGCATGCTTTGCGCAACTTCATCCACGCGCTGGGACAATGCCCGCGTGAATACGCCTATTTCAAAACATGACGCGGCGCGACCAACAAACCCGCTCGCGCCGAATGAATTCAGTGGCGGCGCTCCCAACCGCCCCACTGCCACGCACGCCTCACAAATTCGCGCTGAAAAATCCACCGCCCGCATCAACTCCGGAAAAAATGCGGAGGAGGCGGCCGCACAACATTTGCAATCCAAGGGCTACAACATCATTGCGCGAAATCTGCGCCTGGGACATTTAGAAATTGACCTGTTGGCCACACTTGCGAACTCAAACTTGCTAATTGTGATCGAGGTCAAAGCCCGCCGCACAGGAACGCACGCGCCTGAATTGCGCGTGGACTGGCGCAAGCAACAGCATCTCATTCTTGCGGCGCAGATGCTTTTGTCCCGAAGAATGTTTCATGGCAAGCAAATTCAATTTGACGTGGTCGCTGT
>SYAD01000070.1 GCA_005789005.1 Planctomycetia bacterium | reverse complement strand
CGTCAAATGCAGCAAGATATTCAACGCCTCAAGGACATTCGCTGCTACCGCGGCGAGCGTCATCGCAAGGGTTTGCCTTGTCGTGGTCAACGTACTCGTACAAACGCCCGCACTCGTAAGGGCAAGAAGCGAACGGTCGCCGGCAAGAAGGGCGTGAAGGGTTGATCCCGTCGCGCAATGTAAAGAACAGGAATTATTCATATGGCAAGTAAGAAAAAAGTTCGCAAAAATATCGTCAAGGGCATCGTGGTTGTGAACGCGTCCTTCAACAACACAATTGTCACTGTGACCGATGTGAACGGTGAGACCCTTGCATGGGATTCAGCCGGTAGCGTTGGTTTCAAGGGCGCTCGCAAGAGCACGCCATTCGCCGCCAGCCGCGCCGCCGAGAAGGTGGCCGGCAAGGTCAAGCGTTTGGGCATGCGTGAAGTCGAAGTTCGTGTGAAGGGTCCAGGTCCTGGCCGCGAAAGCGCCGTGACTGGTCTGGCGCACAACGGTTTGAAGGTGATCGCGATCGAAGATCACACGCCAATTCCGCACAACGGATGCCGCGCCCCCAAGAAGCGACGCGTGTAATTAGCGTTGATTTTGAAGGGTTTTTCACGTATACTGCCCGACCGTGTTTTGTTCAGCGGGTCACGTTCACTCAGTGTTTGCAAATCGTACTTCTCTTGGCCAAGAAGGCGTGTTGAACTGTTGCAGCAGAGTTCAACATTCGCCGTGAGTCCAAGAGTTTCCTGTTCAGGATTCTGCCGCAACTTTGGAGATTCACCATGCACGTTCGATGGCGCGGATTAGAGCTTCCGTCACATGTCACTGTAGAACAAAAGAGTTTGACAACCACCTTTGGTCGTTTCACCGCCGAGCCATTTGAGCGCGGCTTCGGAACCACCATCGGAAACAGTCTTCGTCGCATTCTCTTGTCCAGCCTTGAAGGCGCGGCCATCACCAGCGTGAAGATCGCCGGTGTAACGCACGCGTTCACAAGTCTTCCAGGCGTGAATGAGGATGTCACCGACATTATTCTGAACATCAAGAAGTTGGTTGTCAGCATGGAGGGCGATGGCGCCAAGACCATGCGGCTTCTGGCCGAGGGTCCTGGCGAAGTGACGCCGGATCTGATCGAGGCTGACGCTTCGATTCAAATTCACAATCCAGAAACTGTGCTTGCCACTCTCACCGAAAAGAAGGAATTCGCCGCTGAATTCACGGTTGAGAAGGGTCGTGGCTATTTGCCAGCCAGCGAGCAATGGGCCAAGATTGATGAGCAAGAAATTGGATTGATTCCAGTGGACGCCATCTTTAGTCCAGTGTTGCGCGTGCGCTACCGAGTGGAGGACACTCGAGTCGGTCAACGCACAAACTATGACCGCTTGATCCTGGATATTTGGACCAATGGAACCATCACGCCAGAAATGGCTTTGGTCGAGGCGTCAAAGATTCTGCGCAAGCACTTGAATCCGTTTGTCATGTATGACAATGAAGGTGAGGAAACTGTTCCAACCAGCATTGCCAACGAGCCAGACGCCGAACTTGAGTTGATCCGCAAGGTCAACATGCCAATCTCCGAGCTTGACCTCACGGTTCGCGTGAGCAATTGCCTTGAGAGCGCCAAGATTAAATTTGTCCATGAACTGGTTCGTAAAACCGAAAACGACATGCTGTGTCTGCGGGCATTTGGCCGCACCAGCCTGCGAGAATTGAAGAAGTCACTTGAAGACGAAGGTTTGGGCTTGGGCATGGTTATGCCTGAAGGCTTCAAGCCAGCGACGAGTGATTCACACGCTTAATTTGTTTGATTTGACTTGCCCCGTTTTGAATTGAGGAATTTGCAATGCGCCATAAAGTAGCTGGAAAACAACTGTGTCTGAAGGAAGATCATCGCCGAGCGATGATTCGAAATCTTGCCGCAGGTTTGTTTGAACACGGACAGATTGAAACCACTTTGCCAAAGGCCAAGATGGTGCAACCATTTATCGAGAAGCTGATCACCACGGCAAAGACCAAGTCTTTGACAACGCGTCGTCAGTTGCTGATGAAATTGCCCGATCGCAAGGTCTTTGCATGGATCGCGGATCCAAATGTTCCCGAGAGTCGCAAGACCAGTGAATATTGGGAGCTGCCATCCGTGGATTCAATCGAGTTCAACCGCTTCGGCGAAGTGCGAAAGGCTCCTCGATTGATCGAGCACATTCTCACCCGCGTGGCTCCACGTTACAAGGATCGTGCGGGTGGTTACACGCGCATCATCAAGTTGGACAAGCACCGCATTGGCGATGCAACCATGCTTGTGATTCTTCAACTGGTTGGTTCCGAAAGCGGAAGCCAAGTCAGTGGTCGCGCTGGTCATCGTCGTAAAGTTTCCAACCGCCGCTCCGCGTTTGCCGCGAAGAAGCGCAAGGAAATCGCGGACGGTAAGAATGCGGCGAAGGCGCAAGGCACGTCCGAAGCCAAGAGCGAGTGAGTTTCACTCACTGATTTTATCTGGTCGTGAATTCGCATAATCAAGTTTGTATCCCGCCCCGACTCAATGTCGGGGCGGTTTTTTTGTTCAACTCCGCGTTGGTTTGCCTTGCGTATGCGCATGCGCGTTCATTTCGGTTGGCAATCGCGTTGTGAATCACGCATGCTTGGTTTTGTAGAAGTCGAAGCAGTTGAGAGAGCCCAAACACGCATTCGCTACTATTGAAATATGCCTTAACTAGCACGCGGTGTGGCAAAACATCGGCGTGGAAAGCGACGCGGGCGCCGTATTTCGGTATGAAAGGAAACTCATGTATTTATTCTTTGACACAGAGACAACCGGCGTTCCTAAAAACTACAAGGCGCCGCCATCGGACTTGTTGAATTGGCCGCGCGTGGTGCAGTTGGGATGGGTTGTCATGGACAAGCAGGGGAATGAGTTGAAGGCCAGCAACCACATCATTCGTCCCGATGGTTTTGTGATTCCAGAGGTGGTGTCGCGCATTCATGGCATCACCACCGACAGGGCCATGCGTGACGGCGTTGATTTGAAAGTGGCGCTGGATGAAATCGCCGCCGACATCGCGAGCGCGGACAAGTTGTTCGCGCACAACATGTCCTTTGACGAAAATATTTTGGGCGCCGAGTTTTTGCGCGCGGGGCGGAACAATGTTGTTGCGCAGAAACCGCGTGGCTGCACCATGCAGGGTTCAACGGACTTCTGCGCTTTCGTTGGCAACTATGGTTTCAAATGGCCCAAGCTTCAGGAGTTGTACACCAAGTTGTTCGATAAGCCCTTTGAAGGCGACCACGACGCGCTGGTGGATGTGCGCGCCTGCGCCAAGTGCTACTTTGAGTTGCGCAAGCGTGAAGTGATGCAATAAATGCGCGCTGGGTTGGCGGCGCAAAAAATCGCAAGCCAAAACTGATTCGCGCGCAGACAAATTCGCAAGCGTTTTGTGCTTGAATGACGCGTATTTGTTGGGTGCCCACGCGTGGCGTAACGGGATTCAGCCGATGCAAATCTGCACGAGCAAGTAGCCGTTCAGCGCCACAATGATCGCCGTCACAATCCACGCCGTGCTGGCCAGCGCGGGTGAATTTACGAAGCGACCCATTTTCAGTTTGCTGCTGGTGAACCACACCAATGGCACCACCGCGAACGAAAGTTGCAAAGACAAAATCACCTGGCTCAAGATCAATAATTTATTCACGCCGCTTGCGCCGTACAAGGCCGCGACAATCACCGCCGGAATAATGGCGATAAGCCGCGTGATCAAGCGGCGCAACCACGGGGTGAGGCGGATGTTGAGAAACCCCTCCATGACCACTTGTCCCGCGAGCGTTCCAGTGAGCGTGGAATTTTGTCCCGACGCAAGCAGCGCGACGGCGAACACGGTGCTTGCCAGCGACGCGCCCAACACGGGTGTGAGCAATTGGTAGGCGTCCTGAATTTCTGCGACATCTTGATGGCCTGATTTGTGAAATGTGGACGCGGCAAGAACAAGAATGGCTGCGTTGATGAAAAATGCGAATAGAAGGGCGATGGTGGAATCGGCCGTGGCGTAGCGAATAGCCATCGACTTGCCGGCGTCGTCGCGCGGATAATCCCGCGTCTGCACAATGGCGGAGTGCAAATATAAATTGTGCGGCATCACCGTGGCGCCAAGAATGCCAATTGAAATGTAAAGCATGGCCGGGTTGGCCACGATTTGAGTGCTGGGCATAAGTCCGCGCAACAACTCTGGAAGATCGGGCCGCGACGCGATGATTTCATAGACAAAGCAAAATCCAATCAGGAACACAAGTCCGGCGACAAGCGCCTCCAAATAGCGCCATCCTTTGGTTTGCAGAAACAGAATCATCAACACATCAACCGCGGTGATGCACACGCCCCAGACCAGAGGAATTCCAAACAGCAAATTGAGCGCGATGGCGGAGCCGATCACTTCCGCGAGATCGCATGCGGCTATCGCGATTTCGCAAAGCACCCACAGGCAAAATGAAACGGGCGGGCTGAAGTGATCGCGACACGCCTGCGCCAAGTCGCGTTCGGCCACCACGCCTAATTTCACCGACAAGTGCTGCAACAAGATGGCCATGATGTTGGAGATCAAGACCACGCTCAGCAACGT
>SYAD01000069.1 GCA_005789005.1 Planctomycetia bacterium | reverse complement strand
CGTAAAAAAGCGCACTTTCAAGCCTAATTTGCAAAATGTCACGGCTGTCATTGATGGCAAACCAATGCGCATCAAGGCCAGTGTTCGCGCCATTCGATCTGGTCTTGTTGAGAAGCCACTGCGCCGCAAGTTTGTGTACACACGTCCACGAAAAGCCGCAGCAGCTGGTTAAGTTTCTAAATTCGATCGCTGTTTGAAGCGAAAATCACGGTCAATAACCCCGTTGTTTTTGTATTTTTAATATTTATCAGTGTTTTTCAGCATTTTTTACCAATTATTAATTGATTTCTGGGAAATTTGGCGTAACTTTCCTCGTCCCTCGGCGCTATAAGGCTTCGATGAATACGCAGGATCAAGGTTGATCCACGAACGCGTTTCACAAGCAAACCTGCCTGCCGAGCGAATTGTGGACCCAAGTTGAAGGTCCGTTTGGTCCGGTGGTTCTAAGTCTTGAATGCGTGCATTCATGATTTTTTTCCACAGGAAAGCGCCGCATGATGATTCTCATCTGCGGAAGTTTTGCAAGGTCGCGGCCTTTCAAAGCTCTCGGTGGTTCCGCGGCAATTCCCATGGACGGGCCTTGCGTTGCAGGTGGTTCTTTCACTGAAAGTAAACAATGGTTTTATCGCAACAAAGCGATCGCGATCGCATTTTGGACGCAACTGACCTTGTGTCCCTTGTTGGCGAACACGTTTCTCTTAAGCCTCGCGGCCGAGAGCACGTGGGGCTTTGCCCATTCCATGAAGACAAGTCGCCAAGCATGGCGGTTGTAACGCACAAAGGTAACGCTTTTTATAATTGTTTCGCCTGCGGCGCCGCTGGAAACGCGATCGACTTTGTGATGAATTTCCACAAGATGGAATTCCGCGAGGCGTTGAAATATTTGGGACAGCGATGCGGAATTGAATTGCGCTCGATGCGCGACGAGGGTCCAAAGGATCCAGCCACAAGCAAAGAGTCTTTGCGCAAAGCCATGGCGTCGGCGGCCAAATTTTATCAGCGCTGTTTGCAAGATGAAAAACTTGGCGCGACGGCGCGCGCGCACTTGGATGAGCGCATGCTCAACGCGCAAACCCGCGATGATTTTCAACTGGGTGTTGCTCCCGAAGGCTGGGACCATCTCGCTCGTCACATTGAGAAGTTGATTCAACACAGCGCAAATTCCGCCGACAAGGTTGCGCGCGAAAGTTTCGAGGCGCTTGGATTGATTCGCAGCGGTCAACGCGGTCCGATTGACGGCTTCCGCAATCGCCTGCTGTTTCCTATTCATGACGAGTTGGGAAATGTGATTGCATTTGGCGCGCGCCGGCTTGATCCAAACGACGAGCCAAAGTACCTCAATAGCCCCGATTCCCCGCTGTTTTCCAAGGGGCGCACGCTGTACGGGCTTCACCGCGCGCGGCGATCCATTATTGATTCCAAGCATGCGATCGTGGTTGAAGGTTACGTGGATGCCGTGGCTTTGCATCAAGCGGGCGTGACCAACGTCATTGCCACGCTGGGCACCGCGCTCACAAAAGATCACGCCAAGGCGCTGCAAAGAATGGCCGAGCGCATCACCGTGGTGTTTGATCCCGACAACGCTGGTGAACGCGCCGCCGACCGCGCCGTGGAAACTTTCTTGTCGGTTCCTGTTGATGTGCGCATTGCCACCCTGCCCGATGGTCTTGACGCCGACGAATTGTTGCAGCGTCCAAACGGCTTGAATGATTTTAACGCCGCGCTTGCAGCTGGTGAGGAAGCGCTTTCATGGATGGTGCGGCGCTTTAAAGCCAACTTGGAATCCGTGGAAGGCATGTCTGGAAAACAACAACGCCTGCAAGAGTTGTTGCGCAAACTTGGAGAGCTTGGCTTCCGTGGCATTGAGCCAATCCGGAAAAGTTTTGTGCTCACCGCTCTGTCAAAATTAACCGGCGTTCCAGTGCGAACCCTTGAACAATCAATGCCGCAAGCGCGCGTGGAATTAAAAATAAACGAACCCACTCCCGCTCCTGCTATGCAAGAGCCAGCAAAAAGTCCGCGTCAAAAAGCCCGCCGAATGGCTGAGGAAAATTTATTGGCGGCAATTATGGCCGATCCCAACGCCGCCCAGGTGCGCGTGGCGGTTGGCAAAGATGGGTTATTGCCCATTTCTGAAGCTTTTTCACCTGAACACTTCCAACGAACCGATCTTCGTCAAATATGGAGCCTGCTTGTCATGCGACTTGAATCTGGAAATTCATTTCATGTTCAAGATGTTCAAGCCGAGTGCCAAGAGCCGTCGCTCAAAGCGCTGTGCGGCGAGTTGTTTCATATTGGAAGTCAACGCAACGAACACATTGATCCGTCAGAAGCTGTGCGAAATGCGGCCACTGATTTTGACAAATTTCTGCACGACGCAATCGCCACTACGGACATGCCAACTGTCATGAATCCCATGGACGCGAATGCGCGCTTGGAGCAACTACGCCAAGGGGGCCATAACCCCGCCGCAATTGCCCGATTTAAACGAAATAAACCCCGAACTGAAACCGCAACACCATCGTCTGCGGATCACTTTTGAATGTTTTTTATCCCTTTTAAGAATTGGAGTTGAACCGTGAGTCTTGCCATTAAAGATCTGAAAGCCACTCTTCGCCGCCTTGTAGAAACAGGTCGTCAACGTAAGTGGATTAGCTACGAGGAACTCAACACCTGCTTGCCAGATGAGTTTGTCAACGCCGATCGAATTGATGAGCTCTTTGTTCTGCTCAGTGAAAATGGAATTGACATGATGGACGAGATTGAAGTGCAGCGAAACAAACTCACTCCAATGGACGCTCCACTTCAAACCAACCTGAAGTTTCATCGCGACAATCCAAAGCACCGCAAAGACGCGTGCTCGGTTCCAGCGGCGATTCAAGGTCCACCACCAGCGCCAATTTTGAGCGCGGGCGCGCAACCCAAACTTCCAAAGCAAGTGAAGGATGATGTTGTTGAAATTCCTTCAACCAAGGCTGGTCCAGACGCGGCCGAATTGGACGATGAGATTTTGGATGACGAGGAAGCCATGGCGATCGTGGCCCAAGCTTTGGCCGAACAAGGCAGCAAGCGAATCGATGATCCAATTCGCATGTACCTGACGCAGATGGGAACAATTCCGCTTTTAACCCGCGAACAAGAAATTCGCTTGGCAAAGAAAATTGAAACCACCCGCATGATTTTCCGTCGCAAATCCCTTGAGAGTGATTACGTGGCGCGATAGGCCACGGAAACTCTCAAGCAAGTTCGCGACGGCAAACTTCCATTTGATCGGACCATGCGTATTTCCACCGCCGAAGAAGATGCAAAGGGCAAGATCGCCGCGCGCATTCCATTCAACGTGGAAACCATCGTGAAGTTGATCGATATGAATGAGCATCAATGGAATCAATTGGAGGATTCCGAAGTTTCAGCGGAACGCAAATTGGTGATCAAGGAAGAACTGCGTCTGCGCCGCCGCAAAGTGGCCACTCTGCTTGAGGAGTGCTGCCTGCGCACCGGCCGCATTCAACCGTTGAT
>SYAD01000068.1 GCA_005789005.1 Planctomycetia bacterium | reverse complement strand
GACAACGCCAAGGCCTCCAGCGACAAGAACCAACCACCATTCCCGGTCAAGGCCAAGGCGTATGCGAAGTCGGTTTACCAATGCGCTTGAAAGCATGCGCCTTGCAGGGTAACTGCCCAAGCGGGGAGCTTGGCGCGTTCTTGCAATGTTTCAGCCAATGGCGGCAACGACCTAGATTGGCGCAATTGAAGGTGGTCGACCCGAAGGCGAAACTTTGTTACACTATTCGGCTCGCCAAAGTGGCGAATTCTTCGAACCATATTGGAGATCCGAACATGATTGAAGCCCTTTTAAGCGATGAGATTGTGGAAAAGTTTGGTGGTCGTTTTAAATTGACCTCGCTGATTCAAAAGCGTCTCAAAGAAATTATCGAAGGTGCGCGTCCGCTTGTGGAAAGAAATAATCGCAGCGACTTGGAAGTTGTCGTGGCCGAGATCATGGAAGACAAGATCACGATTGATTGGGAGAAGAGCAATTTGCCTAAGCCTTCGGCGATCAAGCGAAAGTAATTTCACTTCAATTCAATTTATTCAACCGCTTGGCTCTCAAATGCCAAGCGGTTTTATTTTTAGAACATAGCGCGCCGCGGCACGCCAATACAAGATCGCTTCGATTCACATGATCTGTCCAGCGCGAAGAAAGCGGAGAGGGTGGGATTCGAACCCACGAGTAGGCAAGCCCACTATCCGTTTTCGAGACGGGTCCCTTCAACCGCTCAGGCACCTCTCCGGCTTGATGGGGAAGCAAGTATGACGCTTGAAGCGAATCTGGTCAACGATCCAATGTATTGAAATCGTGAATCATTCACGCCGTGGTGGCTTGATTAGCCGCAATCCAACCAGTTTTCTGATTGCCAAGCTGAATACGCAGCCAACCAGGGCGTTTCTCCAACACGCTGAATTCAACGCCTTGAGAAAGTGGCTCGGCAAATTGGGGCTCAAATCCTTCGCCATTTCCCTTGCGAACAATCACGCCATCGCGAATGGTGACGCCTTGGGGCGAGAGATTTGTCGCAAGCATATCCATGGCCACAGTTGCGCCAAGAATCACGCCAATGATCGCGCATCCCCACGCCGCGCGCCGCGCAAGCAACCGCGCGAGACTGTGTCCTTGTGTGGCGGGGCGATACAACAGAAACGCCGCGATTGTCCATGCGGCCGTCCAAAGTATTTCAGCAAGCGTGAGGCGCCCATTGAAGGAAATGACATGCCACCACGCGGAAACATCCTCCATCAACATTCCGCCGCCTGAATTAAATCTGTCCTTCACCAAACTTCGCGCGTGCTCCAAATTGGATTGCAACTGGGAGTCGCCAGGCATGATGCGCCGTGCTTGCAGGTAGGAGCCAATACCGCTGCCGATTTGCTTGGACTGCACTTGCGCATTTCCAAGGTTGTAAAAAAGTTGGCCATTGGTCACGCCGCCATTCACAACTTTTTCAAATCCATTGGCGGACTCAATAAAATATTTTTGCGCGGCCTCGGGATCTGTTCGCGCAACTTCAATGCCGTGGTCGTAGGCGGATTGCGCGGCTTTCAATTCATTTAGGCCAACATCATCCGAGCACAACGCACTTTGTGAAAGTGCGGCGCACGCGGCGATCACTGCAATTTGAATCGCACCAAAGAATGATGTCATGGCTGGAGGTCTCCTAGAAAGGACTCGGTCTTGCGTTGCCACACAAGTGAATCAAGTTCGCCCAGCAGGTTGATTGCTTTCTCCCGCAATTCTTGCGTATTTTCGCCGTGTCGTGGGGCGAATGCCGCGCGCTCGCCGAGCGCCAATATTGCGTCAAGCGTTTGCAGGCATGGCTCCGTGGCGCCGGCGATCCGCGCGAATGTTGTCGCGTCGCTGCGGGTGACCGTTCCAATTGGGCGCGCGGTGCGAGCTTCTACAAAGCGTTGGATAATTTGCGCGATGGTGGCGGTATCTTGCGCCGCCAGCAATTCACGCCGCGCGATTTTTGCGGCGCCGCGGGAGCGCGTTAAAATTTTGTTGCTCTGAGTGGAGTTGTTTCTTTTACGGACCAACAGCAACAAGAACGCGAGCGCTGGGGGTATGGCTACAAGAGCTCCTGTTGACCAACTTACAGTCAGGCGTTGATCACTGAGAAGACCCGCGTCAGGGGCGGCGTTGGCAACGAGTCCGCCACTCACGTCGGTTAGATTTGCCGCGGGCGCGTCTTTTTTAGCGGAGCTCACGCCCTCCAAGGCCGTTGCCGAAATTCGTTCGGCAGGACTCACACTGATCGCAATCGGCTTGGTGGAAGTGGTGACATATTTCAAAGTGGAAGGATCGAAATAGGAGAACTCGATTGGTGGAATTTCCGTCACGTCCGCCGATAGGGCGCGCAAAGTTTGAGTGAATGTTTTTGTTGATCCGTCCACGGTCCCCGCAAGCGGATCCGAAGGCATGCGGAAACCTTTTGCGAGCGCGGGACTTTCAAGTGGAGGTGGTTGAAGCGAACGCAATTCCTCTTTGTTGTCGCTCAAGCTTTGGATTGAAAGCGTGAGGGTCATTGGATCGCCCACCGCGGCTTTGGTTGGTTTTGCGCTGGCTTGAATGGAAAATTGTCCAACGGCTCCGCGGAATGAAGCGGGACGGCCAGCCTCCGGCAAGGCTTTTATAATTAGATTTGAAGTTGCGGGAGTGACAGAAACTTTGCGTATGCCGCTGAGGGAAAGTTCCGAAGCTCCAAAAAAGTCGCGGTTGACGGAAATGCCTGTTGGATATTTCAAATCAATTCGCACATCCCCCACATCAAGGGCGCCGCTTCTTGATGCGTTTGTATTGGCGGTGATTTCATACACGCACCATCTCGCCCCGTCGCGAATTTCTTCGCGGCCAGCCGGACGTTGATTGCTTTGAACCAGCTCGCGCATTCGTGGTTCAAACACGCCCCACGAACTTGTTGGCTTGTCAATCAATTCCCACATTTGCCGCTCGCTCAATGAGACATCATGTTCACGATTGGCGTAGGGTCGCACGGCGATTTCCAAAATCACATCGGCGGCTTGGCCAGCGAACAAAGTTGTTGGATTGCTTCTTACGGAAACGGCGAGCACGTCGCCACTATCGGAGGCGGATATGGGCACAGTTTGCGCGGGACTGAGATAGGTTCGCCCATCGGCGTTGATTTTTACTTGCGGCAGTGTCAATACACCGGCACGGTTGGGGGTCATCTGCACTGTCCAAGTGGTGGTCAAGCGCCGCGAAGAAACTCCGTTGATATTTTGGCGCATGTCCATTCGTTGTGGCGCGCCCACGATCGCGCTGGCAAAGTCCGGGCTTGCCGCGATTTCCGGTGGTTGTGGATCACCCGAGGAATTCACCGACACCACTTGCATTGTGATTGGCGAGCCCACCCAGCCTTCACGTTGCTGCAGTTTAAATTCAACGGCTTGTGCGAAAGCAACGTCGCACAGAACTAGGCAGGCGACGCAAGCAAGAATGTAATGATGAATGATTCGAAACATTGTGAACGATTACCAATCTTTGCCAACGGGGGCGGACTGAATTTTAGTGACTTTAGCCTTTTGGTCGGCGTTGCGTTGTTTTTCCTTGTCGCGCACCATTTGTAAAAGACGCGCAGTTTCCTGCTTGTCCATTTTTTGTTCGTCACCCTTCTCAATGGGTTGACTTGGTTGCTCTTTGGTATTTTCCTGGGGCTTTTCTTCTGGTTTCTCTTGATCTTCCTTTTCTTGGTCTTTCTTGTCTTGATCTTGCTTCGCCTGATCTTGTTGCTCTTCTTTTTTCTGTTGTTCAGATTTCTCTTGATTTTGCTTCTGATCTTGTTTCTGATCTTGCTTCTGATCTTGCTTCT
>SYAD01000067.1 GCA_005789005.1 Planctomycetia bacterium | reverse complement strand
GCGACGGCGTGAATGACGCGCCCGCGTTGGCCATGGCCACGGTTGGAATTGCCATGGGCCGCGGCGGCACGGATGTGGCGCTTGAAGCCGCGGACATAGCGCTTATGGCCGATGATTTGCAACGAATTCCATTTGCGATTGGCTTGGCGCGTTTCGCGCGCAAAGTGATCCGTCAAAATGTTGCGGTGAGCATGGGCATGGTCTTCATTCTGATTCCACTGACGTTGAGCGGCTTGATTGGCACCACGCTTGCCGTGATCATGCATGAAGGCAGCACCGTTGCCGTGGTCATCAATGGCTTGCGTTTGCTCGCGTTTCGTGAGCCCAAAAAATAAAGCGACTTTGTCAAACCGCTTCATGTGCTCTGAATTCACAGCGAGTGGATTACAGAGAACAAGCGCGTCAAATCGCGTGCCAATCAATCGCCAAATAAAATTTTAGTAAGTTGGATTGTAAATTTTGCCACGCACAAAAGCGTCAATGTCGCTTGGTCGCTCCACCCCAGCAAGGCCTTGGTCAAAAATTAAAGTCGCCACATCCACCGCCTCCTTGATCAGCGTTGGATGAATTTCCGCAACAGGTGGATAGATCAAGCCCACATTTAAATCCTCCTCCGTCACTTGCGCCGCCAAACTTTCGGCGGCGCGCAGGAACATGTCG
This sequence comes from Planctomycetia bacterium, assembly GCA_005789005.1. Taxonomy (GTDB): domain Bacteria; phylum Planctomycetota; class Phycisphaerae; order Phycisphaerales; family SM1A02; genus SYAC01. The sequence goes on along the minus strand of SYAD01000067.1, from coordinate 7,532 downwards.
TCGGTCACGCGCTTGGCCTCCGTGGCGTACACGGCCAAACCAACCGCTGGATAAATGTAGACATTGTTGCCTTGCCCCGGCACAAAAAGTTTCCCTTGATAGTGCAAAGGTGGAAATGGACTGCCGGCGGCGAAAATAGCGCGGCCTTGCGAATGTTCTATGGCGTCTTTGGCCGTGCACTCGCTCTTGCTGGTTGGATTTGAATATGGAAACAAAATCGGCCGCGGATTCATTTTGGCCATGGCGGCGATCACGGCCGGCGTGAACGCGTTCGCAATTGTGCTGACGCCAATCAACGCGGTGGGCTTGACCATTTCGACCACCTGCAACAAATCTTTTGTGGCCGGGTTCGCATGCGCAAAGCGCCGTTGCTGATCGCTTAACCCCGCGGATTCCGCGGTCACAAGCCCCTTGGAATTCATCAAGAAGCAGCGCTTCAACGCCTCCGCCTCAGGCAATCCTTCGCGTGTCATTTGCAACACGCACAATTCGGCGATTCCAATCGCGGCGCTTCCAGCGCCGTAGAACAAGAAGCGTTGATCGCGCACTTTGTTTTTCATAATGCGACAGGCGCCGAACAATCCAGCCACCGCGACGGCGGCCGTGCCTTGAATGTCGTCGTTGAAACAACACACGCGATTGCGATGCCGCTCCAGCAACGGAATGGCGGTCTTGTTGGTGAAGTCCTCAAATTGAATACAGCAATGTGGAAAAACTTCCTGCACCGCGTCCACAAATTCATCCACGAAGGATGTGTACTCGTCGCCCGTGATTCTTCGCTGCCTCATGCCTGGATACAACGGATCTTCCAGAAACGTTTCGTTGTTTGTTCCAACATCAAGCGTCACCGGCAGCGTGACATTGGGCGGCACGCCTCCCAATCCGGCGTACAGCGCCAACTTTCCAATTGGAATGCCCATGCCGCACACGCCCTGATCGCCCAAACCAAGAATGCGCTCGCCGTCCGTCACAACAATAAAGCGCACATCTCTTTCAGGCCAGTTGCGCAGCACATCTTTTATTTTTCCGCGGCGTTTCAAACTCACATACAAGCCTCGAGGTCGGCGCATGATGTGTCCAAATTGCTGGCACGCTTCGCCAACGGTTGGCGTGTACACGATTGGCATCAATATTTCCGGCTCCGCGCGCAACAGCATGTAGAACAACCGCTCGTTGCGATCAGCCAACTCGCTTAAGTAAACATATTTTTCCAGTTGCGATGTACAATGTCCCAGTTGCGTGTTCACACGCTGAATGTGCGTGGCGCTGGTCTCAATTCCGTCGGGAAGCAACCCAATCAACCCCAATTTTTCGCGCTCCGCCTCCGTGAATGCCGTGGCTTTGTTCAGTCGTGGATCCAGTAAAAGTGTGCGTCCTTGCATCGATAAAGTCTAGCTTTGCTTGGATGGGCGTGACGGTGCGGACTAGCAAAAAATTACGCAGACTTCGTGTCCGCCGCGGAACGTCGCCAAAAATTTATTTTTCTGTGGCGGAAACCGCCGAAGATCCCGCGCCAGCCGCTTTCACACGCGTCCAAGAATGATCCATTTGTTTTTCACGCAAAGGGCAGAAGTCTTTTACTTTGCGGGCGATCAACAATGAGCCATCAATCTTGATTTCATACACGCCAATTTCATCCACGCACAATTTGGTCTCGGGGCGATTGCGGAAAGTGAGAATTTTTCCGTCAAAGGTGTAGTCGCCCACGATTGGCCGCGTCTTTGGTCCGGTGAATGTCAACGTGAACAAGCCCGTGTCTTCGCAGGTTAATGTTGTCGAATCAAAATCACTTTTCCACGCGCCGATTAATTTGGGGCTGGAAACTTTTTCAGGCTCAGCGGCGCAACTCGCTAGCAAAAGTATTGCCGCAATTTGAGAAATTGATTTCACGATAGAACTGTATAACAAGTTCGGCCATAAAGCGGCTTGGCCTTGCATCTCGAAAGCATTTTTTCTAATCAAGCCACGATTCCACCCCACATCGCAACAAAATCCCTGAACGCTCCAAGAATTCTGTAATTTCAAGCCACGGTTCACCAAAGTACCTGTCTAATACTTATGACCACTCCGAAAGTGAACTACATCATTTTTGAAGTAAAAATTTGATATTTACATTTGTGTGCTTGCATTTTGTTTTTTGCATTGAATAGTCAAAGTGTTGAGTGAGTCACTCGACCATGACTTGGCGATGCAAAGTATTTCAAAGCATTAAACCGAGTCTGAAGGATCCAGCTCGAGGTGAGCTGGATCCTTTCATTTTTATCCACTTTCTTTTATTTCGCCACCCTCCGGCTTGGGAAGAAAGCGATCTCGATCAACTTTTACCACCACTTCAACACCTTCCGCATTTGCGCATGCCTGCGCCGCGCCACCAAGCAAATCAATGAACTCACTCACGCCTTCGGTTGGTGGTAAATCTCTTACGGGCTCCGTCAAGATTTCGTGAAACAGCCTGGAATATAATTCACGATCGCTCAAGCCATCCGTATGCAATAGAAACACGCCCAAATCACCGAGCGACTCCACAACCTCCCACAACTTTTCATGCAACTCGCGCTCGTCCATTTCAGCCGGCGGCGGCACCGCCAATCCCAAATCCGTGAGTTGCTTTAAATTGCTGGTCATAGGCGCCATTTCCAGGTCGTACACCAACATCCAGTAAAAACGATCCATGCAATCACCGCGCTCCGCTGCGTCCGCCACCAATTGATCTATGGCTTTCTCGCGTTGCTGGGAAACATCCGCCCGCAATCCACGCTTACGCGGACGCGTTGGCGGCGCCGCGGCGCCACTCACTTCGCCGCCATCCTCAGCGCCATTTATTTGAGACGCCAATGCGGCGAGTTCACTCACTTCGCCAAGCGCTTCCACTTCACCCAACTTACCAAATTTTCCGCGCCCGCCCGCGCCTTTTGCGCGCGCGCGCTTTTGCTGCTCTTTGCCATTTGCGCCCTCTTGCATTTTTGCCTCCGTAGCCCCACATAAAGATTTGATCGCGACCATTGATTGGCCTCCTTTCAAGAAGACGCACCATAAATGGATTCACAACGACAAAAGTTTTTGCTGCCTTTTTTCCGCAACTTATTTTTTGCGCAAGCCCCCCACTTCAATTTCAAGATGTCAGTTCTCAAGAAACCCGCACCAGCGCTCAAATTATTTTGCGCTTGCTCTGCTAGGCGCGCGGTGAACACACCAATATCATTTTCATACCCAACCTGAAAGCGGCGCAAGAAAATTCTTGGCTATGTCAACATCCTCGACCCATCCGTCGTCAAAAGTAAGCCAGTCCAACTGTCGTTGAAATTCATTTGGCCCGCTTGCTTCTGTAGATTTAAAATATTAAGTCTTATAACAAAAAGATGCCATATGAAACATCGATTAGGAAAGTGACACAAAGTCATTACTCACAATACTTTGAGTAATATTCGATCTCTAATCACCCACAACATCTTCTTAGATAAATTGCTCCAGGAATCGATTTAAATTATCGGCGTAAAACATACCCCCGCGCAAAAGCAAAAATAGGATTTATTTTTGAAAATATCATTTGCTTTATCCCTTTTCGGGAGCAGGTTATAGATGTGATGCGCAGTATTTGACTTCGTATCACCTTCCTTTCCCCTCTCATTCACTAAATCAAGGATTTCAAAATGATCAAATCAAGTCTATTTGCCTTTGGATTAGCTTCAATCGTGGCTTCAGTTGCCTCGGCTGACATGATTGCCCAATGGGACTTTCAAACAACCACAAATGGCGGAACTGCTCTTGCAGCCTCGCCATTGACACCAAAATTGCTTGTAGCCAACTTTGGAACTGGATCGTTGTATCTCAACGGAACCAATGGTTCTAGCGATTTCTTTGAGCCAGTCACTGGTAATACCAACACAGAAATCAATTCATTCGCTGGAACAACCCTGAATGCGACAGGCAGCATGTCAACCGTAACATCTGGTTCAGGGGCCCTTGCGATCGTGGGTGGCGCAGCGAGTGTTCCAGCAGGAACTTTCGGAGCCAACGGAAAGTCCATGGTATTTGCCTTCAGCATGAGCGGATATTCAAATTTGGCTGTTTCCTACGCTGTGCAACGAACTGCGTCAGGTTTCTCAACCCAACAATGGGATTACAGCAGCGACGGAACAAATTGGAGCTCAGCGGCAACAATCACTGGAATCCAAGCCAGTTTTTCTGGTGGAGGAACCAATGTTGTCACAAGCCTTGGAGTTGCTTCTGGTTTAGACAATGCGGCAACTGCCTATATGCGCGTCACCTTTACGGGTGCTACCTCCGCAACGGGTAACAATCGCATGGACAACTTCCAATTCAATGCCACTGCGATTCCAGCCCCAGGCGCCATCGCCTTGATCGGCTTGGCTGGCTTGATCGCGCGTCGTCGACGCTAAAAACAATAGTTTGACAATATTCGCTTACTGATATGACCTAATGACAACGCCGCCTTCAACTGGCGGCGTTGTTGTTTTTACGCCACGGTATCGGCTACCTTCTTTGGCATGTCCATAACCGCAATTGCTTTCACCTTTGTCAGCATGGGCGCATTTGCGTTTTTAATGTGGACAATTGTGCAAAAGCAGGAAAAAAACGATCCAAAGTTTGAGGAGAAATTGGCCGCTGATGACCGCCGCGCCAAGGCGAATAGGCAGGCGGCTGGGATGGAATCAGCGCAAACAATTGGGCAAGCAGAGAAAGCGTCTACGCAAGTGCAGGAGCAATCTACGCAAGAACCGCCAAAGTACGCGCCGTAACGTTTGCGACCAGTTTAAACCGCTCTTAAGGGGCTTACGCCAGGATCGCCGCGTTGCCATCTCGCAAAGTAAGCCGCTTCATGCGCATTTGACGCATTTCCAACTGCAAACTGCGACCAGGACATGCGGTGCGCGCTGACGCCCATTCCTGATGCGTCTTCACGCGCGAAACGGAAACGCCGTACTTGTTCATCAAGACATTCAGCAGTCTTTCAAGCGCCGCAACTTGCTCGTCGCTTGGGCTTTGCTCGTCAAAATTGCCAAGGCAGCAAATGCCCAAATTGCCTTCGTTGCATTCCTTCACATGAGCGCCTTGGTATTTCATATCGCGGCATTCCCACACGCGCCCGCCACGATCCACCACATAGTGATAGCCAATGTCGCCCCAACCCTTACCGCGGTGACCAGTACGAATAAGCTCCACACGAGCCGCGCTTGATCGTTCATCCTTGGCAAGAAACGGGCTCATTCCGTCGTGATGCACGGTGATGTATTTCACCGGAAGCATGGGATTCAAAAGCGGCACGGACGGACTGCCAGAACTTGGGCACCAACTATCACGGTCAATGACAAAGGCCAAATCTTTCGATTTAGGCGTTTTCACGGCGGCAACTGCTGGCTTTGGCTTGTTGGTTGTTGGCGTGGAATCTTTCAGATCGGGCCACACTGGATCTGGCATGCGAGCGGACTTGTTGTTGGAAACACAACCCGCGGCGAAGAGCAGAGCAAGCGAAAGAAAGCCGCGGCGATTTTTGATCGCTGCTTCAGGCGCGCAAACTTGCTCGTTGTTGCGAGCGGCATTTGCGGGCGCGGAATTGTCGGCGTGGTCGCTCATATCAGATGTGATTGCTTTCAATCGGTTCAATCTAAATCAAGGCAATAGACTTTACGCAACAAATTTAGGTTCATGAAAGCCGAGTGGAAATTTTAGGCGAAATGACTGCACAATAGAGCGTGTTATTAGCGTGTTTTTGGGGATTATTTTACGGTTGTTTTGATGAAATTATTTGCAGCCACGCGCAATATTTCGCCCACATTTTTTAAAGAAAAAAGACCATTTACGCACAAGAAAAACCGCCGATTTTTTCACCTTTGAGTGGCGTTTAGCGTAGAATGAAACATCACAAAAAAGCCTGCGTTGCGAGCGAAGTTTTTCGTCCCGCACGTGTCGCGCTTTATGTGAAAATGAAAGCCTTTTTCATCGTGCCAAGTATGACCAAACAAGACAAGACACCAACGATTTCAGACGCCTCTAACGGTTCCTACAACTCCGATTCCATTCAAGTGCTTGAGGGGCTTGACGCCATTCGCAAGCGCCCGGGCATGTATGTGGGCGGCACTGGCTTGGAAGGCCTGCACCATTTGGTGTACGAGTGCGTGGACAATGCAATCGATGAGGCGATGGCCGGCTACGCAAGCCACGTCACCGTTCTGCTGAGCGTGGACGGTAGTTGCACAGTTGGCGATGACGGCCGCGGCATGCCAGTGGACGCGATGAAGCATGAGAATCCCGCGATCAATGGCCGGCCCGCGGTGGAAGTGATTTTGACGGAGGTGCATGCGGGCGGAAAGTTTGACAGCGGCGCGTATAAAGTTTCCGGCGGCTTGCACGGCGTGGGCGTGAAGTGCGTGAACGCGTTGAGCGAGTGGACAGAAGTTGAAGTCTCCAAAGACATTGGTCTTTACAAAATTACTTTCGCGCGCGGCGAATTGGCGGAGCCGCTGCATTTGGTGGAAAAGCGAACTGGCGGCCGCACAGGCACGCGCATTTCGTTCAAGCCAGATCCAACTATTTTTCCTGACACGACATTGCGCTACGAACTTTTGCAACATCGCCTGCGCGAGTTGGCGTTTCTAAATCCGGGCGTTCACATTCGCTTAATCGACGAGCGCGTTGACGGGCAAGGCCAACAACGCGATGAAACCTTCCACGACGGTACTGGCATTGGCGGATATGTGAAGTTCATCAACACCACAAAGACCACCATGAGTTCAGTGATGGTGGTGCGCCGCGAGGACGCGGAAAGTGGAATGAGTTGCGAATTGGCGCTGCAATACACCGACGGAATCCCCGAGATTTTGCTGGCATTTGGCAACAATATTCCCAACCGCGACGGCGGCACGCATGTCACGGCGTTTCGTAAATCGCTCACCACGGTCATCAATAACTATGGACGACGCATGGGCTTGTTCAAGGAAAAAGATTTCATTCCAACCGGCGAGGATTTGCGCGAAGGTTTGACCGCCGTGGTGAGCGTGAAGTTGCCCAATCCAACGTTCAACAATCAGACCAAGGAAAAGTTGTTGAATCCAGAGGTGGAAACTTTTGTCAGCGCAGCGGTGACCGAGCAACTTGGCGCGTGGCTGGAGGAGAATCCCGCCGAAGCCAAAGTGATTGTGAACCGCGCGAAGTTGGCGGCCGAGGCGCGCGAAGCGGCGCGCAAGGCGCGAGATTTGATCAAGCGCAAGGGCGCGCTGGATTCTGGCGGCATGCCGCACAAGTTGTCCGATTGCTCAAGCAATGATGTGGAACGCACAGAATTGTTCATCGTTGAAGGTGACTCCGCCGGTGGAAGCGCCAAGGGTGGGCGCGATCACGTGTTGCAGGCCATTCTTCCGCTGCGTGGAAAGTTGCTCAATGTGGAGAAGGCGCGCTTGGACAAGGTGTTGGGCTTTGAAGAAATTCGCACGTTGATTCAGGCGCTGCAATGCGGCATTCGCGAGGACTTTGACGCGTCGAAAATTCGCTACGGGCGCATCATCATCATGACG
>SYAD01000066.1 GCA_005789005.1 Planctomycetia bacterium | reverse complement strand
GAATGGTTGAAGCCGGCCGCGATGTTGTGGTGCTGCTTGATTCGCTCACGCGAGTTGGCCGCGCCTTCAACAACAATCGCCGCTACGCATCCGGCGGACGCACCATGAGCGGCGGATTGGACAATCGCGCGCTTGAAGTGCCAAAGCAACTTTTCGGCGCCGCGCGAAAATGCGAAGAGGGCGGCTCGCTCACCATCATCGCGACATGCCTGGTGGACACCGGCAGCCGAGCCGATCAAGTGATCTTTGAGGAATTCAAAGGCACAGGCAACATGGAACTTATTTTGGACCGCTCCATTTCAGAAAAACGCGTTTTCCCCGCCATCAATCTCGCGGCCAGCGGCACGCGCAAGGAACATTTAATGTTGTCGGATCGCGAACTCAAGACCGTCACCGCTCTGCGACGGCGACTTCTGAGTTTGCCGCCACATGTGCAAGTGGAACAATTGCTTTCGGCGCTGCAACGCTACAGCACAAATGAGCAAATGGTGGGCGGACCGCAAACAGTGGCGAGTTGATTGCGTTACTATTTGCGGCACATATGAGCGACTCCAATTTCTCCAACAATCTTCGCGCCGGAATCTTTGTCACAACCATACTTGCATTGGCGCTTGCGGTTGGATTTGTCCTGCTCAAGGTGGATCTCTTTAGCAAATACCAAACGCTTGTCCTTCAATTTGACACCACCGAAGGCGTAAGCGGTCTCAGCCGTGGCAGCGAAGTGAAAGTGGGCGGACTCACAGTGGGTCGCGTGACGTTGATCGCTCCAGAAATTGACAAACTTGGAAATCTTGCGGCGATTAATGTGTCCATTGAAATCATGGCGGGCATTCCCGTGCGCTACTCCGACACCGCGCTCGAGGGACCCAACGCCGAAGTGATTCGCGTTGGGAGTTTGGTGGGAAGCACCGCCATCATCAACTTCAACTCGCTGGGACAAGCGCCCGCGCCTGTATTGAAAAGCGGCGACATGCTTTTGGCCACGCGCGGCAGCGGCATGTTGACCACGCTTGTGGGTCCAGCAAACGCGGTTCGCACCAATGAAATCATCAAAGGCCTCGCGGTCACGGCCGCGTGGTTGAAAACTATCCCGGAGGAATATCGAACTCGTATCGTGCCCACGCTGCAAAATCTCTCCACCACGACCGCCAACTTCAACCAGGATTATGATGCCTGGCGCAAGCCCATTGGCGACACATTGCTCAGCGCGCAAAGCTTCACGGGCAACGCGGACCAACTTTTAAAGGACAACAAAGCTAAATTCTCACAGTTGATGGATAGCACCACATCCACCATGGGCGACGCCAAGATTATCGCCAGCGAATTTAGAACCAAGAGTTTGCCCGCGCTGCAGAAACTGCTCGACCAAGGAGCGGATGCCGCAAGCTCGCTGTCAAGCAGCCTGGACCAAATCGAACAGCAAATGCCAGCGCGCCTTGTCGACTTGCGCGACTTCATGCTGGACGCGCGCGAGATCGCGGGACAATTTAAATTGGCCGCCATAGAAATTCGTCGCAGTCCATGGAAGCTGCTCTACCAGCCTAAACCCGGTGAAGTCGCGCACGAGAATTTGTATAACGCCACGCGCGCCTTCGCGCTTGCCACGGCGGATTTAAAAACCGCAAGCACATCCTTGCAGGCGGTGCTTGCGCAGGACGCCAACAAGTTCAACAGCGACGAGAATTTCCGCAAGCAAGTGCGCCAAGAAGTTCTTGAATCCCTTGAGAAGTACGACGCCGCTCAGCGCCAACTCTTTGAAGTTCTCGCCGCGCCGCAATCTCAGGGCGGCGAAGGCAAGTAACGCATGGGCTCGCTTGATCCCAATCCCGCGAAGGAGCGGCGCGCTGGTTTCATCACGCTCTCCTGCGTCGTGCTGACCATGTTGGTGATTGTTCTTTCCACCCAAATTGATTGGCGCAGCTACAAGCGATATCGCCTGGTGTTCTCAATGCTTCAAGACGCGTCGGGCATTCGGCTTGGCACTCCTGTGAATGTAGGTGGAATTTTATACGGCAAAGTGCTTCAGGTTGCGAGCGGCTCCATCGCAACTGATCCCGCCAATCCACTTGCAAATACCCCAGTCCAAACATCCCTAGGAACTTTTGTGGACTTTGAACTTGATTCGTCCATTCCTCTTTGGGCCTCCGCGCGAATCAGTCGCGACGCCACCGTGCTTGGCGGCAATGTGTCCATCCAAATTTACGACACGGGTTTTGAAAACCAAACCGATCCGCTTTTTGCATCCTCTAACGCCCCCTTGGTTGCCAACGCCACAATCCGCGCGAGCAATCCTCCATCTGGCATGTCAACCATCTTCGGTGGTCCCGTGGCCAAAACACTCGACAAAATGTACAGCGAAATCTCTCTCTTCCATGAATGGTTCACCACTCAAGCGAGAAAAGAGATCTCCGGTCAAATGAAAAACATAACGGCCTCGGTGGATTCGCTGCGCGACAAGGTTCGAAGCGATTCCAATGAGTGGTCCGCGCGCATCGCCTCGCTGAAATCAAACACCAATGAGATGAATCAACTGCTGGGAATTTCCAACGCCGGTCAGCAAGATCCACAAAGTGTCTCGAACATCATCAACAAAGCCACTCCACAAATCCGCGCCGACGCCGACAGCATCAAAGCGGATTACAACGCCGTCGCAATGGAAATCAAGGAGAAGATCTCTCCCCAAATGACCAAGTCCTACGACGACTTTCAAAAACAACTCACCCGACTTCAGACGGACATGGAAACTGCCCTCGCCGCGAGCAAGGACGGCTATGGCTTATACGCCGCAAGCATTGCCCAATTGTCGCTCAGTGGCGGACAAATTAGCCGCGCGTTTCAAGACTTGCTTGGTGGCTTGGTGCGGGCAATATTAGAAAAACCCAATGATGCCGAGTTCAACCAGCAAGACCAACTCATGATTGCCCGCGGCTTGGCGCTGCAAGCCCAGGAAGTTCAAATGTCAGTGGAGGATTTGGAGAAACTGGCAACCCAAATGAATACAACATCCCCGCAAGTGGCCGATGAAATCCGCCAACGCACAGCCGCGACATTGGCGCACTTGAAGAAGTCGCTTGACGCGTTCAACGCCACGTTGCAAGCCCAATATCCAAAATAATTTTTCGCGAGTTCAAACAACGCGACGTCGAAATTTCCGCGGCGCGACGAATTCACGAGGCTTTGATGCGCGCGCAAAAATTCAACGGCGCTATGCGGCGCATGGAATCGATTCACAATTGACTTAACTTGCGCTTGCCGCAGCTTCAATACTTGCCGGAGAATTTTTCTCCTCGCGCAGACGCTCAATTCGCGCGCCAAGCGAGTTCAATGTTTTCTCCATCTGGTAATAACCGCGGTCCAAGTGGTACACGCGCGTCACCAACGTTTCGCCCTCGGCGGCCAAACCAGCCAACACCAAACTTGCGCTGGCGCGCAAATCGCTGGCCATCACAGGGGCGCCAACCAACTTGGAACCACCCGTGATGATCACGGTTGGACCTTGGCGATTCAAGTGCGCGCCCATGCGCGACAACTCCGCCACATGCAGGAAGCGCTCCAAATAAATCTTCTCGGTGATCACGCTGTTGCCCTGCGCCAAACATAAAAGCGCCATTAATTGGGCCTGCAAATCCGTTGGAAATCCCGGATGCGGCTGCGTGGTGATCGTGGCTGGTTTCAAGTTGCGCTCACTGGTCACGCGCACCGAGCAACGCCTTGAATCCTTGTCATCAAGGCGCTCAACATGCACGCCAATTTCACGGAACACATCCAGCGTTGCAAGCAGCGAATCGTAGGGAAAATCATCCAAAATAATATCGCCGTTGGTCATGGCCGCGGCCACCGCGTATGTGCCGGCCACAATGCGATCGGGCATCACGTTGTATTCGGTGCCGCTTAATTCCTCCACGCCATCAATGATCAATCGCGGACTGCCGGCACCCTGAATCTTGGCGCCCATTTTGTTCAGCATGTCGGCCACCTCCACCACTTCAGGTTCGCACGCGGCGCACTCAATAATGGTGCGACCCTTGGCCAACGTGGCGGCGCTCATAATGTTTGAAGTTCCAAGCACGGTGCTACCGTTTGGTCCACCCAAGAAAACCGTGTTGCCCTTCAAACGATCCGCCGTGGCGATGATGTCGCCATTGCGAAGTTCAATTTTGGCACCCAGCGCCTCCAAGCCTTTCAAATGCAAATCAACTGGTCGATGTCCAAAGCTACAACCGCCAGGCATGCTCACCACGGCTTTGCGACGACGCGCCACCATTGGACCCAACACGCAAATACTGGCGCGCATGGTGCGCACAATGTCGTAGCGCGCGTGCACGCAATTCTGGTCCATGCTGGTCAGCGACAATGCGTCGCCCGTGCGCTTGGTTTGCACGCCCAACTCGCGCAGCAGCGCGTTCATATTTTCAATGTCCGCCAACGGCTTCACGTTTTTCAGTTTCAACTCACCGTCGGTCAGCAATGACGCCGCCATCAGCGGAAGCGCCGCGTTTTTGGAACCCTCAACCGTCACGCGACCCGCGAGCCGCCGACCACCTTGAATGCGAAAATAATCCATAGTTGAGATCCTTTGAAAAGAATTCCTGGTGAAAAAAGTGCGCCATTCTCAATCGACCAAGCGAGCGCCCGAGCAACAATTTCCGCCCGACATGCCTACGATACCGCCGTGAGCACAACTCTTGAAATCGTGGGTGAACCAACCCTGCCCGAAGTGAAGATGCATTTGGTGGCGCCCAACGCGCCGGCCACCGCGCGCGTAACGGCCAATGAATTATGCATCAAAGGCCGCTCTTCCAGCTATGTTCGCCATGTCAGCATTGACCTTACGGGCACGCCCATGGCCGGGCAATTTCATGCCGGACAAAGTTTCGGCGTGGTGCCGCCGGGCAACGACCATCAAGGCCGCCCCAACAAAGTCCGTCTGTATTCCATTGCCAGTCCCACTTGGGGCGAGGACGGACACGGCCAGGTTTTTGCCACAACTCCCAAGCGTCTCATTAGTGAGGAGCTCATCACCAAGCCCGGCGAAACCCAGGCACATCCGCAATTGATTCTTGGCGTGTGCAGCAATTATCTGTGCGATCTCAAACCTGGTGATCCAATTCAGGTGACTGGCCCATCAGGTAAGCGATTTCTTTTGCCCACCGATCCCTCCAAGCACGATTATCTTTTCTTGGCCACGGGCACGGGCATCGCTCCGTTTCGCGGCATGTTGCAAGAATTGCTCGCGGGTCCGCCAGCGGGAAGTCCGTGGCAGAAATCCTGGTCGCGCTGTGGCAGTCGCATTGAATTGCTCATGGGCGCGCCATACAACACCGATCTTTTATATGACCAAGAAATTCAGGACTTGGCCAAGGCCCACACCAATTTCAAGTATCACCCAGTCATCAGCCGCGAGCGTCGCGCCGACGGCGGCAAGGGCGAGTACGTGCATCAATATCTAGAGCGCCAACTT
>SYAD01000065.1 GCA_005789005.1 Planctomycetia bacterium | reverse complement strand
TGGCGCACTGAGTTGCGCGTGTTGAAATGACATTCACATTGTTGCTTGCTGAACGCTTTGAAAGAAATACACATGACTGAAAGTCGCCTGACAGTTCTTAAGACACACAAACTTTTCATCAAGGGCGCGTTTCCGCGCGGTGAAAGTGGCCGCACGCATCCATTGCATGACAAAGACGGCGGCGTGCTTGCGCAACTGTGCACCGGCAGTCGCAAGGATTTACGCGAGGCAGTTGAGGCCGCGAAAGCCGCGCAACCATCTTGGGCCGCGTCCACGCCGTATTTGCGTGGCCAGATTTTGTATCGCCTTGCGGAAATGATTGAAGGTCGCGCCGATGAATTAACCGCGGCGCTACGCGAAACCACGGGTGCCAGCGCAAAGAACGCGCGCGCCGAGGTGAACGCCGCTGTTGATCGAACAATTTGCTTCGCGGGATGGGCCGACAAATTAGGCAGCGTGCTAGGCAACCAAAATTCCGTCGCCGCGCCGTATTGGAATTTCACGGCGCCCGAACCAGTGGGAGCGCTTGGAATTATCGCGCCAGAAGAGGCGCCACTGCTTGGTTTTGTATCCATGTGGCTGCCTGCCTTGTGCGCTGGAAACACCGTGATTGTGCTGGCAAGCGAGCGATTTCCACTGCCCGCATTATTGATGGCGGAAAGCATGCCTTCTTCCGACGTACCCGCGGGCGTGTTTAATTTGCTCACCGGGTTTCGCGAAGAATTGCTAAAGCCATTTGCAAGCCACCGCGAAATTGACGGCGTTGTGGCGGCGGTGAACAACGCTCAAGCCACCATGCTGCGCGAGCAAGGCGCGGACAATCTCAAGCGCGTTCGCATTCTTGATGACCGACACGACTGGTCAAGCGAATCATGCGATGGTCCGGACGCGTTCGGCGGCATGGTGGAATACAAAACCACGTGGCACCCGTTGAGCGCGGAGTGAGAGCGCGCTTCACTTGGAAGTGAATGGAAGTGAAGGTCTTGGAGCAACTTTCAAATATGAAATAGGACACGCGTTGAGTCGCAACACGATCACTGCGCAAAAGATAATTTTACGCCAGCGGGCGAGCGCCCTTGCACATCAAAAATGCTCAATGTGTTTGTAGCGGGCATGGCTTCGGTTGGAAGCTCAATGCGGGCGCGATCATGCAGCGTGTTGTAGTTGCCGACTATTTTTCCATTCAGCAAAACGTGTCCGTGGGACAAGCCCGCGCACACAATTGAAATGGGACCACTTGAAACGTTCGGCTTGGCGAATGTGGTGGTAAACCAACGCGGCTCGCCGGGCTTTATTGACTTCAAGGGCAGCCACGCGTCAAGCGTTTTACCGGGCAATTCCCAGCGGGCGAAACTCCATGTTGCGTTACTGGCAAGCGCGGGGTCGTTGGACTGATAGAAGCGAAGTTGCTTGCATATGTTTTCAGTGGAAATTTTTGCCGCAACAAGTGTGGCTGTCGCTGCGGATGTGCCCGACGTCTTTTTAGAAACTGGTGTGGACGCGGCCATAGTTTCATCCACCTGTGCGGCGAGTTCATGCTCGCTTGCAACAGGTACCAACACCAATTCATTCGCGCCGCTCTGCAAACCAATCTTGGATCCCTTGGGCGCCGCATGCAACACCAACGCGTCGCCAAGTTCGCCACGCCAATCAATGAAGTCGATCACGGCGCCATTCAGCTGCACCGCCGCGCGCAATGAAGTTGCCGGCGCGTCAATGGTGATGGCGCCCTTGCCAGAATATGTAAATGAAATATGCGCGGCGTGCGTGGACATGTGGTGACCGGGCGCCATGCCAGGCAGAAACGCCGAGGCCTTGAATGGGTCAACCGCTGGCGATTGAATGACGGTGATTTTTGTTTTAAGCGGCGCCACTGCAAGCGCGTTTCCAAACACACCAACAGCTCTGTGTTGATGCGCGGAGTTGGCATTGGTTCCACCTTGGCGCGCCAGCAATATAAGCGTGTGCATGGGGGCTTTACCAGGCGCGCTGATTTTGTGATTTGGTTTGTTTTTGCCGCTCTTTGATTGACTTTCCGCGCCAACCAACACCGGCGCGTTCTTGATGGCGCTTGATTTGTTTGGCTGAATCACTAACGGAAGCGCCGCCGATTTTTCATTGAGCACGCCAAGATCTTTTCCATTAAGCCATGCTTGCATGTGGCCGGTTGCCTGCGGGAAGTGCACGCTTTGTGGCGCGCTGGATTTACTGTCTGGCGTCCAACTGAGTTTGTACCAACCCCAACCCGCGGCCGCGCCACACTTGGCCAAACTGTGCGGCTCGCTAAGAGTTGCAAAGCGATCACTTTTGCCAAGCACATAATCCTGGCACGCGGCCATTTGCCAATCCTTTAGGGCATGTTCCACTTGCTTGAGCGGCGCGCTAGTTGCAAGTTCGGTGATGGCGCCCGCAAGTGAAACATGAAACGCCTTTGCAAAGCCGGGCGTGATTTGCACGCGCGTATTGTGTGCGTCATTTTGGCTTGCGACATTGAGGAGGCCCCTACGTGGAGACACTTTTTTGTCGCCCGCGGCCGCG
>SYAD01000005.1 GCA_005789005.1 Planctomycetia bacterium | reverse complement strand
TTTATATTCTAGGAAAATATAGAAAGAATTCGAGATTTACTTATTTTGTGGTAAATCTTTTGCGGTTATGTATTCCGAGTTTTGTTTATCGAATTCGCAGAGTATGGCTACTTGGTCGTTGCCAAGGCGAAGTCGCTCAACGACTGCAACTGCGCGCGAATTATTACTGTCAATTGGATCAATCTTGCCAGTTGGGGCCGTCAGCAACTCCGTTTCGTTTCAGATTACTCTCAGATGATTCTCGAAACTATCAATTTGATTTTCTTCAGTACATGCGTTATTGGAGGAGAAATTATCCTGTTCAGTTTCGATTTAATGACAATACGCATTTGTCCGAATTCCCAATATTTACCAAAGCCAGGGCGATTGAAGGGGATGTTCGTAATTTAGTGGTTTTCAATTTGAATAAAGTTCGGCACTTTGATTTTGTGAATGATCGAATTTCTTACCAATCTAAAAAAGACCAAGTTGTGTGGCGTGGCCCTGGGTATCAGCCTTGGCGTGTTGGATTTTTAAATCGTTGGTTCGGTCATCCAAGGTGTGATATTGGCCGTACTGACAAAAATTCAGATGGGATTCATCATCGTAAGCCTTGGTTGAGTGTCGCGGATCAATTGAAAAATAAGTTTGTTGTTTCGATTGAAGGTGGTGATGTGGCTACAAATCTAAAATGGATCATGTCCTCCAACTCCCTATGTTTTATGACGCGCCCAACCAAAGAGACTTGGTTTATGGAAGGGCTTCTGAAAGCGGATCACCATTATGTCATGCTTAAGAATGACTACTCAGATTTGATTGAAAAGATGGATTATTACTTGGCTCATGAAGAAGAAGCGTTGGCAATCATTCAAAATGCGCATGCGTGGGTGGCCCAATTTAAAAATCAGCGTGATGAGGAAATAGTTTCTCTATTGGTGTTGCAGAAATATTTTAAAATGACCGGCAGTATTGCCAAATAAAAAAACGAGCCACCTCTAAGGCGGCTCGTTTTCATTTGTATTCTAAAATTATTTACTTAATCAAAAACGAATCGCGCTTCTTGCCGGCTTTGATCTCGTCGGCCATCCAACGGGGAGTCTTGCCACGGCCCGACCAGGTCGCGCCGCTCTTGGCGTGCTTGTATTTTGGCTTTACAACGCTGCGCTTGTCGTTGCCCACGCTCTTGGCTGGAGCCTTTGTAACTTTTGATTTAGTAGCTGCCGCCTTACTTTCACTCATGGACTTACGTGCACTGGTGTACGCCGCAACACCAGCGGCGCCTAGATCATGCAGGCTCAGCTGATACTCAGCCATTTTGCTTTGAATTGCCTTTTTTACATGGGCAATTTCTTCCTTGCGAATCTTGTTGGCGGTGGCAGTCATTTGCGCAATGTCATTCATAAGTTGTTTGTAGGATTTTTTCATAGACGTCGATTATATACAGGTGATATTAATATGTCAACTATTCTGCGATTATTTTTTTGTAAATATGATAATTGAAGATTATTGTTGGGTATTTATCATTCTTGATCGGTTATACCGTGAAGTAAATTGATTCCAGATTGACTAGGATTGCACAGTAATGCTTCTTTTAACGCTCCTGATTCATTTGCTTTTGGTATTTCAAGTTCCTGTTCTATCTGGATTTGTGGAACAGCCGGCTACTCTGACTACGACCACGGGTGTAATACATGGAACACTTGATCTGCCAACCGGTGGCGGGCCCATTCCGGTCGCTCTTATTATTGCTGGATCTGGGCCAACTGACCGAGATGGCAACAGCACCATGCTTCCGGGCAAGAATAATTCCCTGAAAATGCTTGCTCAGTCTTTGGCGGCTTCGAATATCGCCTCGCTACGCTTTGACAAGCGGGGCATTGCTGCCAGCGCCGCCGCAGGTCCCAAAGAAGCGGATCTTCGATTTGAAAACTATGTGGATGATGCCGCAGCATGGGTGGAACTACTTCGCCATGACAAACGTTTTTCAACTATTACCATCATTGGCCACAGTGAAGGGGCGCTGATTGGCGCCATCGCGGCAGCCCGAACCCATCCCAATGCTTTTATTTCCGTAGCGGGAGTGGGTCGTTCTGCGGGATTGGTTCTGCGAGAGCAAATGAATGGCAAGTTGCCTGCGCAACTCTTTCAAGCCAACGAAATGATTTTGCGTGAGCTAGAGGCTGGTCGAACCACGGAAGATGTTCCTCCCGCGCTGAAATCGTTGTATCGCGCTTCTGTACAGCCGTATTTAATTTCTTGGTTCAAATATAATCCCGCAGAAATCGTGGCGTCGATCAAGGAACCATTTTTGATTTGCCAAGGCGCCACGGATATTCAAGTTGCAGTTGAAGAGGCAGAGGCCCTTAAAAAAGCCGCACCTGCCGCGAAGCTAGTCATCATTGGGGGTATGAACCATGTGCTTAAAACTGTTTCGGACGAACCACTAAAGCAGACCGCGTCATATTCCGATCCAGCGTTGCCGATCAACGCGGAGTTGATAAAAAACATTATCGAGTTTGTGCCGCGCCAGAAGTAAGTCGCACGCTTAACTTTTTCACCACCGCATGTCGCGGGCAACTCACAAGATGGTCATTCGTCATGCCCACGGCTTGCATGAACGCATAGCAAATGGTCGGACCGCAGAATTTAAAGCCCACTTTTTTTAAGGCCTTGGCCATGGCGCGGCTCGCTTCTGACTCTGTTGGAATATCACGCTTTTGTTTGAAACGATTCTGTTGAGTGCGATGATTGGTGTGCTGCCACAGAAAATCGCGGAATGAGCCTTTGCCACCCTCCATAATCTTCAGCCACACTTGTGCGTTGCCAATCGCGCTTTGAATTTTACTTTTACTGCGAATAATCCCAGCGTTGACAAGCAAGCGCTTCATATCGCGCGCGTTAAATTTGGCCATGCGATGTGGATCAAAGTTGTGAAACGCCTCTCGAAACGCCTCCCGCTTTTTCAAGACGGTAATCCACGAAAGTCCGGCTTGAAAACCATCAAGCACAAGTTTTTCAAACAACGCTCGGTCATTCAGTTCAGGCACGCCCCATTCCTTGTCGTGATATGCGACATAGATCGGATCAACTCCACACCACCAGCAACGTTGCTTTAATTTTGACATGGAATACTGCGTTTCAATGAAATGAGTGTTGGGGAGGATTGAGATTTCATAAAGATTTAATTTGCATACGCGAAGTCCTACGCGTTGATATTCACTTAAGAATAAAATTTATTGCGTGTGCGCGACAATCAGCGAATATGGAGGCATTTCTAAGCTTCCAATAGCGGTACGTAATGTTGCCACGCCCGCATTTTTTGAATCAACAACGATCGCCCATGTGCCCGCAGGAAGATTCACGGATTGGGATTTGGGTTCTCCGTTGTAGGCGACAAAAATAGAGCGCCAAGGATCTCCCGAGGAACTGCCATTGATAGTAAATGACACTGTGTTTGGATTGGCGAAAAATGTGATCGATTTTCGAACCATCGCGTCGTCGCTCATGCGAAATGCCGCGTGGGCTTTGCGAAGTGCGATCAACCCGCGCACATATTCAAACACGTCGCGATATTCCAGCTTTCGTTTCCAGTCCAAGGCGTTGACTTCATCGCCAGAGTTGTAGGAATTATTGTTTCCGTTTTTGCTGCGACAGAAATCACTGCCTTCATCAATGAATGCAATGCCTTGGCTCGTCAACACAATGCCCAATGCAAGTTTTTGCATCGCGCGCCGCGTGGCCTCGCTTTCTTTTGCCGCAACCTTAAGCAACTTGTCCCACAATGTGAGATTGTCGTGGGCCGAAACATAGTTCACGGTTTCAGTGGGTTCACTGGTGAAGTCATCAATCGCGCCAACGACACCACGCTGAATGGCGGCGACGTCTCCGCCAGGACCGGTCGCAAAACCAGTTGAATTTCCATCCAAATCGCCGCGAATGGCGTTGCGGATATTGTCATTGAACACCGCCATGCGCATTCCTTTTTGCGCGCCTTTACCAAAGTGCGTTTCGCCACCACCTGTCCAAGGTTCTCCATACAGAGTGATGTCGGGCTTGATGGCGATCATTCGATCGCAAATTGCGCGCACTGTTTGTGGATAGTTCGTTCCAAGCAAATCAAAACGAAATCCATCCACTTTAAAATTATCTACCCAATATGCAAGGCTGTCCACAATGAACTTGCGCACCATTGGACGCTCGTCAGCGATCGCATTGCCAACACCAGTGTCATTCATCAATCGACCATCATCGCTGAAGCGGTGAAAGTAGTACGGCACTGTTTGATCAAATGGTGACGACGCGCCCGTGCTTGAAGTGTGGTTGTAGACCACATCAAGAATGACTCGAATCTTATTGGCGTGCAAGTCTTGAATCATGCGCTTGACGTCGCGTATGGGTTGCAATGGATCACTGGCGTTGCTTGCGTAGTTCGATTCCGCAACATTGAAGAACGCGGTCCAGTAGCCCCAGTTGTATTCCTTGGCCTCGGCCGTGAAATCTTCTATGGGAAGTAGATGCACCGCGGTCACGCCAAGATCTTGCAAATGCGAAATGCCACTGCTCATTGCGCTATTTTTGGCGGGGTTTTCATGCGTTAAGCCTAAATACGTCCCGCGTATTTCAGGTGGGCAACTTATATCGGTTGCAGAAAAATCGCGCACATGCACTTCATAAATAATTTCATCCGTTGGGTGTTTGAGCGCTGGCGCCGTGGTAGTGTCCCAATCTTTGGGATTCAGTCGATTCAAATCCGCCACGACAGAAAATGCGCCATCAGCTGTAGCGGCGAAAGTATGGATGTCTGGAACTTCACGACGCTCGCCATAACTGTCAAATTGATATCGATACAACTTGCCTTGAAGATCTCCTGGCACTTCAATGCTCCACAAACCTTTTTCACCCCGCTGTAACTTCAGCCCTCTCGACGTTTGTTTTGCATCAACACTGTCATAGAAAAGAAGTTGCACGCCGCTACTGACCGGCGACCATGTTTGAAAAATTGTTTTGCCTGGCGTGCAAAAAGCGCCCAGCGTGGCTTGCAGCGGACTGAAGCGTTCTTGATCAAGAATATTGCGCGCGTAAATAGGAGTGGACTTGACTCCAGGAGTTTCCAGTTGCAGCGCAGCGATATCGAGATCGGCGACCGGTTTGGCAAGTTGAATTGTGTACATGGCACGTGAGGAAAGTGATTTTTGAATTTGCAAAAATCCTTTGATTTTGTGCTTGATTTCAACGTTTCCACGTTGCGTGATCTGGGACTTTTGTATTTGCTCTTTGTTGAGCGGGGCGGTGGTAACCACAGTGATCTGATTGTCCGTGTCTAGAAACGCGCCAAGCACCCGAATGGCAAGATCGATATCGTTTGGATTTGTATAAACGCGATCATCGCCAGCCACCAACCAAATTTCTTGCGCGTCACCCGTGTCGAACGTGATCGTGCGATCGTGATCAGTATCTTTTTGCTCCCATTCACCTAGGCGAATGATGAAGCCCGCACCCTTGGGCTTTTCCTTAAATGGAATCACCGCATAGCGGCCAAAGGCATCTTTGCCCGTAAATGGATATGCCGCGCCTTCACCACCCTCTGGCCAGCACCACGCGTTCCACCGATCATAATTTTTGTCCGCGCGCGCGTAGTGAACAACTAGCAACGCTTTGGCGGCCATGTTCTTGGCCTTGAGCGATTGCGCAACGCGCGGAGATTGTGTTTCTTGTGCGCCATGTGTGGCGCTCAATGTTTCGCTGGTTGTGTCAGCGACTGCGCTGGCAACACAGAGCGCAAGTACGGCCGCGGATACGCAATAAGCAAGCATTCGGACAAAGTTGATTTTGAGTGGCACGTGGTGACTCGCCTGAAAGAAAGTTTGAATGGGTTTCACGCTTCTACGTTACGAAGAGGGGCGATTGAATACAACAACAAAATGGCACACTCTTGATGAATTACGTGTGCGACCGCTTTCGCGCGCGGAAACTTTCGCGCTTGGTAACAGCGGGGCGTGTTCCAGATGGAACAGGTCTGTGACCAAGTTCCTGATACGCCACACGAAATGGTTCAAGCGTTGTTTTATCAAGAAAAATATCCAAGTGCTTTTGTACATCAACCAATTCTTGATGCATGGCGCAGGGAGCGCCAGCGCCGCAGACACCACCACCAAACGGACAGTTGTTGCTTGGATCGCTGCGCTCGAATAATTCAAAAATATCTCGAAGCGCAATTTGCTTGGGTGGCCGCGCAAGTGCATACCCGCCACCAGGTCCACGTGATCCATCAACAATACCAGCCTTAGAAAGCACAGAAAGAATTTTCGCAACCGAAGGTGGTTGCAAGCCGCGAGCTTCTGCAATTTCAGCGGCGTTCAGGCGAGTCTTGCCGCCGTCAAAAACTTCAGCTAGACGACTGGCACAACCTATGGCGCATTCTGTTTGTTTTCCGTACACGTGATCTCCTGTGTGAATACTATACAAACGGCTCTGTATTTCGTGAGCATGACTTGCGCCAGTCCTTGTATAAAAATGAAATGATCATTGATGACAATAATTGAAAAAACTTGCAGATTTGCAGCATTCTTATTTTTTTCATCGGCGTTGTCCGCGTGTGTTTCAACCACCGCCGTGGAAAAACCTGCGGTACGCGTGGCGGTGCGGCAGGACAATACGTGCGTTTTTCTTGGCGATGGCACGCCCACAACTTGGGGCGCCATGGTTGGCGCGCTTGCCCATTGCGATGCTGTATTTATTGGCGAGACGCATGACGATGCATATGGGCATGCGTTGGAGGCGCAACTTGTTGGGGAGTTGATTGCCGGTTGGCATGGAGGCGCGCTGAGCATTGAAATGTTGGAGCGCGATGAGCAGACCGTGACGGATCAATGGCTCGCTGGCACAATTGATTCACATCAACTGGCCGAGCAAACCAAAAGTGAAAGCTGGGCGGGTAAAAATTCTTGGGTGGAGTGGTACCAACCTGTCTTGGATGCCGCGAAAGTAAACGGCGGTGTTGTGATTGCGGCCAATGCGCCGCGCAAATATGTGCGCATGGTTTCCAAGGATGGAATGAAGGCGTTGCCGCCCGTCATCAGCGAGGAGCGCGCGTTGTTTGACACGCCGTCGGTGAAGCACCCTGAATACCGCGAAGATTTACGCGCGATCATGGTTGAAATGCGCGAAGAGGATGGGAAGCCAACACCTATTGTTTCCGACGAGGACTTGGATGGGTTTCTTGCGTCGCAATTGATGTGGGACGCAACCATGGCGCGGTCCGTCGCGAAGGCGCGTGAAAAATTTCACGTCGTGCACATGGCGGGTTGTTTTCATATTGATCGCAGTGGCGCCACGGTGGGGGAGTTCAGGGCGCTTCGACCAGGCGACACGCTGGCAACTGTGTCCTTGATAGCAAGCGACATGTGTGAATTTGATATTCAGAAAGACAAGTCGCGCGCGACATTTGTGGTGTACACCAAGAGTGCGCACCAACATGATTCGGCAAGCCCGTCCAAGTGAGTTGGTGTTCAACCCAATTCAAATGTGGTCACGCCAAAAATATTTTGTAATGGGCGCGGTAGCGGGGGGCCAAACGCCATGCGGGCGCAGCCAAATACCTCTGTGAAACCGTTGTGTTTCACCATTTCAACACCAGATGTGTTGCACTCTGGAACATCAATTTGCACTTGCTGATGTGGCAAGCGCGCCAGCAACGATTGAAAAAGTATGCGCGCAGTTTCGGGATCGTTGGCAAAGAGCGGACCAATTTTGTAGCCCGTTCTGCACGGTCTTGCAACCGCATAGCCAGAGAGATTTCTATTGCGCATGGCGCCAAGAGCGTGGCACGCAGGTTGTGAAATCCATCGCTGTAAAAATTGGAAGCGCGGCGCCATAAAAATTGCTTGATCGAATTGATTGATTTTTTCAAATGCAATGGTGGTGAGATCAACAATATTGACGTTGGTGAAATCACTTTCAGGTGGGACAGGGTTGCCTGAGTTGCGTTGATGAATCAAAGAAGCTTGTGAATCACTGGTGGCAGAGTTCATAAGTGTGCTTTCAGATACCATTACCAGTGGAGTTGTTGATGCATTGTCGCGCGCAGATTCCACTCTTTGAAATCGCAAGTCACGGTGAAGAAAATGGAAGCCGCCTTTGGTATAAAAACTTTGCATGTTGAACACGCCATCCATTTCAATGCGCGCAGGCGAATCAAGCCGCTTGATCAAACGGTCACGTCGAGCGATCCATAATTGATGACCGAAATTGCGCCCTCGAAATTTCGGATGGATAATAAATAAGCCCATAAAGCCGCAGACTCCGCCGTAATTCACAATGGATCCGCCCCCGATCATTTCGCCATTGAACTCCGCCGCTATGAACGCGTCTGGATCGGTCGCCCAAAATATGTCCGCGTCATACAGACCCGGATTCCACCCCTCGTTGGCCGCCCACTCCACAAGGACATCAAGTTCCGTGCGCGTCATGTTGCGAATATGGAGTTGGTCAGTTGTCATGCATTGACTCTGTTGCCAAAGTGAGGCGTTCAGTTTAGTGAATGTCATTCGAAGAAAAGATCAGAAGTATTTTAGATGCCACACGAATCGGTGCCGGAATTCAATTTGTTCCAAGGCATTTTTCCAATGATCGACGCCAGGGCACAAGTTCCAGAAACGCCAGCGAAAGTAAGACCCGCTCCGAAAAATGCCGGAATTGCAATGAAGGCTGGATGAACAAACCATGCGAGCGCGGCGCCCGCAAGCACTCCAAGACCAATCACAATTTGAACTTGGCGCATGGCGCTAATTTTTGAAACTGTTTTATTGAGCACAACAGGAAATTTTTCAGCCTTCCACCCTTCAATGCCGCCAGTCATTGAGCTAATTACCAAACCCGCGCTCGCGAACTCCGCCATCATGCGCGCGGCGTCCGAAGCGCGGCGGCCACTTTTGCAATGCATCACCAAATGTTGGCCCGGTTTCACCATGGCCCGCACTTGGTTTGGATTGAAAGTTGAAAGCGGAGCCAGTTGCGCGCCTTGAATTCGCTCGCGCGCATTCTCATCCGCCTCGCGGACATCAACCAAAATAGCCTCGCCAGAGCCGAGCCATTTTTGAACTTCGCGCGGATGCGAATTGGCTACGGCGCTGTTTATAGATTTGGATGTGTCATGGAATTCGGGGGTTGCTTGCGCCGAAATGTTGTTAGTTGAATTCATGGGTGTCTCCAAAATAAATTTATAGTTGCGCGACGCGCATATCCCAATGCGGAAACCAGTTCATACTTTAACCTGTTGCCATGCGTTGAATCCGCCTGCAAGATTTATGACTTGATACCCATGCTTCTGAAGCAGTGAGCATGCAAGCGATGAGCGACCGCCGCCCAAACAGTTGACCAACACGCGCTGGTTCTTTGGTACTTCTTGAATTCGCGCCAGTAGCCGCGTGTGCGCAATGTTGACAGCGCCAGGAAGATGACCCCCCGCGAATTCTGTTTTTCGCCGCGCATCAAGCACGAATGGGTGCTCACTCACAAGCAATGTTTGCGCCTGCGCGACCGAAACCTCGTCGGTGGAAACAAGCTTTCCACCCTCGGCTTCGTATTGCTTCATGTCGCTTGCCTCAAACCAACCCGCAAAGTTATCAAGGCCAACTCGAATGAGATCGCGCACGACCTCGTCCAATCGTGAGGCTTGAACAATGAGATATATTTTTTCATGCGCATCTATAACTGAGCCCGCGTCCGTGTTGAATGAATTGGAAATACGCAACGTCAGCGCACCAGCGATATGTCCCGCTTTGAAATCGGCCCATGGCCGAGTGTCCACGATGGCGCATGTGCGGCCGTCGATTGATTTCATTTCCGCCGCCGTGATGTGTTGCAACTTTGGGACGCCACCAAGAACTTTTGGCCCCATCTTGTTGTTGCGTTTCATGTTGGCGAAATACAACGGAGGTTCTGGTTGTCCGTCAAGAATAAATTCCACAAATCGCGTTTCGCTTTGGGCGGCCAAGATGGATGGATTGAACATTTTTTCGTAACCAACCGTGGTTTGCGGCACTGCGCCGAGAGATTTTCCACACGAACTTCCCGCTCCGTGACCTGGCCAAACCTGCAAATAATCAGGCCATTTCATGAAATTTCCAACGGTCTGGTACAGCCGATGAGCCGACTCGTCCGCGATGCCCACAAGTCCAGCGGCAGATTCCAAAAGATCGGGTCTGCCCACATCGCCCACAAAGATAAAATCTCCAGTGGCCACGCCCATGGGTTTGTCGGCGCCGCCGCCAATGTCGGTGACCATGAAACTGAGATGCTCAGGCGTGTGGCCTGGCGTGTGAATAGCCTTGAGTTGAATTTTACCAATCATGAATATGTCGCCATCTTTAAGCAACTGATGGTTGTAACTTCCGCCGCCAATTTTTTTGTTGAGCCACTGGTATTTCCAATCGGCGTCGCCTTCGTCACTGACAAAAACTTTCACGCCTTTCTCAGCCAGCTCGCGCGCGCCTGAAATAAAGTCCGCATGGATGTGAGTTTCGGCCACGGCAACAATGCGCAAGCCGTTGGCCGCCGCGACCATTTCATAGCGATCCACATCGCGTTCGGGATCAATCACAATTGCCTCGCCAGTGCGTTGACAACCGATCACATACGCGGCCTCGGCCAATTTATCGTCATACACCATTCGTAAAAACATTTAAAACTCCCTATACGCTCCATCTCCTAAATCGATGAACCGCCAAGTGATTCTAACCTGCATTTTGAAGGTGATTGCATTCCAATAGTTTCAATAAATCAATCTTTAAATTCTCTAATTCAAATACTCAATTCACTTATCATGATCACATTACAGAAAGGATGTGTATGACAACAATTCAAGTATTTGATCCCGCCATGTGTTGCGGCACGGGCGTGTGTGGGGTGGACATCAATCAGCAACTTGTTCATTTTGCCGCGGATGCGCAGTGGGTGAAACAACAAGGCGTGAATGTTGAGCGATTTAATTTAGCGCAGCAACCTATGGCGTTCGCGGAAAATTCCGTCGTAAAAAGTTTTCTTCAGCGTTCGGGACCAGAGGGTTTACCTTTGGTGTTGCTCAACGGAGAGATCGCGCTTGCGGGGCGATATCCAAGTCGTGACGAATTAAAGCGTTGGACCAACTTGCAAGTTGTGCAGGACAAACCCAAAGGTGGCGATTGTTGCGGTGGCAAAGGTTGCTGTTCTTGATGCGCTCAAGCCAAGAATATTTTTGAAGGAGACAAACGTGCTTTTTCTTGATTCTCCTCCGCAATTCATGTTTTTCACCGGCAAGGGCGGCGTGGGAAAAACTTCTCTCGCCTGCGCCACGGCGGTGCGATTGGCGGACCAAGGTTCGCGCGTGTTGTTGGTCAGCACGGATCCGGCTTCCAATGTTGGACAGGTTTTTGGCGTGGCCATTGGCAACCACATCACAGCGATTCCTGGAGTTGTAAATCTCTCGGCGCTGGAAATTGATCCGCCCGCAGCTGCGCAAGCCTATCGGGAACGGATTGTTGGTCCTGTGCGCGGGGTGTTGCCCGAAGCGGTTGTGAAAGGAATCGAGGAGCAACTCTCTGGCGCATGCACCACCGAGGTTGCGGCCTTTGATGAGTTCACATCTCTGCTGACGGATACAGATTTGACCCAGCAATATGACCACATTCTTTTTGACACCGCGCCAACTGGTCACACCATTCGTTTGTTGAAATTGCCTGGGGCATGGAGCGGATTTCTAAAAGAGGGCGGGGGCGAAGCGTCATGCTTGGGTCCTTTGTCTGGCTTGCAAAAGCAGCGCGATCAATACAAGGCCGCGGTGGACGCTCTTGCAAGTCCAACTCTAACGCGCTTGGTGTTGGTGGCGCGCGCGCAAAGTTCAGCATTGCGCGAAGTGTCGCGAACGCATGAGGAATTGGCCGCGATTCACTTTGCGAATCAATATTTGGTGATCAATGGAATTTTGCCGCAGGACGAAGCGTTGAATGATCCATTGGCGGCCGCTGTTGTGCGTCGTGAGCAGCAAGCGTTGGAGAATATGCCAGTGATCTTGCGCGAATTGCCTATCGACCATGTGCCGTTGAAGGCATTCAACTTGGTTGGACTTGCCTCATTGCGAGAATTATTCAAGCCGGGCGCATGCGATCCACCGTGTGCGCCGGTTGTGCTTGCGCAGTTCACCGCGCCAAAACTATCCACCTTGGTCGATGGAATTGAAGTGGACGGCCACGGTTTGGTGATGCTCATGGGCAAGGGTGGCGTTGGCAAAACAACTTTGGCGGCGGCGATCGCCGTGGCGCTTGCTCGCCGCGGCCACAAAGTTCATCTGACGACATCCGATCCCGCGGCGCATCTGTCCGAGACGTTGCATGGCGCTCTTGAAAATTTGCAAGTGAGTCGCATTGATCCCGCTGTGGAAACTGCGCGCTACCAATCGCATGTGATGGAAACCAAGGGGAAGGATTTAGATGAACAAGGTCGAATGATGTTGATGGAAGATTTGCGCTCGCCGTGCACTGAAGAAATAGCGGTATTCAGCGCATTTTCCCGTATTATTCGTGAGGCGGGAAAATGCTTCGTGGTGATGGACACCGCGCCAACGGGCCACACACTTTTGCTGCTTGATGCAACGGGCGCGTATCACCGCGAAATCGCGCGGCAGATGGCGCAATCAAAAATGCATTTCACAACGCCCATGATGCAGTTGCAGGATTCAAAGCAAACCAAAGTTCTGTTGGTGACATTGGCGGAAACCACGCCGGTTCTTGAGGCCGCAAATCTGCAAAAGGACTTGCGCCGAGCAGGGATTGAGCCTTGGGCTTGGATTGTGAATAACAGTTTGGCGTTGGCGCGTCCCGTGTCTCCCTTGTTGCAACAGCGCGCGCGTAACGAGTTGACGCAAATTGAATTAGTCGCGCAAACACACGCCAAGCGCTACGCGGTTGTGCCACTTCAAGCCAATGAGCCAGTTGGATTGGAGATGTTGGAGCAATTCGTGATTGGCACCAAGTGAATTTTGATCAAAAATTGGCTTAGCCACATAAGCATAAATCCACTTTCGTCATTTGGTAGCGTTGCTATGCTCGGAAAATGTATCCAGTTGTAGACAAGTTCCTGTCGTTTCCCACACCAGTGATCGTCATTACTGCGATTGCGCTTTGGTCGTGCGTTGCGGTGATTGTGAATATTTTGGTTGTGCCCATTTTATGCGGGCGCGACGGGAAAAAACTTGTCAAGTTTGAGGCCGAAGTGACGTCGCAAATTGCGCTGGCATTCGGTTTGTTGATTTCCTTCAATGCTGTTTGGATTTGGGATCGCGGCGACCGTGTTCATGCCGCCGTGAATGATGAGGCCGCTGCGTTGACAGCATTGCTGGATGACTGCGAAGGTCTGAGCGACCCCGCGCGGGCGAAAGAGATCCGTAAAACAGTCGCCGTATATACGCGCAATCTTATACAGACAGAATGGCCCAAATTAAGCGGCAAGCCTTTCGCGGTGGTTCGTCCAATTGAAATTACAAAGTTGCGTGAACTTGCAAAAAACAGCGGCGATTCAAATATGGTGGAAGCCGTGAAAGCCGCTGAAAAATTCCGCCAAGTCCGCATCCGCGACGGCATGACGTACATGTCTCCATCGCGTTGGGGCGTTGTGTTTGTGTTGGCAATTTTGCTGCTTATATCCATTGGCGCATTGCACGGTGGAGCGCCGCGCGGACGAAAATTAGCGTTGGCCTTGGTCACGCTCGCCATTGCATTTTGCTTCGCGGTGTTGATTGTGCACGCGCGACCATTTGTTGGGCAGATGGCGCTTCAACCCACGGAACTGCAAGCCATTTTAGTCCGCGCTGAATCGACGCCGTAACCACAGCGAATGATTTCTGAATGACTCATCCGCGTGAGCTGATTGATTGAGATATTATTTTCGCGGCATTTACACAATCTTTCAATTGGATTGATCGCAGGTCGGATTGAGACTCGGCACGCGACTGAATTTGGTACAACTTGCGCATGAATACCACTCGCATTTGCAAATCATTTTTCGCGGCGGCCTTGCTTGTTCCAAACATGATTGCCGCGCCAATATTCGCTCAAGCAAGCGCTCCCGCTGCGCCAGTTTCCGCCGCAACAGCCGCGCCCGCGGCTTCATGGCCCGCGGATGAAGCGGGCTTGAACGCGCTTGCCGCAAAACTTATCAACGGTTGGTTTCAGCAAATCACGGACAAGGACATGAAGGGCGTCATGGCCGCCATGCAACCCACTGTCCAAGTGATCACTTTCGAGGGGGTATTTGATCCCGCAACAAGCATGAGCCACATCAGCAACTTGGGAACCACGGCGCCCAAGGTGAACGATGTGATTGCCACACGTGTGGGCGACGCGTTGGTCGCAACGTGTCTTGTGAAGGCCGATCAAGAAATGAATGGCAAAAAACTTTCTTCAGACGCCATGCCTCGCTTGGGGGTGTGGCAGATTGTTGATGGCGCTTGGAAAATGGCGGCGTGGGCCTCACTCAATTCGCCATCTCCGCGCCCCGCGCCAAACGCGCCAGCGTTTGCCGGAGACGCGGCGTTGAATACTCAAGGCGCAGCGTTGTTAACCAAGTTGTTAATGGCGCAGCATAAAAAAGATTTGCCAACGTTTGACGCCATGTTGGCAACGGGTATGCAAGTTGTGAACTTCAAAGGACAGAAAGTCCGCGACGACATGATCAAGGGCGCGAAGATGGCGACCACTGAGTTGCCTGTGATCGCAGACGCTCGCGCCACCAAGTGCGGCGATCTTTTGGTGGTGACATGCAATCTCACCATGGGACAGAAAGTGGGTTGGGCCACTTTGCCCGCGAATCCAGCGCCATTTTTGGCTGTCTTCCAAGGTTCAGGCGACGGGGCAAAAGTGATCGCTCTAGCCAACACCAACAAGGAAAAATAAATTTACGCTTGGGTTGTTGATGGCTGGGATTCGCCCGCCATCATTTGCAAGAACAGTTCGACCGCTTTGGGATCAAAATGCGTTCCTGATTCCTCGCGCATGTACTCGATGATTTTTTCCTGGGGCCATGCCTTGCGGTAAGGGCGGTCGGACGAGAGCGCGTCAAACACATCGATCACGGCGAAGATGCGCGCGACCAATGGAATTTGTTCGCCTTTGAGTCCGCGGGGATAGCCAGTGCCGTCCCAGCGTTCGTGATGGCAAAATGGAATATCAAGCGCCGATCGCAAGTATTCAATAGGAGTCAGCATGTCATGCGCGATTTGTGGATGTTTACGCATGATCACCCATTCAGCTTCTGTCAGTGGTCCTGGTTTGTGTAAGATATGGTCGGGCACGCCCATTTTTCCAATGTCATGCAGAAGCGCGCTGCGTCGAACATTGATCAGTTCGGTTTCTGACATTCCCATCAAGCGCGCAAGTTCCACGGTGAGCAGCGTCACGCGCCGAGAATGATCCGCGGTTTCGCAATCGCGCAAATCCAGTCCATGCACCCAGCCCTTCAATGTGGCCTCGTAAGCTTCTTGCAATTCACGGTGCGCCTGCAACAAATCAGCTTGTTGCTTCATTAACTTTCGATAGCGATTCAATCGAACAATGGTGTTCACGCGCGCGCGAATTTCCAAGCGATCGATCGGCTTGGTAATAAAATCGTCTGCGCCCGCCTCAATGCCTTCAATTCGCGACGCCTTGTCGTCGAGCGCCGTGGTGATGACCACTGGCACGTCGGTTAAAATTGGATCCGCGCGAAGTCTGCGGCACACTTCAAATCCATCAATGCCCGGCATATTCACCTCGAGCAAAATAAGATCTGGCGGCAGCACGCTGGCTTGCTTCAGTGCGGCAAATCCGCTGTCGCTGAAGTGCAGGTTGTGACCCAATCCAGTCAGTAGCGCCTCTAATGTTTCACGACCGCGTGAGTCGTCATCCACAATTAAAATATTTGCTGTTGTGGTCATGGCGTATTTTTTTTAGCGCGTTTCGTCTTTGGTCAAGTGGGTATGAATGGTCTTCACGAGTTGTTTCATGTTCACAGGCTTGCTGAGATAGTCGTTGGCGCCAACAGCGATGCAACGTTCGCGGTCGCCCACCATGGCGCGCGAAGTCAACGCAATGATAGGCATGGCCGCATGTTTGTCGTCGGCACGCAAATTGGCGATGGCATCAAGACCATCCATCACGGGCATTTGAATATCCATGAGCACCAATGAAGGACCATGCTGACGAACCATTTTGACCGCCTCCAAACCATCGCGCGCCTGGATCACACGCAATTGATTCGCGCGCAAATAATCAGTGACCGTCATCAAGTTGATCTCATTGTCGTCGGCCACCAAGATGAGCGGAGTGTTGCTTGGAAGTGTTTCGATGCGCGATCTTTCAGAATTAGTGACAGCGCCTTTATCGCCGCCACGAATCGCATTCTCCAACCCCTTGCAAGGAATTCGAATAGTGAAGCAACTGCCTTTGCCAATTTCACTTTCCACCGCCACGCTGCCACCATGCAGTTCGACCAACTTCAGCACTAGGGCTAGGCCAAGTCCAGTGCCTGCGTATTGGCGTGAGAGTTTGGAATCCAATTGTGTGAATGGACTAAAGAGTCGGCTTAGATCTTCGGCGGCGATTCCAATACCAGTGTCCCGAACCGAGAACATAAGGGATTCACTTTCCACATCGCATGTTGTCGCCAGGGTCACGCTGCCGCCTTCGGGCGTGAACTTTATGGCGTTGGAAAGCAGGTTCACCAAAATTTGTTTCAGGCGGCGCTCGTCGGCCGTAAGCATGACGGATTTGTTGTCCATACTCAGCGCGAGTTTTAAATTTTTCTTTTGCGCCAGCTCAAGTACAAGTCGCAAGCTTGCTTGACATACATCTTCCACATGGGTGTTGGTCAACTCCAATTCCATTTTTCCAGCGCCAATTTTGGCGATGTCCAACAAGTCGTTGATGAGCGCCAAAAGATGGTGGCCACTTTCCGCGATGGTGTTGATGGATTTGACTTGCTTGACGTTCATATCTCCGTACACGCCCTCAGCCAGCGATTCGGAAAGTCCAAGAATGGCGTTGAGCGGTGTGCGTAATTCATGGCTCATGGCCGACAAGAAATCATCCTTGGAGCGCATCACGCGCGACAGTTCGGAGTTTGCTAGCACAAGTTCAGCGGTGCGATCAGCCACGCGCTGCTCAAGTTTTTCAGAGAGTTGCTTGGCGTCATGCAGTGAAGTGCTTGTGGCTTGAACCAGTTGCAAAAGATCGACCGTGGAATCATGCAGCGCGAAGTCCTGCAAAACCAAATGCAAGGCTTTTAATTCCGTTGGGTTGCGCACCCATGGCGAGCCAAGAAAAAGATAGCGTTCAGGGTCGCGCAAGATCAGCACCTGACAACGCAGCATTAAATCGGTTGATGTAGATTTGAAAACAAACAGCGTGCTTTGTTGCCGCAAAATGAAGTCACGACTGAGCGACTTCACTGGTTCGGATGCAAGCCGAAACATCAAGAAATGATCATGGATGGCGGCGCCTGGAACGACCTTGGGGCAAATGCGCGCCAGTACCGATCCCGTATCAAGGATCCGCATGTCCCCGTCCAAAATAAAATGAAATGGAAACAGCTTTGAAAACTGCCCGCGGTCAAGCATGGGCGCGGAGTCGGTCATTTTTGATCCACGGCGCCCCAAGTCACAACGAATTCATCGTGATCAGCGCCTTTGTCTTTAAACTTGCTTTGGGTCACAACGACTGGCGTTTTGTAGAGTTGCCCAATTCCATTGAGCATTCCAACCACAACCATGGAAAGACCTGGACGGTCGCTGAAGTAATGCATGGTGATGCCATCTGCGTGTCGGTCAGAACATTCAAATCGCGGCGGCTTGAGATTTGGAAAAATCAAAGCGACACGCGTGTGGAACAAGGGGAGATAGTCCAAGAATTCACCGATGGTGCGACCCGCGGACATAAGCATGTCGCCGTAGCCTTTGAACGCAGTGTGCGTTACCCAAAACTCGCCGAATGCATAAAGAACTTGATCCGCGGTCAGGCCAAGCACTTCGGTGGCTGCGCCCACCAAACCATACGTCATGGCGTCGGGATAACTTTGGTTGCTAATGAATGCGGACTCAGTCACTCCGGCTTTTTTTTTCACGGCTTCCCATTTGTCGGCGC